>DASXYL010000099.1:0-16651 GCA_036502575.1 Jatrophihabitantaceae bacterium | reverse complement strand
CACATCGGCGTCACCGCCGGTGCTCAGGGCGGTGTCCGCGGGTATGGCGCGCTTGAGCAGCCCCAACGCGATCGGGCCCAGATCGACGTGTTCGACCACGGTTCCCAGCCGGCCCACCGCACGGCCGCCGGCCAGCACCGGATCGCCGGTATTGGGCCGGTCCACCGAGCCGTCCAGGTGCAACAACACCAACATCCGCGGCGGTTTGCCCAGGTTATGCACTCGGGCGACGGTTTCCTGGCCGCGGTAGCAGCCCTTGTCCAGGTGCACGGCCGGCCCGATCCAGCCGACCTCGTGCGGGATGGTGCGGTGGTCGGTCTCGAGACCCAGGCGGGGACGCCGGGACTCGACGCGCAGGGCCTCGAACGCCAGCATGCCCGCCGGCGCGGCGCCGACCGCCTGCAGCGCAGCGAAGACCGACGGCGCCGATGCGCGCGGCACGAGCAGGTCGACGCCCCAGGGCGTCCGCCGCACGAACCCGCCGTCCGGCAACGCGACCGCGCGACTGTCGGGCACCGGCAGGCCCGCGGCGCGCAGCACGTCCGTCGCGGCCGGGCCGCCCACCGAGACCACGGCCCAGTCGGCCGACACGTCAGCGGGTTCGACCCGCTTCAGGAACCGCATCTTCTGCAGGTAGGCGAGCACCTCGGCGGCGGTGCCGGGCTCGACGTCCAGCCATACCGTGCCGTCGAGTTCGGTGACCTGCCAGTGCTGCTCGACGTGACCGTGCGGCGACAGCACGAGCGCCTCGGTCGACTCACCGTCGGCCAGGTCGGCGACGTGCTGCGAGCAGATGGTGTGCAGCCAGCCCAGCCGATCGTCGCCCGGGACGATCAGCACGTCGCGGTTGGACCGATCGACCACTCCGGCAACGCTCGCCAATACGCGTTGCTCGCGCAGCGGATCGCCGTGGTGAGCGGGCACGCCGGCGTCGACGCCTTCAGCAATAACGGTCACATCAGGAGTCAAGGCGCTGCCGCCGCCTTGTGTTCCGCGCAGTCGGCGCACCGGCCGAAGACGGTGAAGTGCGACCGGTCGAGCACAAAGCCCTGCTCGGCGCGCAGCCGGGCGGCCAGCTCGTCGGCCAGCGTCTCGGGCGCGTCAGCCACCCGGCCGCAGGAATGACACACGACGTGGACGTGCTGATCGTCAGCCGGGCGAAACGCCGGGGCCCCGTGCCCGAGGTGCGTGTGCCGCACCAGGCCGATCTGCTCGAGCACCTCGAGCGTCCGGTACACCGTGGTGATGTCGACGCCGGGTACCGCGTCGCTGATCTGCTCGGGCGTGGCATGACCCAGATCGCGGACAGCGGCCAGCACATGCTCGCGCTGTGGCGTCATCCGCATGCCGCGGGACCGCAGCCGCGTCGCAAGGTCGGCATCGTGGGTCATCAATATCCATCGTAGGCGCGCGGCCCACTCGGTAGCCTGACGCGATGCAGCTGACTGGCGTTCTCGGCATCGGACTCGTCGAGCGGGCAACTCCGGTGGTGCACACCGACGATCTCGGCTTCACCCGGGGCGACGGCTGCTTCGAAGGCTGTCGCGTGATCGACGGTGCGGTCGACAAGATCGAGGCGCATGTCGCCCGGATCCACCGTTCGGCCGCGACGCTCGGCATCACGTTCGACGAACCTCCGTGGCGGGCACTCATCGACGAGGTCACTGCCGCCTGGCCGGCCGAGCTCGAAGGCAGCATGCGCTGGTTCCTCACCCGGGGACGTCCCGGCGGCGCCGCCACCGGCATCGTCACCATCGACGAGCTGCCGGCGGCGTTCGGGACGCAGCGGCGCGACGGCATCCGGGCCGTCACGCTCACCCGGGGTACCACCTACGACGCCTTCGCCGACGCGCCCTGGCTGCTCGGCGGCGTCAAGACGATCTCCTATGCGGTGAACATGGCCGCGCAGCGGGAAGCCGCTCGGCGCGGAGCCGACGACGTCATCTTCGTCAGCGTGGGCGGCGCGGACGGCAAGGTGCTCGAGGCGCCGACCTCGGCGGTCGTGTGGACGATGGGCGACACGATGCACACGATTCCCACCGGCGACAACGGCATCCTGGCCAGCACGACCCAGCACCGACTGTTCGAGCGCGCGGCCGAGCAGGGCTGGCGGACGGTGATCACGGATGCCGTGGTCGAGGACCTGCACGCTGCCGACGGCGTGTTCCTGGCGGGCACGGTCCGCGGGGTGGTCGATGTGGTGGACATCGACGGGCGGCCGCGACCGTCACGAGACGTCGATTTGGTACGCGCCGTGCAGAAGCTGGCCGGTTTCTGACGGGACGCTGAGCGAGCGACGTACGCCACCAACGAAATGCGTTGCCCGGCGCGTTCTCGGGGCCGTACGGTTGCGTCACACGAGGAAGGAGGTGGTCCAGAGTTGAATACATCTAGGACACGTGAGGTGGCTGTCCGCTAGCCCCAAGCTTCCGGACACGAGTATGCGACCGCAGGCATTGCGGCTGGCAATACCCGACAGCTACCCGGCCCCCGAATCGTCGGCCCGTCCAACCGACCCGTCAGGTACGGAAAGATTCGGGGGCCGAACAACGTTCAAAGTGGGTATATCCAACACGGGTGCTACTCGACCGGCGAGTAGCCTCGAACATGGGAAGTTCTACCCATAGTCACAGGATCTGGCGGATGAGCGCAGCGCCGCGTCCTCTCTGCAGCGAAGGTGTCCGATGACCAGCCAGGCCGTACGGGCCGGCGAGATAATGATCAGCCGCGTACAGCGCGCGGCCAGCCGACTGACGCCGGCCGGCTGGGCCGTGCTCGTCGGCGGCGTCCTCGCCACCGTCTATCTGGTCTGGAAGCCACTCGCGCCAGATCTCGCCGCGCAGATCGCGCGGGCCAACCTGGTCAGGTCCGCCGGCAACGTCTCCTGGTGGACGGGCTGGTTCGGCGGCCTGTCGCTGCCGACCTACAGCTTGCTCACCCCGAGTTCGATGGCGATCTTCGGGGTACGGGCCACGGGCGTCGCGGCCGCCGTCGTCGGCGGTGTGATCATCGCCCGGCTGGTGGCCACCTCCCGGCGTCCACGGGCCGGAGCCATCGCGTTCTCGGTGGCTCAGATGGCCAACCTGCTCGACGGCCGGGTCACCTTCGCCGTCGGCCTCACGCTGGCCGCGGCGGCGCTGCTCGCCCTGCAGAACAACCGGCCACTGTTCGCGGCCCCGCTGGCCGCCATCGCCTATTTCTCCAGCCCGCTGGCCGGGCTGTTCCTCGGGCTCGTGCTGCTCGCGGTGATGGTCACCGACGAGAGCCGGCGGCGGGGCGCCTTCTCGGTCGCCGTGCTGCTCGGCGTCATCGGCCTCTCCATGGCCCTGCTGTTCCCGGGCACCGGAGAGATGCCGTTCCTGTGGACCGACCTCGTCCCGGCCGGTCTGTGCTGCATCGGCGTCGCGCTGTTCTGCCCCCAGCGCGTGGTGCGTACCTCCGCGTTGCTGCTCCTGCTCGCGCTGCCGATCTTCCTGGCCGCGCCGGGCGCGATCGGCAACAACGTCACCCGGCTGGCGTGGATCTGCGCCGCCCCGGTCGTTCTCGCCTACTCGCCGCTGCGCCGCTGGATGCTCGCGGTCGTGCTGGCGCTGCTGGCGCTGTGGCCCACGATCGACGTCGTCCAGCAGGTGTCCTCCACGCGCGCGCCGTCCAGCACCGCCGCCTTCTACCAGCCGCTGCTCGGCGCGCTGGCCGACGAAGAGGCGAGGGGCGGCCCCGACGCGGTCGGCGCCCGGCTCGAGGTGCTCGACCCGGTGAACCACTTCGCGACCGTGTACCTCGCCGGCCGGGCGTCGCTGGCCCGCGGTTGGGATCGCCAGGCCGATGTCGCCAACGACCCGATCTTCTACCAGAAGGGCGCGCTCACCGCAGCGAGCTACCACGCGTGGTTGCACGATCTGGCCGTGCGCTGGGTGGCCGTGCCCGCGACCAAGCTCGACTACTCGGCGGTGCAGGAGTCCAAGCTCGTGGCCGGCGGGCTGGACTACCTCAAGGTCGTCTGGTCGAGCCCGTCCTGGACGCTGTACCGCGTCACCGACTCCACGCGGCTGGCCGAGGGGGCGCAGGTGCAGAGCGTCGAGCCCACGCGCATCACAGTCGAGACGCCCGCAGCGGGTGCGGTGTACCTGCGTGTGCGCTGGTCTCCCTACCTGACCGTGCAGCACACCGACGGGACGCTGGCCGTGGGCAGCTGCCTCGCCAACGCCGACGGCTGGCTGAACATCACCGTGCCGGAGGCGGGTCAGTACCGGATCACCAGCCGCTTCGATCCGGTGTCGCGGCTGCAATCCGACCAGCGCTGCCAGGCCGGTTAGGCGCGCTGCAGCGTGGCGTTGAGGTGCGGCGCGTAGTCGTCACCGGTGACCGCCAGCTCGGTCGCGTACGCCAGCGTGTCGCCCGAAATCGCGTACAGGCGGCGCTCGCCGGCCACCTGCTTGGCGGTCGGCGTCCCGATGACGGACGTGGTGGCGATCTCCCAGCGCTGATCGCCGGCTGCGCCGACGAACTGCAGGGTCAGACCGGTGATCGACGACGTGACGACCTCGACGTCGTCGGGCCCGGCGCCCGGGCGCCAGAACCCTGATTCGCGAAACGCCGGCCGGATGTCCTTGCCGTCGGCGTCGACCAGCCATGCGCGCGACTCGTAGGCGAGGAACGGCCGGCCGTCGTGGGCGAACGTCACCCGCTGGCGAAACGCGAACCCCTCGCCCGACGAGGGAGCGACGCCGGCCCCGCTACCGGCCCACGTACCGACGAGCGGCAGCAGCGGCAGCAGCGCGTCGTGGAGCGGCGCACCCTCGCGCAGATCGGTCGTATCAGTCACGGGCAAGGAGCCGGTGGACGACGTAGAGCGACGCGGCGCCGATGCCGATGCACGTCCCGACCAGCACCGCGAGATACGTCGCTTCCATGCCGTGCAGGATAGCCGTATGACCAGGTCTCTCGTGGTGAAGTGCACCGCCGGCGTCGACGATCCGGAACGGTGCAATCAGGCGTTCACGGTCGCGGCGACGGCGTTGGCGGCCGGCGCCGAGGTGTCACTGTGGCTGACCGGCGAGGCGGCCTGGTTGGCACTGCCGGGCCGGGCCGAGGAGTTCTCACTGCCTGAGGCGACGCCGCTGTCACAGCTGCGCGATGCGGTGTTGGACGGCGGCCGGCTGACGGTGTGCACGCAGTGCGCCGCCCGGCGCGAGATCACCGAGGACGAAGTGCTGCCCGGGGTGCGCATCGCGGGGTCGGTGTCGTTCGTCGACGAAGCCCTGCGCCAGGACGCCCAGGCGCTGGTCTACTGATCCGGTTTTGGTCACCCGGCCGGCTATGCGACGGCGGGTGACCAAAACCGGAGCGACGGTCAGCTCAGGACGAGCGCTGCCTCGACGAGGCCGGGCTCCAGGGCGTGGACATCCTTGCGGGCGGCGCCGTCGCGGTGCAGCACGGACAGCGTCCACTTGCCGGGCGCGGCGAAGAACCGGTAGTCACCCGTGGCCGACGTGACGACCTCGGCCGTGAACTCGCCGGTCTCGTCGAGCAGCCGGACGTAGGCGGCCGGCACCGGCGCCCCATCGCGAGACACGACGCCGTAGATCACCGTCTCCTTGGTGATGTCCACGTGCGCAGGCAGGTCAGGCGCCTGCGGCGGTGCCCCGCACATCAGACGTCCTTCTCGATCGGGACGCCCACGAGCGAGCCGTACTCGGTCCAGGAGCCGTCGTAGTTCTTGACGTTCTGCTGGCCGAGCAGCTCGTGCAGGGCGAACCAGGTGTGGCTGGAGCGCTCACCGATCCGGCAGTAGGCGATGGTGTCCTTCGAGTCGTCGAGGCCGGCCTCGCCCACGTACAGGTCGGTCAGGTCCTTGTCGGACTTGAACGTGCCGTCCTCGTTGGCCGCCTTGCTCCACGGGACGTTCAGCGCGCCCGGGATGTGGCCACCGCGCTGCGACTGCTCCTGCGGCAGGTGCGCCGGAGCGAGGAGCTTGCCGGAGAACTCGTCCGGCGAGCGCACGTCGACGAGGTTCTTGTTGCCGATCGCGTCGAGGACCTCGTCGCGGAACGCGCGGATCGAGGTGTCCTGGTCCTTGGCGGTGTAGCTGGTCGCCGGGCGGGACACGGTGTCCTTGGACAGCTCGCGACCGTCGAGTTCCCACTTCTTGCGGCCGCCGTCGAGCAGCTGCACCTTGTCGTGGCCGTAGAGCTTGAAGTACCAGTAGGCGTAGGCGGCGAACCAGTTGTTGTTGCCGCCGTAGAGGACCACGGTGTCGTCGTTGCCGATGCCCTTCTCGGACAGCAACGCCTCGAACTGCTGCTTGCTCACGAAGTCGCGGCGCACCTGGTCCTGCAGGTCGGTCTTCCAGTCCAGCTTGACGGCCCCGGCGATGTGGCCACCGTCGTAGGCGCTGGTGTCCTCGTCGACCTCGACGAAGACGACGCCCGGGGCGTCCAGGTTCTCCTCGGCCCAATCGGCCGACACGAGCACGTCAGCGCGGCTCATAGGTTTCTCCTCTTTGTAGATCGGGACGGGCGGAAATATGTACAAAAACGGCGCGCAGGGATGCGGGCACCCGGAGACGCGAACGGACGCGGCAGGGTTCGGCTACCCGCTCAGCGGGTGCGACACAGGCAGCTGCCCACACGGCACAGGTCGACCGTGCGGCGAGAGGTGAGCAGAGGATTGCTCACAGCGCAGAGCGCATTGCCCATGGCGCTCAGCGTAGCGGCCGCCCCGGCACTCACCAAACCCCGATCCAGCACGAGTTGTCCGCGCTTCGACGCGTCATAGCGTCGAAGCGCGGACAACTTCGAATAGCTCAGCAACCACGAACGCGATGAGCGCTCGCGCGAAGAGCCCGCCGGCCGCGACGCGGACGTGCCGAAGGCGCGTTCGGATCCGGGATTGCCCCCGAAGCGAAGCGAGTGGGGCGAGCCCGGATCCGACTCCGGCGGATCAGCTTGTGTCGACCACTATGTGGTCGGCCGTGGCGGTGGCCTGTATCCCGGACGGCATGGGCTTCACGCCGGTGACGTGCAGGTGGTACGGCAACGTCGGCAGGGTAAGCGCGCCGTTCATCGCCTGCTGAAGCTGCGGGGTGAGCGCGTCGGTCGCGGGCATGCCGTTCACCGTGACCTGCCGGACGGTGTAGGTGACGTGGTTGCCGCTCACGTGCAGGTCGGCGTCGGCGGTCGCGGTGACGTTGCCCAACGGCGCCACGCTGACGGCCAGCGTCACGTGCAGCGCGCCGTGGTTGTCCGAGAGCTGCAACCCGTCGATGCCCGTCCGCGCCGCCGCCTCGGTGTACGGGACGGTCGCCGTGGCGTCCAGGTGGTCGATCGGCAGGGAGTTGACCTTGCGATCCATGGCGTTGCCCAAGGGCACGTGGACGCCGTGCATGTGCGCGTTGAGGTCGGTGCCCCCTACCTGGTCGATGGTCAGGGCGTCGCCGGACACCGCGATGTCGTCGTACTTCCCGCCGATCGCCTGGGTCAGGAACGGAAAGCCGTTGATGGAGACGTGGGGCTTCACCCCGCTGCCCGCGAACGGGGACTGGTCCTGGATGCGCTTGGCCACCGCCGACTCGGCCAGGCCCACGGTGATCCGATCGGCCACCACGAACAAGCCGAACAGGACGACGACGATGATCCCGGTGATCCACGGCCAGCGCCGCCGGCGACGCCGCGACACCGGCACCGAGTACGACGGCCCGCCGACCGTCGGCGTCGGCCCGGGGTTCACCACGCAGCGACCTTACCCAGTGGCCACCGAAACCACCGGCGCCCGACCGACCGCACGCAAGATCACGTCGGTGGCGGCGCAGCGGACGATCAGGCCCTCGGCGCCCACTCGCACGTCCACGATGGTCATGCCGTAGGGCAGCGGCGGTATGACGATGCTCGAGCTCAGCGCCCGCGACAGCTGGCCCACGACCACGCTCGGCAGGCCCACCCCGGCAACACGCAGCCCGGACACCGTCATTCGCACCTGCCCGTCCACCACCAGTAGCTCGCCGCGGGCCTCCACCCGCACCAGCTCGCCCATGCCCGGCACCGGGAAGGGCGCTCGCACCGACAGGTGGCTGCCGTCGGGCTCCACGACGAGCCCGGCGATGCGGGTGAGCAGCGGTACCTGCGCGTACGGCACGACGACGCTCGAGTCGATGCGCGCGACCGGCACCTCCCGAACGGTGCCGGCGAGCGCCGCCCGCAACGGCACCCGTACGCCGCGCAGCACGCCCCGGAGCCGGCCGTCGGTGATCGGTCCGATCACGACACCGCGCCCGGCCATGTACACGTACCGGTAGCGGCCGCGCAGCGCCTGGGTCAGGAACGGCGCGCCGCGCACCCGTATCCGCAGGTGGCGCACCACGTCCACGAGGTCGGCGACCTGCGATCGGGCCAGGCGGGTCGCCACGACGGCGGCGATCCGGTCGATCACGACCATCGCGAGGAAGGCGCCGACCAGGACGGTCAGCCATACCGTCATGAGCTAGGCCCGGATGGTCAGGCAGAGCAGGTAGCCGATCGGTACCAGCAGCCCGAACGAGATCAGCACGCTCGCGACCGGCCGGGCCACCGCTACTGGGCGCCGTCCAGCCGGCAGGCTTTGTTCGACGAACGCCGCCCCGATCGCGAACAGGCTGACGAGGGCGCCCAGGGCCCCGCCCACAATGATCGAACGCTTGTGGTCGAACTCGAACGAGTTGTGCAGCCGCAGGAAGCACGCCACCGCGCCGGCCATGGCGCCGGCGACAACCGCCAGCAGCCCGCGCGGAACGTCCGGATCGAAGAGCATCTTCGGGAAGAACAGGTCCACCAGATGGCCGGCCACCAGGGCCGCCCCGGCCGCGAGCACGAAGCCGCTGGTCATCAGCGCGCCGAGCGTCTCGTGCCGCAGCTGCATCAGCGCGGCGCACCCCACCACGGCTACCACCATCAGCGCGATGTCCGAGAGCGACTCGACCACCCGGGTACGCACCACGCCGCGGGTCAGCTGGTGCACGAACATCGCCGGGATGGCCAGCCCCAGCACACCGAGCAACGTCCCGAGCTGCCCGTGCGGCCACCGCGACACCATGACGTCGGCGCCGCCGGCGGCCAACCCCCCGATCACGAGCCCGCCGATCCGTCCCGGCAGGGCCGTGCCGAACACCCAGGACACGACGAGCAGGCCCTGCACCACCGCGATGCCGATGAGCAGCGGCGTGACGCCCAGCTTGGACGCGATGGCCAGCCCGATCGCCAGGACGGCGGCCGCGGCGGCCCCCTGGATGTGGTTGATCTGCCCCAGGTGCGCCGTCTGGAGCTCGGACGGTGGTTCAGGCGGCGGCTCGGGTGGTGGGGCCTCGTCGGGCGGGTTGGGATCCTGCGGGCCCACCGCGTAGTCGTCGACGACCGGGATCTGCGCGGTGACGCTCAGCGCGTCGCTTCGCTCGGTCTCGGCCGGTTCACCCACCACACCGGTCATGGTCGCAGACGGGGGCACACTGTCGAGTCGAGCGCCGGCGAATCAAGGGCGGTACGCACCCAGGCGTCCACACGCTCGATCAGGGCCGGCGTCGTCGCGCTCTCGGCGTGCCCCATGCCGGCCTCCATCCAGAACTCCGAGCCCGCGGCCGCCGCCGCCAACGCCTCGCCGTGGTGGATCGGGAAGTAGTGATCGGCATCACCGTGGACGATCAGCAGCGGACGCGGCGCGATGGCGGCCACCACCTCGACCGGCGACTCGGGCAGCGGGTGCCAGCCCGACGAACCGAGCCGGGTGCGCGTCATCACCCGGGTGGTCAACCGGCCGAATCGCGTCTCGACCGCCCAGTGCACGAGCCGCATCGGCGTGGTGCCCCGTTCCCACCAGTGACCGGGCGAGCTGATGCTGACGACGGCGTCCACATCGCCGCCGAGGCCGGCGTACCGCAGCACCACCGAGCCGCCCATCGACCAGCCGAGCACGGCGACGGCCCGGTGCCCCTCGGCGCGCAGAAAGGCGACGGCCGCCGCGAGATCGTGAACCTCGAGCTCGCCCACCGTCGAGTAGCCGCCGGAGCGGCCGTGCCCGCGGAAGTCCAGCGCCAGCACGGCGGCTCCGGTCGCGGCGAGCTGGGTGCAGATGCGTTGTACGCGCGGTATGCGGCTCGAACCGGTGAACCCGTGCGCGACCACGTACGCGAGATCGGCGCCGGACCAGTAGTCGCAGGCGATCGCCACACCGTCGGATGTGGTCAACGTGACCATCTGCTGCGAGTCCACATTGCTATCCTGCCTACAAGCAACTGGGCAGCGCCGCTCGGATGTCTACAGCACCGCCATCCCGGGCGATACAACGCAGGAGACCCGCATGGATCTCGTCCTACTCACCAGCGCCGTGCAGCCGACCACCGAGGTGCTCCCCGCGCTGGGCCTGCTGCCGCACACCGTCACCGTCATGCCGCTGGACGCCGGCCGGTTAATCGAGCACACCACCGGCGACGCCGTGCTCATCGACGCCCGCCGCGATCTCGCCGGAGCGCGCTCGTTCACCCGGGTGCTCGCCGCACTCGGACGCAATGTGCCCGTGATCGCCGTCCTCACCGAGGGCGGCCTCATCGCGCTCTCGGCCGACTGGACCGTCGACGACGTCGTCCTCGACACCGCCGGCCCGGCTGAGCTCGACGCCCGGCTGCGCCTGGCCGTCGACCGGCGGGCGCGCAACGCCGACCCGTCGCCCGAGCACGTCCAGATCGGCGACCTCGTCATCGACGAGACGACCTACAGCGCCCGCCTGCAGGGCCGCGCCCTCGACCTCACCTACAAGGAGTTCGAGCTGCTGAAGTTCCTCGCCCAGCACCCCGGGCGGGTCTTCACCCGGTCCCATCTCGTGCAAGAGGTCTGGGGCTATGACTACTTCGGCGGCAGCCGGACGGTCGACGTCCACGTCCGGCGGCTGCGCGCCAAGCTCGGCCCCGAGAACGAGGTGCTGATCGGCACGGTGCGCAACGTCGGCTACAAGTTCGTCCGACCGACGGCCGATTCCACGGCGCTCGAGACGCGTCGCGCCACCGCAGACGATCTGATCGACCTGTAGCTTTGGTGGGTGGCCGTCGACGTCTTCACTGCGTTGGACGGCGACCTACGTAACGACGTCCGCGCGCTGATCAAGACAGTCAAGGTCCGCGACGGCGCGCCCCCGCTGAGCGATCACGCGATGCTGCAGCTCGGCGCCGTCCGCCCCGAGCTCAAGCACCTGGTCGATCGCCGTGACGCGACGATTGCCGGGTACGCCCAGCTCGACGGGGATACCGCCGAGATCGCCGACGGCGACGGCGACAGCACGGCCGCCGTGCTTCTCGCTGCGCTGGAGGAGATCGCCCCGCGCCTGATCGTGTGGTCGCACGGCAAGCGCAGCCCGGTGGGCCCGGCAGCGAAGGCGCGAGGCTACGCCAAGCACCGTGCGCTGTGGCAGCTGCGCCGCCCGCTCACCGACCTGCCCGACAAGCCCCTGCCCGAGGGCGTGACGGTACGGCCGTTCGTCCCGGGGCAGGACGAGGACGCCTGGCTCGCCGTGAACGCCGCGGCCTTCGCCGATCACGCCGAGCAGGGGCGCTTCACGAAGGACGACATCGAGGCTCGCGAGGCCGAGTCGTGGTTCGACCCGAACGGTTTCCTGCTGGCCGAGCGTGACGGCGAGTTGCTGGGCTTCCACTGGACGAAGGTGCATCCGCACCGCATCGGCGAGGTGTACGTGCTGGGCATAGCGCCGCAGGCCCAGGGATTGGGGCTCGGGCCGGCCCTGCTCACCGCCGGGCTCGGCTACCTGGCCGGCCAGGGCCAGGCCGAGGCCATGCTCTACGTCGACGACAGCAACACCGCGGCGATGGAGCTGTACCGCCGGTACGGGTTCGCCCGCCACGATCTCGATGCGCAGTACAGCCGTCCGTCGTAACGTTGGCGGTTAGCGAACGTTGTTCGACCTCCGGCCGGTTCCCGCGCGCCGACAGGCGCAACGTGTGAGCAGGATCCCCGCCGGACGTGTTTACCCGGTGGACATGTCCTGGTTTGCGAAGCGTCACACCGGCGCCGGGCTGGGTTCACCCCGCGTTCATCTGGCCCACGCCGGGGCGCCACCTCTTCGCCCTACCGTCCGGAACGGCATCCGCCTCTGACGAAAGGGACCACACGTGAAGCTGTACCGGACTGGCGTGGCAGCCGCTCTGCTGGCAGGCGCGCTCGCGCTGGCAGCCTGCGGCTCGGACAAGAAATCGAGCGATAACCCGTCGACGACGCCAGCCGGCGGCAGCACGACGAGCGCCAGCTCCTCGGGCAGCGGGGACTGCGCGTCGGGCAGCCTGAAGGCCGAGGGTTCGACCGCGCAGACCAACGCGATCCAGCAGTGGATCCAGGACTTCAAGAAGCAGTGCTCGGGCGCGACGATCGACTACAACCCGACCGGCTCCGGCGCGGGCGTCAAGCAGTTCACCGGCGGCCAGGTCGACATCGGCGGCTCGGACTCGGCCCTCGACCCGACGAAGGGCGAAACTGCTGCCGCCGAGAAGCGCTGCGGTGGGCCAGCACTCAATCTGCCGATGGTCACCGGTCCGGTTGCCGTCGCCTTCAAGCTCAACGGTGTCACCGACCTGACTCTGACGCCGTCGGTCATTGCCAAGATCTTCCAAGGCACGATCACGACCTGGGACGACCCGGCGATCAAGGCCCTGAACTCCGGCGCGAGCCTGCCATCGACCAAGATCACGGTCTTCTTCCGGTCCGATGAGTCGGGCACGACGCAGAACTTCGAGAAGTACCTGGCCGCCGCGGCGCCGGCCGACTACACGGCGACGCCGAGCAAGACGTGGTCGGGCAAGGTCGGCCAGGGCAAGTCGAAGTCGCAGGGCGTGCAGCAGGCCCTCGGCTCGACCGAGGGCAGCATCGGCTACCTCGAGTGGTCCTTCGCGGGTAGTGCCGGCCTCTCCATGGCCAAGGTCGACAACGGTGGCGGCGCGGTCGCTCTCGACGCCGACACGGCCGGCAAGGCGGTCAGCGCGGCGAAGATCACCGGGACGGGCGACGACCTGACCCTCAAGCTCGACTACGCCACCAAGGTCCCGGGCGCGTACCCGATCATCCTGGTGACGTACGAGATCGTGTGCGAGAAGTACTCGGACGCGGCGAAGGGCTCGCTCGTGAAGTCGTTCCTGACCTACACGGCCGGCCCCGGGCAGGCGGGCCTCAAGGATCTCGGCTACGCCCCACTGCCGGCCGACATCGACGCCAAGGTCCAGGCGTCGGTGGCGAAGATCAGCTAGCGCGCGGATAGATTCAGCCAACGACGGAGCCCCGCCGGGCGGGCCGGCCAGCCGGCGGCACGGCGGGGCTCCACTGTTCGAGAGACGGACCGACATGGCAGATCGAGAGACGACGACCGGCGTGGGGACTGGCGAGGGTCACTCCGACCAGCCGGCCGCGCCGCTGCCACCGCCGAGCATTGGAGGGGAGTCGGTGGACGGTCCGAGGCACCGGCGCGACGACGACGATTCGCGGCCCGATGACGCGCAAACCGACGTCGAGATCGCCGAGAACGGCGCGCCGCTCCAGCGCGCGGGCGCTCCGCCCAGCGTGGTCGGCTCGGCCGAACCGCTGGCCGTAACCACGCTGGAGGAAACTCCACCGGTCTCCGGGGCCGGTTCCATAGCATTGGGCACGCCGCGCAAGAAGGTCCGGATCGGCGATCGGATCTTCCACGGGCTCGCAGCCGGCTCCGGCGGGTTCATCGTGATCCTCATCGGGTTGGTCGCCGCGTTCCTGCTCGCCAAGGCCATCCCCTCGATCGCCGACGACAAGGCGAACTTCCTGTTCTCCCGTACCTGGGACGTCGACGGAGCGACCCTGCGCTTCGGCATCCTGGACATGCTCTGGGTCACGGTGATCATCTCGCTCGTCGCGATGGTGATCGCGGTGCCGATCGCGATCGGCATTGCACTCTTCATCACCCAGTACGCGCCGAAGCGACTGGCCAAGCCGGTCGCCTACATCGTCGATCTGCTGGCCGCCATCCCGTCGATCATCTACGGCATCTGGGGCATCATCGTCCTGGCCCCGAAGCTCGAACCGGTGCAGCGGGTGCTCTACCACCTCGGCGGCTTCCACCTGTTCAAGGACGAGAACGTCAGCCTGGGCACGATCTTCAACGGCGGCGTCGTCCTCGCGATCATGATCCTGCCGATCGTCACCGCGATCGGCCGCGACGTGTTCCAGCGGACGCCGACCCAGAACATCGAAGCGGCCTGGGCGCTCGGCGCGACGCGGTGGGAGATGATCCGCCTCGCGGTGCTCCCCTACGGCCGCCCCGGGCTGATCAGCGGATCGATGCTCGGCCTGGGCCGCGCGCTCGGCGAGACGATCGCGGTCATGCTCATCCTGTCCAAGCGCGGCAACGGCTCACCGTTCTCATTCTCGATCTTCAACGGCGGCGAGACCTTCGCCTCCAAGATCGCGAACAACGCCGCTGAGTTCAACGACCCCAAGCGCACCGGGGCGTTCATCGCCGCCGGCCTGGTCCTGTTCGTGCTGACGTTCGCCGTCAACGCCGCGGCCCGATCCGTCGTCAGCCGGCGCAAGGAGTTCTCATGACCACGATCACCGCGCTCTCAGCGGCCCCGGGCCACGGCATCCGCAAGGTCAAGAACAACGCCGCCACGGTGCTCGTCACCCTGGCCTTCGGCGTCGCGCTCGTCCCGCTCGTCTGGCTGCTGTGGACGGTCATAAGCAAGGGCTACCACGCGCTCACCCGCAACGGATGGTTCACCGAGGACGTCGGAACCCGCACCTTCCGCAACCCGGGCGGCGGAGCGCTGCACGCCATCATCGGCACCCTCGAGCAGGTCGCGCTCTGCTCGGTGATCTCGGTGCCGATCGCGCTGATGGTCGGCATCTACCTGGTCGAGTACGGCCGCGGGCCACTGGCGAAGGCCACCACGTTCATGGTCGACATCCTCAGCGGTGTGCCGTCGATCGTCGCGGCGCTGTTCATCTACGCGGTGTTCATCACGACCTTCCACGGACAGCGCAGTGGCTGGCTGGTCTCGCTCGCCCTGGTGTTGCTGATGATCCCGGTCATCGTGCGCACCACCGAGGAGATGCTCAAGCTCGTGCCCAACGAGTTGCGCGAGGCGTCCTACGCGCTGGGTGTGCCGAAGTGGAAGACGATCGCGCGCATCGTCGTCCCGACCGCGCTCACCGGCATCATCACCGGCATCGTGCTCGGCATCGCCCGGGTGGCCGGCGAGACGGCACCGCTGCTGATCCTGGTCGGCTACACCGACAACACCAATGGCAACCTGTTCAGCGACAAATTCCAGGGCTCGCTGCCCGGCATGATCAACGCGCAGGTATCGAACATCGGCAACACTCGATCCTTCACCGGCCAGCCGATCCACAACTACGCGGTCGACCGGATGTGGGGCGCCGCCCTCACGCTGATCATCATCGTCATGGGGCTCAACCTCATCGCCCGCTTCCTCGGGCGCTTCAACAAGGTATCGAACTAGGAGCACGGGCTAATGGCCAAGCGCATCGACGCCGACAACCTGGATATCTACTACGGCAAGTTCCTCGCCGTCAGCGAGTGCTCCTTCACCATCGCGCCGCGATCGGTGACCGCGTTCATCGGCCCGTCCGGCTGCGGCAAGTCCACGGTGCTGCGCACGCTGAACCGGCTGCACGAGGTGATCGCCGGAGCGTACGTCAAGGGCAAGGTCCTGCTCGACGGCGATGACATCTACGGTTCCGCGGTCGACCCGGTCGACGTGCGGCGCACGATCGGCATGGTGTTCCAGCGACCCAACCCGTTCCCGACGATGTCGATCTACGACAACGTCGTGGCCGGCCTCAAGCTGCAGGGTGGGCGGATCCGCAAGTCCGATCTGGACAACGTCGTGGAGAAGTCGCTGCGTGGCGCCAACCTGTGGGAAGAGGTCAAGGACCGGCTGAACAAGCCCGGCGCCGGCCTGTCGGGCGGTCAGCAGCAGCGGCTGTGCATCGCCCGCGCGATCGCCGTCGAGCCGCAGGTGCTGCTGATGGACGAGCCTTGCTCGGCGCTGGACCCGATCTCGACGCTCGCGATCGAGGACCTCATCCAGACGCTCAAGGAGAAGTACACGATCGTCATCGTCACGCACAACATGCAGCAGGCCGCGCGCGTGGCCGACTGGACCGCGTTCTTCAGCCTCGAGCGCGGCGCCGGCACGCTGGTGGAGTACGCGCCGACGCAGACGATCTTCAGCCGCCCCGAGGACTCGCGGACGCGCGACTACGTGAGCGGGCGGTTCGGCTAGCCCGCGATGGCGCTGCCCGGCAGCTGCTCCATGAGCGGCCGGCCGCACTGCCAGCAGAAGACCGCGCCGGTGCTGTGCGGAGCGGCACAGTGGCCGCAGGCGCCGGCCGCGCCGGTCTGCTCGCTGCGCAGGATGCGCTCCACCTCGGCGAGCTCGGCGTCGACCTCCTGCAGGCGCGCGGCGCGCTGCACGAGCACCTCGACGCGCACGCGGTTGCGGATCGCCATCTCGTAGGCGAGCCCGCCGAGGTCCCACTGCAGCTCGGCGAAGCGCGCCGAGAGCTGCTCGCGGCGGCGCATGAGGTCGACGGACAGCTCGTGCGACGGCGGCGGCTCGTAGCGCGGGTCGAACGGGTTG
>DASXYL010000098.1:0-11766 GCA_036502575.1 Jatrophihabitantaceae bacterium | reverse complement strand
TTCGCGAGCGGCAATGAAGCGGTCCTTCACCACAACCCTCGCGTCGTTCGTCGTCGTCGTCATCGCCGGTAGCAGGAGGTATGAGATCACGTCAGCGGGAGCTGATATTCCTGCTGGCTGCAATGCGAGAGCGGCGCCAGCCAGTGATCCGCACGGCGGCGGTGACTGCCCTGCGGGCGATCCGGTGCCGGACCACTCGGCGAATGTCTCGGCAAGCGCCACCGAGACTTCGACGCGCGCCAACTGATCGACGTGAGGCCGACGCCAGGCAGTCGTGCTACCGCCGGGGCTGATGCCCTGGTCCCAGATGGCGGCAGGATCGAGATGACGGGGTCTCGCGAATAGCGCGCGGGATTCGCGCTGTGGGTGGTCGACCTTGACCGGCCGCGAGGTAGAATCCGAATATTGAACATGTCCGATATGCTTATGGTCGAGTACGTCAACTCTGGGAGCAAAGTGGCAACTCGAGCAGCAGGGGTCTCCGACTCGGCGTCGGACAGTCAGCAGATCGATAGCGCGCCGATCCTCGCGTTCGACATGCCCAAACGAGCCTCGCGGGCCGAGGCCGCCGCCCAGGCCGTCGAGCGTCGGATCATCACCGACGAGCTGCGACCGGGCACTCGACTAGGGACGCGGCGCGACCTGGGTGATCTGCTCGCGGTTGCCCCGTCGACCGTGAGCGAGGCCATCAAGCTCCTCGAGGATCGCGGCCGGGTGGTTACCCGAACCGGTCCCGGCGGTGGCGTGTTCGTCGCCGAACCCGGCGTCGGCGTGCGGCTGGCCCGCAGCATGATGCGGGTGTCCGGGTCGGAGGGTGAGGTCACGGATGCGCTGCAGGTACGCGACATTCTCGAAACTGCCGTGATCGTCGGGGCGGCGGAGGCGGCGCATCCGGCGGCGCGACTGGCCGACCTGAAGCGGGCCATGCAGTCCCTGCGCGCGGCGACCGACATGGCGGCGTTCTACCGCCGCAATCTCGAGTTCCACGCCGAGGTCGCTGCCCTGTGTCATAACGAGATGCTCCAGACGATCTACCGCAGCCTGCTGGAGATCGTCCAGGCGCGAGATCCGAAGTTGGCGCTGCTGCCAGGACAAGACGCCGGCAAGCTGCACGCCCGGCGCACTCAGGTGCACCAGGACATCGTGGACGCGATCGCGAAGGGCGACGTGAGCGCCGCCCGAGCCGCGGCCCGGGCGCACGCCAAGCGCGGACACGCGGCCCGGAAGAACACCAGCTAGCTCTGTGACAGCACTCGAAGGGGGAACAGCGCTCGTAGCTCCCGCAGCAATCGCTGGGTTTCGTCGGCGTCCGGCGCGGTTGCGTACACGTACCGATCCGGCCTTAGCACCGCGGCCCGCGCCCGGTGAGCAGTGAACCATTCCGCGGCGCCAGCAGGCATTTCGACGACCGGGACGTGATCCGCGCGCAGAGCTGCGGCGACGTCGGGCAGCGCCACGACCGCGATGTCAGGCCCGACCAGGTCGTCGAACCACGTCTGCCGCCCGTCAACACCACGCAGGCGGGGCTGCAAGAACAGCTCGCCGGCGCCGTCGGTCGCCGTGAACAACCCGCCGGACAGCGGCGGCATGCCCTGGAACGTAGTGCGGGGCAGCTCGCCGCTCGCCGCGGCCGCCCGGGTCCGCTGATCCCGCTCGGCCGCCGCGTGCGGGTCGAGCAGGCAGATCTCCCGACCGGCCGCTACTGCCATGTCGATGATCAGTTGCACGTGCGGGCGCCGCTCGGCCTCGTAGCTGTCGAGCAGGACGTCGGCCGGGCCACCCGCGAAGACGGCGCCCAGCTTCATGATGAGGTTCTGGACGTCGCGTATCCCGTGGCACAAGCCCTGGCCCAGGAAGGGCGGTGTCTGGTGCGCGGCGTCCCCGGCCAGGAAGACCCTCGCGTCCCGCCAGCGCTGCGCGATCAGCGAATGGAACCGGTACACCGAGGCCCGGATGATCTCGACCTCGTCGCCGGACACCCACGGCTTGAGCAACGCCTCGATCGAGGCCGGCCTGGAGATGTCGTCCACCGATTCGCCCGGCAGCAGCATGAACTCCCAGCGGTGGTGGTTGCCCGGGCCCGGTACGCGCGTCGACGGCCGCACCGGATCGCAGAACATCTCCGACTCGTTCGGACGCCCGAGCTCCCGATCGCAGCGCAGGTCGACGACCAGCCACGGCTCGTCGAAGTCGCCGTCCACGAGTTGGATGCCGCTGTTGGAGCGGACGAAGCTCGACGCACCGTCGGTGCCGATCAGGTATCGCGCGGCGACCTCGGTGCGCTCCCCCGTGTTCACATCTCGCATCGTGACGGTCACCTGATCGTCCGGCTGGGCGACACCGACTACCTCGACGCCGAGGCGCAGGTCGACGTTCTCGTACTGCCGCAGCCCGTCGCGCAGGATCTGCTCGAGCGTCGGTTGGTAGAACAGGTAGTGCGCGTCCCAGCCGTACGGGTTGTCGGTCGGCCAATCGTGCACCCTGATCGGCTGTGCGTCCGCGCCGTAGAACGTGCTCCGGCGCCAGGTGCGCGTGTTCGGCACCATCCGTTCGGCCAGACGGATCTGCTGCAGGATCCGCATGATGTGCGCGTCGAAGTGGATCGCTCGGGGCAGATCGAATATCTGAGGGTCACGCTCGATGACCAGCGTCGACAGGCCGGCGCGGCCGGCGAGGTTCGCCGCGGTTGCGCCCACCGGCCCGCAACCGACTATCACCACGTCCCACATTGACGCTTATCCCCGGGCGATGCCCAGCTGCGAGTACAGCGGATCGTCCGGGCCGAACGCGCCGCGCAGCAGCGCGGACTCGTCGAGGCCCACCAGATCCCAGTACGGCTTCGACGGCTGATCGACGCGGCTCCAGTCGAACACCACGTCGCGATGCGCGATGGCCCAACGCCCGTCCCGGTAGGCGAACCGGTCGAGGTAGCGGCCACCGATTCGGGACTCGGTCTCGACACCGTCGTCGTGACGGGTCACGACCGCGATGTGGTAGCTCTCGACATCGGCCTCGTCGCCGCGCAGGTCGATGAGGACGTTGGAGATGAAGTGCCACAGACCGTCGACGGGCGCCGTCGAGTTCGGCGAGATCATCGAGACGTTCTGGATGAACTCGGCGGCCGGGCCGTCGAATCCCTCGTGGTTCTCGGTCGCGTCCGGGTGGTAGCACGACAGCGCCAGCTCGACATCGCGGCGATCACCGGCCCGGGCCCGCCGGTACAGCACTTCGGTGATCTGCTGTTTGGCGAGCAGCTCGGCGACGATCGCCGAATCGGCCGCGGCCGGCGCGGGAGTGGATTCCTCAGGGCGGGTCATGCGCACCTTCCTGGATCGGTCGGGGTCAGTTGCCGGGTCGGACCGTGACCAGTCATAGACCACAGCCCGGCTGTCGATGAGCCAGTGTCCGGACCGCCGGGTGCAGACGTCGAGGTATCTGCCCCCGATCTGCACGTCGTGGCCGATTCCGTCGAGCACCAGGCGGTGGTAGGCGAGGTGGTAGGACTCGACCTGGGCCGTGTCGGGTGACGGGAACTCGACGAGGACGTTGCCGATCGTGTGCCGCTGGCTGCCGTACCGATCGTCCTGGTAATTGTGGGTTCGCAGGAACTCCGCGAACTGCTCGATGGTGCCGTCGAAGATGCCGTGCGTATCGCGTGACCCCGGCACGTGCGCGGTCACGATGGCGTCCGGATCCTTGGCGTCGGCCCCGCGCCCGCGACGGATCAGCAGCTCCTCGATCTGCTTTCGGGCGACCAGATCGCGCACGGCGTCCGTCATTGCCACGGCCCGAGGAACTGCTGGCCGCCGAAGACGTCGCTCGGGGCGTCGATGGCATCCGGCCACTCGGACGCACTGCCCGACACGACGTCCGGCAGCGGATCGGGCGAAGCGCACTGTCGCTGGTAGTAGTACAGCTGGGCGAGGTTCCCGTCCGGGTCGCGCAGATGCGCGACGTAGTCGAAGCCGGGTGTCAGTTCAGCGGGCACGGTGACCTCCTCGGCGCCCTGGGCGATCAGGTGCGCCACCGCGGCGCGCAGCTGCCGGTAGTTGGCCACCTGGAGACCGAGCGCCATGGAGTCGGCCCGCCCGTCCAGTCCGAGCACCGAGCGCAGGCCGGCCTCGTACAGCGCCAGGGTGTAATACTCGCTGCCCGAGTGCAACACCAGCCCGCGCTGCCCTTGCCACTCGACGCGCTGGCGCACCGTAAAACCCAGCACTCCTGTATAGAACTGCTCGGCCCGGTCGAGATCGTCGACGAACAGACTGACCGGCCCGAGCCCGACGACCTTGAACGGCCGGGTCATCAGCACGCCGTCCACCTCGTACTCCCCTGGCTCGGGCTGCGGACGGTGGCCGGACGCGAGGTCGACGCCGGCCAGCGACGCCTCGGCCAGCTCGCTCGCCTCTGAGCGTTGGGGCAACTCGGGCCGCTCGTTCAGCACGCCGGACCACATCTCGGGCGGCTTGCTCGCGCCGTCCCACCCGACCTGTTCCATCCCGTAGAACAGCTCGTTGATGTGCCCCTCGGGATCGAACAGGTAGGTGTGCCAGTTCGATCCGGGCATGTCGCGGCCGGAGCGCAGCAGCCGCTCACCGCGCCCCCAGATCCATTCAGCGCCGTTGACAACCTCAGCCAGGCTGCCGACCTGCCAGGTGATCTGGTTGATCGACGCCCCGGCCGAACCGTTGCTCTGCCCGACCCAGTCCCACACCTTCTGGCTGATGAACACCAGCTGGTGGTGGTCACTGCTGAATCGGGTGAAGTGCAGCAGCTTCTCGGCCGGCGTCAGACCGGCCTGGTCTTCGTCCGGCAGCCGCGCTGGCATCTTGCCGGATTGGTCGGAAACGACGAACCCGAGCCCGTCGACGTAGAACCGCAACATGCCCTCGAGGTCGAGGCAGTTGTAGCCGAAGTGGCCGAGGCGACGGATCTTGAACGCCGCTGCAACCGGACGCCGCCGACGTCGTACAGCCTCTCGGCCTCCACGCCGCTCATCCCACCTCTCGCGCAATGGGGTTGCGCAGCAGGCCGACACCCTCGATCTCGACCTCGACGACGTCCCCGACGCCCAGGAACAGCTGCGGTGTCTGCCGAGCGCCGACTCCGCCGGGCGTCCCGGTGACCACCACGTCGCCCGGGAGCAGCTCGCAGAGGGTGGACAGGTAGTTGATCAGCGCGGGTATGCCGAAGATCATCTCACCGATCTTCGCCTGTTGCATGACTCGACCGTTGACCCGTGTCGTCAACTGCGAGTCCTCGATCCCGGGCAGCTCATTGCGCGTGGTCAGCCACGGGCCGAACGCACCGGTCTTGGCGAAGTTCTTGCCCGACGTGATCTGGCCGGTGTGCCGCTGCCAGTCGCGCACTGAGCCGTCGTTGAAGCAGGAGTAGCCGGCGATCACGTCGTACGCGTCGGCCTCGGGCACGTGCCGGGCCGGCTGGCCGATCACCAGCGCGAGCTCGCCCTCGTAGTCGAGGCGATCGGAGACGACCGGCTGAACGATTGGCTCCAGGTGGCCACACAGGCTGGCGGCCACCCGGAGGAAGAACGGTGGGTGCGACGGGTGTTCCCAGTTGCCTTCGGCCACGTGCGTCGGGTAGTTCAACGCGGTGCACCAGACGGCGTGCGGCTGGGTGATCAACGGGCGGAAGCGGATGCCGGCCGGGTCGAGCCGCTCGGTGATCGTTGCACTCCTCGTCTCGATCTCGGCGAGGGCGTCGTCGCCCAGGTCGAGCAGGGCCCGCAGATCGGTCGGGGCGTCCGGGCCGAGGTGGCGTAGGTCAACGACCAGCCCGTCGTCGTCTCGGACGCCGAGCGACGGTCCGTGTCCGGTGTCGATGGATGCGATCTTCACGGTGCGGTCCTCTCCACAGCGGGCAGTGCCCTGGGCGAATCTGATTCGACGGCCCCCGGGCCGGTCAGCTGCGCGAGCAGGGCCGATCCGAGCAGCGACGGGTCGGCCGCCGTGACGTGGCAGGCGACGCCGTGCCCGTCCGACCCGATGCGCAGCGGCGGTTTCTGCTCGGCGCAGATCGGCCGGGCGAGGGCGCAGCGCGGGTGGAAGGCGCAGCCACCCGGTGGATCCACCGCCGACGGTGGATCACCGTTCAGCACGACCCGACGGCGGGCGCGTTGGGCCAGCGGATCGGGCGCAGGCGAGGCGGAGACGAGTGATGCCGTGTACGGGTGGCGGTAGGAGCGGGCCACGGTCTCCGCCGCGCCGACCTCGACGATCGAGCCGAGGTACATGACCGCGATCCGGTCGCTCATCGCCTCCACCACACCGAGGTCGTGCGAGACGAACAGGTAGGTCAACCCGAACTCACGTTGCAACCCACGCAGCAGTCCGAGCACCTGCGCCCGGGTCGATACGTCCAGGGCGGAAACCGGTTCGTCGCAGAACACGAGCCGGGGTCGGGTCACCAGCGCCCGAGCGATCACGATGCGTTGACGTTGCCCGCCGGAGAACGCGCGCGGGAGCCGATCGGCGACATCCGCGTCGAGGCCGACCCGGTCGAGCATCTCGGCGACCGCCGCGCGCTGCTCAACCGTGGTCAGCTCGGCACTCACACGCAGCGGCTCGCCGATACTGCGGCCGACCGTCCAGCGAGGATCCAGCGCCGAGTACGGATCCTGGAAGATCAGCCCCAATTGGGGTCGCAGCGCCCTCAGGTCGCGGCGGGACAGCGCTCGAAGGTCCTGGCCGAGAAGCGAGATCTCGCCCTGATCGGCTTCGATCACCCGCAGCGCCAACCGGCCGAGGGTCGACTTGCCCGAGCCGGATTCGCCGACGATGCCCAGAGTGGAGCCAGGCTGTACATCGATACTGACGTCGGTCACGGCCTGGACGACATCGCGCGGCCGCCCGAGCACCGAGCGCCGGGTCGCGAACGTCCGGCTGACGTGGCGCATCGACAGCAACGGGGTCACGCTCATGTGCCGACTCCGTTCAGATGGATGTCCTCGACGCGCACGCATCGGGTCGCGCGCTCGTCGCCGAGTCCCCACAACGGCGGCACCGACACGACACAGCCCGGGGCGGTGTAGCCGCACCGCGGCGCGAACCGGCAGCCCGGCGGGAACTTGCCCGCCCGCGGCGGCTGACCCGGAATGCCTTGTAGGTCAGGGGGAACCCCGACCCTCGGCAGCGACATCAGCAAGCGCTCGGTGTAGGGATGCTTGGGGTGGTAGAACAGCTGCTCGACGCGAGCCTGCTCGACGATCTGCCCGGCGTACATCACGGCCACCCGGTCACAGACGTCGGCGACCACGCCCAGGTCGTGGGTGGTGATGAGCGTCGACATGTCGAGGGTGTCGGCCAGGTCCTTGAGCAGCTCGAGGATCTGGGCCTGGGTCGTGGCGTCGAGCGCGGTGGTGGGCTCGTCGGCGATGAGAACCCTGGGTTGGCAGGCCACGGCCATCGCGATCATCACCCGCTGCCGCGCGCCGCCGCTGAGCTGATGCGGGTACTGCTCGATGCGCCGGCGCGGGTCACCCAATCCGACCAGGCCGAGCAACTCCAGCGCCCGCTCGCGGACGGCGCGATCACGCAGGTCCGTGTGCCGGCGCAGCACCGAGCTCAGCTGGTAGCCGACCGTGAACGCCGGATCCAGCGAGGTCATCGGGTCCTGGAAGATCATCCCGATGTCCTGGCCCCGGACGGCGCGCATCGACGGCTCGGACAGGGACAGCAGCTCCCGCCCGAACAGCTTGATCGAGCCGCTCTGAACTCGAACCGTGCGGGGGTCGATCAACCGGGTGACGGCGAGACTGGTCAGTGACTTCCCGGATCCGGATTCGCCGACGAGGCCGAGTATCTCCCGCGGGGCCAAGGCCAGATCGACTCCGGTGACCACCGGTACGAGACCGCCCGGGGCAGCCGGATCGAGGACTCCGATCTCCAGCCCGCGGATCGACAGGGCCACGTCGGTGTCCGGCGTCGCGGATTCGGCTCGGCTGCGGGTTCTCATGTCAGCGACTCCGTTCGCCGGATGAGATGTCGCGCAGGGCGTCGCTGACCAGCGAGATGCACAGCACCAGCACGACGATCATCAACCCGGGCTCGACGGTCAGCTGCGGCGAGGAGTTGAGCAGGTTCGCCGCGCTGGTGAGCATGCTGCCCAGGCTCGCGCTCGGCGGTTGCACGCCGAGACCGAGATAGCTCAGCGCGGCCTCGGCCAGGATCCCGAACGCGAACGTGGTCGACGTCTGCACGATCAGTGCCGGCGCCACGTTGCCGACCACGTGAGTCAGGACGATTCGCGGATTCGACCGTCCCATCGCCCGGCTCGCCTCGATGTAGGTCTCGTTCGCGACGGTCGACGCCGCGGCGCGCGAGACGCGATAGAACGCCGGTGAGAACACGATGCCGATCGCGATCATCGCCGGGGTGAGCTGGCGCCCGAGCACTGCGACGATCGCGATGGCCAGGATCAACGGCGGGATGCTCTGGACGGTGTCGAACGCTCGGCTGAGGATGCTGTCGAGCCGTCCCCCGACGAAGCCGGTGATCAAGCCGATCGGCACCCCCAGCACAACGCCGACCAGGGTGGCCTGCAGCGCGGCCCAGAGCGAGATCCGGGTGGCCGCGAGGATCCGCGCGAGCTCGTCGCGACCCAGTTCGTCCGTGCCGAGCAGGTACTTGCCGCCCGGCGATTGCAGGCGGTCGGCCAGCGCCTGGGCGTCGGGATGGTGCAGCGGCAGCACCGGCGAGAGCACCGCGGCCAGCACGATGAGCCCGAACACCACCAGGGCCGCCAGCGACAGGCGATGCCGCGCGAAGGCCCGCCACCAACCCGCACGGTCGCGCGACGCCACGACGACGGGCGGAACCGGCTGGTCGACCATCAGGGTCGACGGGCCGCTCATAACCGCCGCGCCTTCGGAGCGAGGTAGTGGACCGCAACGTCCGCGAGAATGTTGGCCGCCATCACGACGGCGGCGGTGACCAGGACGACGCCGAGCACGATCGGCAGGTCGGAGTTCAACGCGGCCTGGACCGCGATGGATCCGAGGCCGTGCATGCCGTAGACGGACTCGACGACCGCGGCGATGCCGATCATGCGGCCCAGTTGCAGGCCGAGCAGCGTCACCGACGGCACCAGTGCGTTCTTGGCGACGTGAGTGCGGAGCAGCGCCCCCTCGGAGATGCCGGTCGATCGGGCCGTCCGGATGAAATCCTGCTCAGCGACGGTCGCGGCCGAGGCCCGCGTCTGCCGGTATAGCGCGCAGATCTGCGGCAGGCTGATGGCGATCACCGGGATGACGAGATGCTGTACGTCGCTCCAGACGTTCGCGGTGATCGACGTGGCGCCGGTGCCGGGCAGCAGGCGCAGCTTCTCGCTGAACACCAGGACCAGCAACAACGCGACCCAGAACTCGGGCATGGCCAGGCAGAAGCCCGTGATCGCGCTGAGCACCTTGTCCACGCGCCCGCCGGCTCGCAGGCCCGCGTACAGCCCGAGCGGCATCGCGACCAGCGCGGTCACGATCAGCGCGGACAGTACGAGCGCCGCCGTCACCGGCAGCCCCTGGGCGATCTTGGTAGTGACCGGCACGTTGCCGTACCAGGACCGGCCCAAGCTGCCGTGGAACAGCCCGTCCAGCCAACTCCAGTAGCGCTGGGGCAGTGGCTGGTCCAGGCCGAGCTGATGCCGCAGGGCATGCACCGAGCTCGGCGTAGCCCCTTCGCCGAGGATGGCGCGCGCCGGATCGGTCGAGGACACCGAGGTCAGGGCGAACACCGCGAAGCTGACCACGAGTAGCAGCGGGACAGCGATCGCGGTGCGCCGCCCGATCATGGTCAGCATCGGCGACCACCGGCCGCTCGCAGCAGCACGTCACTCATGACGTGGACGCGCCGCGAGTATCGATCGTGAGCGGATCGCGAGCGACAACCCCGGTCGCGCCCTTGGCCGTGGCGTAGGGCAGGTCCTGGTTCAGGATGACGACGTTGAACGCCGTGTTCTGGTAGGCCGCCGATACCTTCTGGTAGGCGCTGGCCCGGGCCGCCTGGGTGCTGGCTTGGTTCGCCGCCGACAGCAGGCTGGTTAGCTGCGAATCGCTGTAGGAACCAGGGTTGTAGGCCGGGCCCGTCATGCTGGTCAGCGGGATCGCCGGATCGGCTCCTCCGGTGTTGACCGAGTAGTAGGCCTGGGCGCCGTTCGAGTCCAGGGTCGGCAGCAGCTGGGCGACCGGCATCGGCGAGATGGTCATGTTGATGTTCGCCTTCGCCAGCATCGGCTGGATGGCCGTCAGCTCCGTTTGCAGCTGGGTCGCGGTCGTCGCCACGACGGCTTTGAACCCGATGCCCGAAGGGTGTCCGGCCTCGGTCAGCAACGTCTTGGCCTGCTCGATGTTCTGCTCGGGAGCCGACACCGAATTGTCGTAGGCCCAGGACTTCGGCTGCACCGGCTGAGCCGACACGGTGCAGGCGCCGCCCAACAGCGAGTCACAGACCGCCTTGCGGTCGATCGCGAGCGAGACGGCCTCGCGGACCTTGGGGTCGGCGAACACGCCGGACTTGTTCAGGTACATCAAGTGCAGGTAGGTGGTCCCGGCCGAGGTGACCGGGAACCCCGCTGCGGAAAGGGTTTTGGCGTCCGTCGGCGATCCGGTCAGCAGCATCGCCTGGACGCTGCCGCCGGTGAACCCGGGCACGAAGGTCGATTCGGCGCCCACCCGGACGTTGACCGTGGTCACCTTCTGCACGGACGAGTTCCAGTACCCCTTGAACGCGGTGTACACCATGTTGCTGCCAGGGACCGACGAACTGGAGACCTGCCACGGTCCGGTCCCGACCGGGTGGGTTGCGTAGTCGCTGTTCTTCCACGCCGTCGGGCTGCCCATCATGCCGGCCGGCCCGGCGAAGAAGCCGAGTAGCGACCCGGCCGCGCTCTTCAGGTGCAGCGTCACCGTCGTCGCGTCGGGGGCGTCGATCGAGCTGATCGATGCGAGTTGCCCGGCTATTACGGACTTGCCGGTCGTCTGGCCGCGCTCGATGTTGCTCTTGACCGCGGTGGCGTCGAAGGGCGTGCCGTCGTGGAACTTGACGCCGCTTCTCAGCGTCAGGGTGAGGGTCTTGCCGTCCGGGGCGTACTTCCAGGCTGTGGCCAGACCGGCCGAGATGACGCCCTGGGCGTTCTCACTCAGCAAGGTGTCGAACACCGGCATCATGAACTCGCTGCTCGACGGAGCCGCGTTGGTCTGCGGGTCGTAGTTCTGCCCGCCGTCCGCGGCGACCAGGATCGTCAGTGAGCCGCCGGTGCCTCCACCTCCGCCGCCGCCGGAACCCGAGCCGCCGGATGTGCAACCAGCCGCGGCGAGCACCGACGCGATGAGGATGGCCGTGAACGTTGCGCGATGCTTCATTGGGTGCCGCCTTCTTGAGGACGGAGACGCGGATACCGAGGATTCGTTAAACCCGAGTGTCCAACATATTAAGCATGCATGATTGGGTCTCGCAAGCCTCTACGGGAACGGACTCGGGTTCCGGTGAGCAACGCCGGCCAGCGCCATGCACCGACCATCGCTGGAGGCTGCGGGCGCGGAATGGGACCGATCAGGCGTAGCAGGACAGCGGTCGACCGCCGTTGTAGTCGATCATGTCGAGCAGGGCCACTGGGAGATCGAGCTCCCCGGCCGTTCCGTCGAGGTCGTGGTAGGCGCGGTGCAGGTTGCCGACGATCCGCTCGTTGTCGAGCCAGTCGGCGTACTCGCCGAGATCGACCTCGCGGGCGGCCTGGAGCGGAGTCAGCCCGGCC
>DASXYL010000097.1:0-17454 GCA_036502575.1 Jatrophihabitantaceae bacterium | reverse complement strand
GTCGCCGAGGTAGTGCACCTCGTCCATCACCACGTAGCCAAGGTCGGTCAGCGACGTGCTGCCGGCGTACAGCATGTTGCGGAGCACCTCGGTCGTCATGACCACGATCGGCGCCTCGCTGTTCACCGAGTTGTCGCCCGTCAGCAGGCCGACGCGGTCCGCGCCGTACCGCTCGACGAAGTCGTTGTACTTCTGGTTCGACAGGGCCTTGATCGGTGTCGTGTAGAAGCACTTCTGTCCCGACGACAGGGCCAGGTGCGCCGCGAACTCACCGACCACGGTCTTGCCGGCTCCGGTCGGCGCGCAGACCAGGACCGAGTAACCGTCCTCGACGGCACGGCACGACTCGTCCTGGAAGTTGTCGAGGGCGAAGGGGTACTGGGCGCGGAACCCGGAGTAGGCCGGCCGGTCGCTGCGCTGACGCGCCGCGGAGTACCGGTCACTCGGCGACGTCATGTCGCCAGCCTAAAGGTGCGGTCAGGTGGTGTCGGACCACGAGTCGTCGGGCGCGTTCAGCGCCTGCGGCAGGGGGTCGACGCGTGAGGGGACAGCGTCGTCCAGGCTCGCCTCGGCCGCCTCTTCGGCCTTGCGCTTGGCCTTGCGCTTGTCGTGTACCACCGCGAACAGCACCGCGGCTTCGAACAGCACCACCATCGGCAACGCCATCGCGCACATCGTGAACGGGTCGGTGCTCGGTGTCGCAACCGCAGCGAAGAGGAAGATCAGGAAGATCGCTATCCGTTGCGACTTACGCAGCCAGCGCCCCGGCAGCACACCGGCCAGGTTCGCCATGACCACGATCAAAGGCAGCTCGAACGAGACGCCGAAGACAATGAGCATGAGGGTGACGAAGGACAGGTAGCTGTCGACGGTCAGCAAGGCCTGGGTACCGCTGCCCGCCGCACCGAGCAAGAATCGCAGGCCCTTGGAGAGCACCACGTAGGCGAGCGACACGCCGGCGACGAACAGCAGCGTTGATCCGCAGATGAAGATGAGCGTGTACTTGCGCTCGTTCTTGCGCAGGCCCGGCGTGATGAACGCCCAGATCTGGTAGAGCCAGAACGGGCCGGTGAGCACCGCGCCGGCGATGAAGGAGACCTTCAGCCGGGTCGTGAAGCCGGCGAGCACCTGGTTGTAGATCAGGTGGCAGCCGCCGGTCTCGGTGCCCGGGAACCGGTGCTTGGCCGGCACCGAGCAATACGGATGCTCCAGGAAACGCAGGATCGGGTCGTAGAAGACCCAGCCGGCGATCGCCCCGACGGCGATGATCAGCAGCGCGATGACGACGCGACGGCGCAGTTCGCGAAGATGGTCGAGGACCGCCATGCGGCCCTCGGGATCGCGATTGCGGCGGCGTCGGAGCGGCAGGCGGAGCTTCACGCAGTCACCGGCCCGGCTGGTTCAGCTGGCTCGGCAAGTGCTGGGCCACGTCGGCGGCCTGCTCCTGCAAGGCGATGAGCCGTGACTGCAGTGTCCGCAGCCCCTCGGCGTCCGTGGACAGCCGCTTCGCCTTCCACCTCAGGTCGAACGCGCACAAGCCGAGCACGACGAGCGCGATGAGGACCGCGATCCCCCAGACAAGGCCGACCACCCACGACACGCGCCGAACTCTACTGAGACGACGTGAGACCCGGATCGATGGGCTCGCGCTGCGAGCGTGCGGTGGACTGCGCATGACCGCGTACCAGCCCCGGCGCAGCTTGGAGAGTTCCCCGGTGGCGTATCGCTAGTCTTCTGCGGTGACGCTCGCCGACGCCCAGACGCAGGCGATCCGTTCGATGCGAGTAAGGCAGCGACGCGGCGAGCGAACCGCGATGTGGCTGGCTGCTGGCGTTATTGCGGTCGCGAGCATACTGCGGGTCTGGAGCCTGCTGACGCCGGCCGCCCAGATCGACGGGGACCAAGCCGTCACCGGCCTGATGGTGGACGACATGCTGTCCGGGCGCAGACAGTACATTTTCATCGCCGGGCAGCGGTACAACGGAGCGCTGGAACAATGGGTGCAGGCCGCCATATATCGTGGGCTGCGGCTGCCGCGCAATCCGTTCACGCTGCGTCTTCCGGAAGTCGCATGGATGGCCGTCGCTGGGTGGCTCGTCTTCCTGATCGGACGCCGTGTCTGCGCGAGTTCCTGGCGAGCCGTCGTGGCAACGGCCCTGTTCGCAGTCGGCTCGTACTGGACGCTGTGGAAAGGCAACCACAGCGACGGCGCGTACCCGTCCCTACTCGTCGTCGCACTGCTCGCGCTGTACTGCGCGTTGCGCATGGCCGACGACGACCGCAACCGGCTTTGGTGGTCGGCAGCGCTCGGCTTCTTCGCCGGCATGGTCGTCTGGCTCGGCCAGAGTGGCGCCGAACTGCTGGTACCCGCCGCCTTGTGGGTCGCGCCCATCTACGCCCGGTCGCTGCGGCCCTGGCTTACCGCGCTGCCAGCCGCAGCGCTGGGCGCCGCCCCGACACTGCTCTGGAGCGCCCGGCACGGCATCTTCGCCCCGCTCGACACCGGCCTCAACACTGTCCCGTCCACCCTGGCCCAACGTTTCGACCACCTCGCCGGCCCCATCCTCAAGGAGTTCCTCGGCATCGCCGGCGAGTCAGGCCGCCCCGGCTGGCCGTACTGGCTGCAATCCACTGCCGTCGTCGCGGTCACCATCGGCTATGTGGTTGCCGTCGCGCGCCGGCGGCGGGGGATCGCGTCCGTCCTCCTGCTACGGCCCGATTCCCGCAGTCCAGTCGACGCGCTGCTCGTGTCGGTACCGATCGTGGCCGCCCTGTATGTCGCGTCGCCCGACGCCTGGGGCATCATCGATCCGCACTACCTGTTCACCTACACCCCCACGCTGGCCTGGTGTCTCGCCGCAGCGCTCCCCGGCAGACCCGCGCCGCTGCGCGCCGCGACCACCATCGCTCTCACCGCGACTACCATCGCCACAGCACTCGTCATGCTCGTCAACCGGTCCAGCACCTATCTGGGCGGCTCCGACATCGACCTGCGCGCGGCGGTGAGTTACCTGCAAGCCCAGGGCGAACGAGACGTCTACGCCGATTTCTGGACTGCACTGCCGCTGCAGTACTACGCCCGCACCACCCTCAATATCGCCCCGATCGGCGCTGGACGTGGGAAGTTCCCCGCTACCACTGCCGCGGTCGCCCGCGCGACGCACGCCGTGTATGTCAGCTCACCGCGCTCTGGCCGCACTGGGAAAACGCCTGATATCAGGGCCAAGCTCCTCGCTAGGCACGTCCACTTCACTGAACACACCCTTGGGGACGTCACCATCTACGACAACCTCCGGCCAGCGGTCAAACCCTGGCAGGTCGGCCTCGGGCCACGGCCCCCAACCTGACACCTGCTGTTTAGCGGCAAGTCATCACCGAGGCAAGTAACCTCGAATGTCATCCACTGCATCGTCGACTCTGCCACTCATACTGCACGTGCTGGCGATGACCACCAGCTAGGCGTCAGGACGAGTAGGCAGCCAGGGCTGTTCGGGCCTCGTCGCGGATGGACTCAGCCAGCCACTCCGGCGACAGCAGCTCGACGTGCCCCGCCGACCCGAGCGCGAGCGCGCGCACCCAGGCCGGGTCGGCGACCCGGACGCTGACCTGCCGCCGGCCGTCGGCGTCCACGGTCTCCGTCTCGGGCGGGTAGTAGTCGGCGACCCAGGCGTACGCCGGATCCAGCCGCAGCACGACGAGCATGTGCTCGGGCGCCGGGGTGAACACGCCCTCGGTGAGATCGCGCAGCTCGGCCTCGGGCGGTGGGTTCGCGGCCTCGTCGAGGATGTCGGCCTGGTCGATGCGATCGACCCGGAACACCCGCATCCCTTCGGCGCGGCGACACCACGCCTCGAGGTAGCTGCGCCCGTCCATCTCGAAGATGCGCATCGGGTCGACGGTGCGCTCGGTCGTCTCGTCCCGGGTTGCCGTGTAGTAGCGCAGGGCCAGCGCCCTCCCGTTGTCTATCGCCTGCTGCAGCACCGGGAGGAGCTGCGAGACGCGGTCCAGTTCCACCGCCACGGTCTGCGCTTCGACCGACCCGCTCGCGGCCGACTCGACCTTGGCCAGCGCCCGTTCGACGGCGTCGCGGTCGGTGACGCCCGGCATCTCGGCCAGCGTGCGCAGCGCGACGACCAGCGGCAACGCCTCCTCGGCGGTGAGCCGAAGCGGGCGGGACATACCGGCGTCGAAGATCACCGAGACGGTGTCGCCTTCGAAGGACAGGTCGATCAGGTCGCCCGGACCGTGGCCGGGCAGCCCACACATCCACAGCAGCTGCAGGTCGCGACGCAGCTGATCCTCGCTGATCTCGAAGTCGGCCGCCGCCTCCGCGATCGCGATGCCGTTGTGCGCCTGCAGGTACGGCACGAGGGCGAGCAAGCGAGGCAGCCGCTCCCGCTCCCCCGTCACCGGGTGCCTCCGGCGATGGCGGCCAGTCGAGACTGGACGGCCTCGACCAGCTCGGGCGGATCCAGCGCGCGAGCGTTGGCGCCGGCGCTGGCCACCGCCCGGGCCAGCCAGCTCAGATCCGAGTACGTGACGGTGAGGACGCCGTCCTCGTCGCTGCTGGCGTAGCGGCGCAGCTGCGCCCCGCCGTTGCCGGTGACGCGGATCCGGGCGAGGCGTCCCTCGTCGGGTGGGCGCCCGGCGACGGCGTCGAGCAGGTCCACCTTCTCCGGACGTTCGAACGCGTCGGGCTTGCCGTAGGGCGTGACGTCGCCCTGCACGCGCGAGAGCCGGAAGCTGCGCACGTCCTCACGGGCCCGGTCGAAGCCGACCACGTACCACCGACGCCGCCACGACAGCACGCCCCACGGCTCGACGTCGCGTCGTTCCGGTTGGCCCGAGCCTGACTTGAGGTAGTCGAAGCGCACGGCCCGGGCGTTCCTCGCCGCTTCGAGGAAGGTGGGCAGGCTGGGGTCGCTGGCGTCGACGTGCGGCAACACGCCGCCGGACGCCGCCTCGACATCGGTGCCGCCGGCGCGCAGCTTGATCAGCGCGCTGCGGGCAGGCGTGCCGAGTGCGGCGGACTGCCACAGCCGGGCGGCCAGTCCCACCGCCGCCGCCTCGGCCGGGTCGAACTCGATCGCCGGCAGCTCGTACTCGCGGCGGGTGATGCGGTAGCCGTCGTCGGCGTCGAACACGCTGTTGCGGCCCGTCTCGAGCGGCACGCCCAGGTCGCGCAGTTCGGCCTTGTCCCGCTCGAACATGCGCTTGAACGCCTCGTCGGTGCGCGGGTCACCGTCGGCGGGCTCGTAGCCGGGGACGGCGTCGCGGATCCGCTCGGCGGTCAGGAACTGCCGGGTCGAGAGCAGACAGATAACCAGGTTGACCAGTCGTTCTGCCCGCCGTGCCGCCATGTCCTCGAAACTAATGCGCGGGCGGGCGCGCCGGGCGGCGGCACGCCCGGCGGGTTGGCCGGTGGCCCGCACCTCATCGCCGGCGTTCTCGGCGGCGAGTCGGCTTGTCATGCTCCGATCATTGCCGATCGGGGGGCAGTTTCGCACGGCGGTTACCCTGCGGCGGTGATTCGATGGCGGAGCGGAACCGTGGTCGACGTCCGTCGCGAGTGGGACGGCGTCCGCGAGGTCGGGGTGGACGTGCCGGGCGAGGGCGTCCTGCCGGCTTTGTCCTATGTGGCCCTGGTCGGCGCCCCCGAGCCCGGCGATCGAGCCGTTCTGAACACCACGGCGCTGGCGATGGGCCTCGGCACCGGCGGGCACGCCCTGGTCGTGGCGCTACCGGACCGGCTGCCAGCTGACCCGTCAGGGCCGGGCCATCTGGTCAAAGCGCGGTACACGCCGGCGCAGGCCACCGTCCTGGGGGTGGACGAGCCCGACTCGCCGCACCATGCCACGATCGCCGGCGCCACCTCGATCGACGACCTGCCGGTCGTCGTCGCCGACCTGCACTCCGCCCTGCCGGCCATCGTCGCCGGGGTGCTCGCCGACCGGCCAGACGCCCGGGTGGCCTACGTACTCACCGACGGCGGGGCGCTGCCACTGTGGTACTCGCGCACCGTGGCCCAGCTGCGGCCACTGCTCGCCGGCACGGTCACCGCCGGGCAGGCGTTCGGCGGGGACCTGGAGTCGGTCACCGTCCACACCGCACTGCTCGCGGCGCGGCATGTGTTGCACGCGGATGTTGCCGTGGTGACGCAGGGGCCGGGCAACCTGGGCACGTCGACGCCGTGGGGGTTCTCCGGCGTCGCCGCCGGCGAGGTCGTGAACGCCGTCGCGGTGCTGGGCGGACGTCCCATCGGGGCGCTGCGGCTCTCGGATGCCGATCCGCGAGAACGGCACCGGGGCGTGTCCCATCACGCGCTGACTGCGTTCGGGCGGGTGGCGCTCGCCGCCGCCGACCTGGTGATCCCCGCCGGACTCGAGCCCGTCCTCGCTCGCACCGTCGCCGCCGACCTGGCTCCACTCGGCGGACGGCACCGCATCGTGACAGTGCCGTCCGAGGGGCTCGACGCCGCCCTGCGCGCGCTGCCGGTGAGCCTGTCGACGATGGGCCGCGGCCTGGACGAGGACTACGCCTACTTCCTCGCCGCCGCAGCGGCCGGCCGCCACGCTGGCGCGCTGCTCTGAACTGCCGTCAGAGCTTGGGCTCGAGGTCGACGTGCGTGGTGAGGCGGCGCAGGCCCAGCTGCTCGTAGAGCGGGGCGACGGTGTCCTCGCTGTGCAGCCAGGCGATGCCGGTGGCCCGAACGGCGTGCTCGATGGCAGCGGCCGAGATGAGCCGGCCGAACCCCTGGCCTCGATGCTCGGGAAGAACCGAGACGCCGTAGATGCCAGCGGTCCCGCCGGCCAGGCTCACCCGCGCGCAGCCGATGGTGTCGCCCTGCCGCCGCAGGACCAGGAATGACTGGCTCGGGGTGCCGATCTGCCCGGCGATCACCGGCGCCAACCCCGCGCCGAACACGGTGAGGAACTCGCCGGCATCACGCGCCTCGCCGATCTCGCAGTCGTCGGGCACCTCGTAACGCGGCCACCGATCGGTGATCCACACGCCGAGCTCGAGTACCGGTACGAGGCGCTGGCACAGCACCGGATCGTCGGCCTGCTCGATGCGGGCGCGCACCTGCCACGATCCAGGCCGACGCGCCTGCAACCAGCCCAGCACGTCGTCGAGCTCGGCCTCGCCCGGGACGTCGGCCCGCCCGGTGAGCGTGGCTCGCGTCGCCCACGACGGGTCGATGTCGAAGCTGGTGCACGGCACGCCGTGGATCTCGGCGGTCGACACCTCACGGGCCTGGTCGGCTTCGGCCCGGCCGACCAGATCGACCAGGTCGCCCGGGTGCGGCCCGCGGTCGGGATCACCCGGCCACTGCCGCAACGACCAGTCGTCGGCGTCGACGGACAGCTCGACCATTCCGCAGTTCGGCACGAACCGACCGCGCCCGTAGTCGTCGGGGACGTCGGTGGCACACCGCGGCAGCGCGCACGCCATCGTCCCGCCGTGGCTCACGACGACGACCGTCTCGCCGCGATGCTGGTCGGCGATCCCGCCAAGGGCGCTGCGCATTCGGTGGACGATCTCGTGGCCGGACTCGCCGCCGTCGATTCGGGCTGCGAGGTCGTCGTCGCCCCAGCGCAGGAACGACGCGTCGATGTAGGCCCAGTCCTCGGCGGCGACGCTGCCCTCGCATCGGCCCATGCTGACCTCTTGGACGCCGTCGACGGTGCCGAGCCCCACACCGAGGGCTTCGGCGAGAATCTGCCCGGTCTGCTGAGCGCGCAGCAACGGCGATGCGTAGACATAAGCGATCTTGCGGGTGCGCAACCGTTGCGCGAGGGCGGCCGCCTGGCCTCGTCCCTGCGCGGTCAGCGGCTCGCCCGGAGCAGCCGCGCTGAGCCGACGCCCGACGTTGCCCTCACTCTCGCCGTGGCGCACGACGAGGACTGTCACCGGACATTGCAGATCGCTCACGTCCTCGACGATATCCAGCTGGGCCGACAAGCTTCGAGGCCCGCCGCGTCGATCCGCCCAGGTGCCCTCACCAGTGCCCGATGGCGCGTCCAGGCCTGCCCGATCAGCCGTTCCCGGGCCGCCACCGCACGTTGATACTCGGCGCAAGAGACTCGGATAAGGAGCATTCGATGAGCGACGACGACGGCTCGGTCCTCGGTGACCTGAGTGATGCGGTCGGCCGCGGCCTGCAGGGTGCGGCGGATCTCCTCAGCAGCGAGGTGTACACGTTTCAGGCCGGCAGCGAGGCCGCGGTCGGCGCCGCTGCACACCTGGCCGGAGGTGCGGCCGAAGCGGTTGGGCTCGAGGACGCCGGCGAGAGCGCGCGGCACTTCGGGGATCACTGGCAGGACGAGGCTTCGGCCAGCATCCACCAGGCGGGCCGGGAACTGAGCCACGCGGGTGATGAGTTCCTCGGCGGCGCGGAGCTGCCCTCGATGCCCGATATTCCGCCGGTGCAGTTCGGCCCGGGCCCTGACTACACCGACAACGCCGAGTACGGCACCGAATACCCCGACGGCTCCGCCGAGGGCTGAGCCCCGTTACATGGAGTTGATGAGCTTCTCGACCCGGTCGTCGACGCTGCGGTAGGGGTCCTTGCACAGCACGGTGCGCTGCGCCTGATCGTTCAGCTTGAGGTGCACCCAGTCGACGGTGAAGTCGCGACGACGCTCCTGCGCGCGACGGATGAAGTCGCCGCGTAGCTTGGCCCGGGTCGTCTGCGGCGGAACGTTCTTGGCCTCGAACACGGTCAGGTCGTTCGTGATCCGGTCGACGAGTCCGCGCCGCTGCATCAGGTAGTAGAGCCCGCGCGTGCGCTGGATGTCGTGGTAGGCGAGATCGAGCTGCGCCACCCGGGGCGAGGACAGCGGCAGGTTGTGCTTGGCCCGGTACCGCTCGATCAGGGCGTACTTGGTGGCCCAGTCGATCTCGCGGTCGATCTTGCTCAGGTCGTTCTGCTCGACGGCGTCCAGGGTGCGCCCCCACAGCTCGAGCACCCGCTTGGACGAGTCGTCGGGGCCGGTGCGCTCGACGAAGTCCACAGCTTTGCTGTAGTACTCGCGCTGGATGTCGAGCGCCGACGCCGACCGCCCGGCGGCCAGTCGCACCTGGCGCGTACCGGTCAGGTCGTGGGAGATCTCGCGGATGGCCCGGATCGGGTTCTCCAGCGCGAGGTCCTTGAACGTGTCGCCGTGCTCGAGCATCCGCAGCACCAGATCGGCCGAGCCGACCTTGAGCATCGTTGAGCTCTCGTTCATGTTCGAGTCGCCGACGATCACGTGCAGGCGGCGGTAACGTTCGGCGTCGGCGTGCGGTTCGTCGCGGGTGTTGATGATGGGACGCGAGCGCGTGGTGGCCGACGAGACGCCTTCCCAGATGTGCTCGGCCCGCTGGCTCAGGCAGTAGACGGCGCCGCGCGGGGTCTGCAACACCTTGCCGGCCCCGCAGATCAGCTGACGCGTCACGAGGAACGGAATGAGGACGTCGGCCATCCGGCTGAACTCGCCGTGCCGGCCGACGTTGAAGTTCTCGTGGCAGCCGTAGGAGTTGCCGGCCGAGTCGGTGTTGTTCTTGAACAGGTAGATGTCACCGGCGATGCCCTCGTCGTGCAGACGCTTCTCGGCGTCGACCACGAGACCTTCGAGGATGCGCTCCCCCGCCTTGTCGTGCGCGACGAGCGAGGCCAGCGAGTCGCACTCGGGCGTCGCGTACTCGGGATGGCTGCCCACGTCCAGATACAGGCGGGCGCCGTTGCGCAGGAACACGTTCGACGAACGACCCCACGACACCACCCGACGGAACAGGTAGCGGGCCACCTCGTCGGGCGACAGGCGCCGCTGCCCGTGGAACGTGCACGTGACTCCGTACTCGTTCTCGATGCCAAAGATCCGTCGGTGCACAAAGACAGCCTAGGCGTAACCGGCGGACCGTGCCGGCAGATAACGAAGGCGAGCCGAACACTCCTACCGCGGAAGGACCCGAGATTCCTCCCTCAGGACGATGTGCGCGGCGGGCCGCGGTCGTAGCGTCCGCTGCATGACGAGCACGACCACACTCAGTCCGATCCGTCCTCGCCTCCTGGCGACGTGGGCGCTGGCCCACGGATTGCCACGGGTCGCCCTGAGCGCGGCCTCCCGGCGCGGTGATCCGATCGCCGGCACGGCCGTGGATCCGACGATCCGCCAGGATCCGTTCGCGACGTATGACCGGATCCGCGACCAGGGTCCGGTCATCCACGGCCGGTTGCTCAGCGCGACCGCGACCCACTCGGTGGCCAACGAGGTCCTGCGCAGCGACGCGTTCGGCGTCGGCCCCGGCGATCTGGGCTCGCCGCGCCTGAATCGGTTGCTGACCCGACTGATCGACAGCTCGGTACCCGGGCCGGTCGATCCTCCATCGCTGCTGTCCGTCAACCCGCCGCTGCACAGCCGGCTGCGTCGCCCGGTGTCCAAGGTGTTCACCGCCCGAGCGATGAACGGACTGCGCCCGCGCATCCGCGAACTGGCCGACCAGCTGCTCGACCGGGTCGCCGACCGGCCCCGCTTCGACCTGGTCGCGGACTACGCCAAGCTGCTGCCGCTGACGATGATCGCCGAGATCCTGGGCGTGCCCGAAGAGCTACGGCCAGATGTGCTGCGCTTCGCCGACTCCGCCTCGCAGGCGCTCGATCCGGGGCTGTCGCTGCGGCAGTACCGCGAGGTCGACGCCGCGGTGCGCGAGGCTCACGCGACGATCGGCGCGCACATCGAGGACTTGCGCCGCAACCCCGGCACCGATCTGCTCAGTCAGCTCGCCACCATGGACGGCACTGATCGGCTGAGCGACGTCGAACTACGCGCCACGGCGCTGCTGACCATCGGCGCCGGCTTCGAGACCACGGTCAACCTGATCGCCAACGCCGTGGTTGCCCTGCTGGAGCATCCCGAACAGCTCGCCGTGCTGCGGGCCGACCCGTCGGGCTGGGAGAACGCGGTCGAGGAGGTACTACGCTACGACTCGCCGGTGCAGGTGACGCTGCGCAGCGCGCGACGCGACGTAGACATCGCCGGCGTGCGCGTCGCGCAGGCTCGCCCGGTGCTGGTCATCCTCGCCGGGGCGAATCGGGACCCCGACGTCTTCGACGACCCGCACCGGTTCGACATCACCCGGGCGAACGCGCGTGAACACCTGTCCTTCTCGGCCGGCGCCCACTTCTGCGTCGGTGCGATGCTGGCTCGGCTGGAGAGTGCGATCGCGCTCGAGGCGCTGTTCGAGCGGATCCCCGACCTGGCCGTCGCCGGCCCGCCGGTGCGGCGCGGCACCCGGGTGCTACGCGGCTACGACTCCTTGCCGGTCGGCTCGGCGGCGTCGGCTCGTACCTAGACTCCCCCGCCCCCGCGTGCTTGACAAATGATGGCGATGTGTCAACTCTAGAGACACGATGCCATCAGTCGTCAAGGAGGCGCTATGCGCGACGGATCGTTGTCGGGGCAGGTCGTAGCGACGGGCGAGCGTCCGGTTAGATCGACCTGGCGGGACGGCAAGCGCTACGCCTGGCTGTTCGGCGCGCTCATCCCGTTGTTGATCTTCGGGGCGTGGGGGCTGGTGAACCTCACCGGGCTCGGCCTGTTCTGGTGGTTCGGGCCGATGTTCGTCTACGGCATCATCCCGGTGCTGGACCTGCTCGTCGGCCACGACCCGAGCAACCCGCCCGACAGCGTCCTCGGCTGGCTGGAGCAGGACCGCTACTACCGCTGGTGCACGTACCTCTTCCTGCCGCTGCAGTACCTCGACATCGTCCTAGCCTGCTGGTTGTGGACGCACCACGACATGTCGGTGGTCGACAAGGTCGGGCTCGCGGTCTCGCTCGGTCTGCTCAACGGTGTTGCGATCAACACCGCCCACGAGCTCGGGCACAAGAAGGAGCACCTCGAGCGCTGGTTCGCCCGCATCGCGCTCGCGCCGACGTTCTACGGACACTTCTTCATCGAGCACAACCGGGGCCACCACGTCCGGGTGGCCACGCCCGAGGATCCGGCCAGCAGCCGGCTCGGCGAGACGTTCTGGGCGTTCTGGCCACGCACCGTCTGGGGCAGCCTGCGTAATGCCTGGCGGCTGGAACGCACCCGGCTGCGCCGGATGGACCGGCCAACACTGTCGTGGCGCAACGACGTCCTGAACGCCTGGGCGATGAGCGTGGTCCTGTGGGGCGCGTTGGTCGCGGCGTTCGGGCTGGGCGTGCTGCCCTACCTGGCCCTGCAGGCGGTGCTCGGCTTCTCGCTGCTGGAAGCGGTGAACTATCTCGAGCACTACGGATTGGGCCGCCGACAGCTGCCCAATGGGCGATGGGAACGTGTCGACCCGCGCCACAGCTGGAACAACAACCACATCGTGACGAACGTGCTGCTCTACCACCTGCAGCGGCACAGCGATCACCACGCCAACCCCACCCGCCGCTACCAGGCGCTGCGCCACTTCGAGGAGTCGCCGCAGTTGCCGAGCGGGTACGCCAGCATGATCGTGCTGGCCTACTTCCCGCCGCTGTGGCGCCGGGTCATGGACCACCGGGTGCTCGCCCACTACGGCGGCGACGTCACGCTGGCCAACGTCCACCCGGCCAAGCGTGCCCGCGTCCTCGCGAAGTACGGCCGGTCGTCGGCCAGGATGGCGGCGTGACGAGCTACCGGTGCGAGGTCTGCGAGTACGTCTACGACGAGGCCGTGGGCGAGGCGCGGGAGGGATTCCCGGCCGGCACGCCCTGGGCCCACGTCCCCGACGACTGGTGCTGCCCGGACTGCGGCGTCCGCGAGAAGATCGACTTCGTCGAGGTGGACGCATGACCCGGCCACCGTTCTCGCAGTCCGCCCGCCGCCTGCTGCGTGACACCGTGTTCGACGCGGTCGACGACCTGGTCCGCGAGCGAGGCTGGGCGGCCACGACAATGTCCGACGTCGCCGCCGCCGTCGGACTGAGCCGGCAGACCCTCTACAACGAGTTCGGCTCCCGCGCGGCATTGGCGCAGGCGTACGTGCTGCGCGAGACGGATCGGTTCCTGACCGCTATCGAGGACGCCGTCCGCGCGCACGCCGGCTCGGCCCGCGACGCTCTGCAGGCCGGCGTCGAGATGTTCCTGAGCGCCGCCGCGGACGAGCCGTTCTTCAAGGCGATCACGTCCTCCGACGACGGCGGCCTGCTGTCGTTCCTGACTACCCGCGGCGCCCCGGTAGTCGACATAGCGAGCAGTCGACTGGCGACGCTGATCGACGAGCTGTGGCCGCAGGCGGATCGGCGGGACGTGACGCAGTTCGCCGACACCGTGGTGCGGCTGTGCATCAGTCACGCCACCCAGCCCGCGGCGTCCGCGCAGGCGGTGGCCGCCACGCTGACCCGGGTGCTCGGCCCGTTCCTCGACGAGGTGGTGGGCGCTACAGGTTGAGGGTGAGCAGCGGCTTGGTCATGTCGTCGTAGCCGGTGATCTGCACGGACGCGATCTGGTCCCGGTGCAGCGACGTGCCGCTCTCGTACTTGGCTTCCTTGCCCGGCACGAGGTTCCACGTACCCAGCGTCTGACGGTTGCCTTGCCGGTCGACGACGACCAGCGCGTACGGGTGGCCGGCCTTGACGCTGCGCGCATACATGCACACCATGTCGATGCGTGTTCCCCAGCCGACGGCCTGCACGTCGACGGTGGCCCGGATCGGCACGCCACCCAGGTTCTGCATCGCTACCGGGTGCCGGCTCGGCCCGTCCGACGAGCTGGTGGCGACAACCGCGAGCGACACGATGCACGCGGCCGCGGCGGCGGCCAGGCCCCCGACGATCCAGCGGCGGCGATAGCGGTCGCGCCGAGCCCGCCGTTGCAGCCCTGCTAGCAGCGACGGGGGCGGCGGATCGTCCTCGAGCGCCGACGGCGAGGCCAGGGCGAGCGCCTGCGGTAGGTCCTGCAGCTCGCGCACCGACGCCGTGCAGGCGTCGCACTCGAGCAGGTGCGCCTCGTACGCGCGGCGGTCGTCGTCGGAGAGCGCGCCGAGCACGTACGCGCCGTCGAACATCTCGAACGGATCACTGCTGCTCATCACACACCTCCTAGCTCGTCCAGGGCCAAGCGCAGCGCGCGCAAGGCGTAGTGCGCGCGGGATTTCACGGTGCCCTCCGGCACCCCGAGCCGGCGGGCCGCCTCGGCCACCGACGAACCACGGTAGTAACACTCGAGCACTACCTGCCGGTGCTCGACCGATAGCTGCCGCAGCGCTGCAGTCACCACGGCCGCGTCGGCGGCGCCTTCGGTGGGATCAGCGACGTGTAGCTCCGGCGGCTCGGCGGTCACGACCTCGTGCCGGCTTCGCGACGTGCGCCAGTCGTCGATGACGATGCGCCGCGCCACCGTGAACAGCCACGCTCGCGCCGAGCCCTCCGACTGGTCGAGCACTTGCGGGTGCTTCCAAGCTCGCAGCATCGTCTCCTGAACGACGTCCTCGGCCCGAGCCCGGTCGCCGCCGGTCAGGTGCACGGCGTAGGACCACAGTGCTCGGGCGTGCTGGTCGTGCAGTGCCCGCATCAGTTCGGCGTCGCTCGTGGGCACACCACTCCCGCTGGCTCGGGCCGTCGTGACGCTCCGGCGCGGAGCATCGGTCACCGTGCAGTGTGCCCCGCCGGTCACGCCCGGCGCGAGTGCCGCCATGACATCCATGCCGCCAGTCCCCCGAAAACCAGTGCGAGGTACTCGGCGAGCACCTGGAGTTCGCCGGTCGCGATCTCCTTGAAGTTGAACAGCCCGATCGTCACGGACATCTGCGCACCTCCTCGCTTTGCTGTCCGTACCACGGGCTGCCGCGAGGTTTGGTTCAGGCGTGAACCAACCGCGGCGGCCGGCCGTGTACATATGCGACAACGTTCAGCCACCGGAGGTATCTCGATGATCGACCCGACCGTCACCCGCCGCTCCGTCCTGGCTGCCGGCGCAGTCGGGGCCGGCGCCGTTGCGCTCGCCGCCTGCAGCTCGAGCTCGTCGAAGGACGACCCGGGCGGCCCGAGCAACACGCCCGCGGCGAATGCTCCGCTGGCGAAGCTGGACGACATCAAGGTCGGCGAGGCCGTGTCGGCGAAGCTGCCCGACGGCACGGCGGCGATCGTGGCCCGTCCGACCGCGGACACCGCGGCCGCATTCAGCGCCAAGTGCACGCACATGGGCTGCACCGTCAAACCCGTGGGTGCGGAGCTGGACTGCCCGTGTCACGGTTCGAAGTACGACGCCATAACCGGTGAGGTGATCAACGGCCCGGCGACCAAGCCGCTGCCCAAGATCGACGTGCAGGTGACCAACGGCCAGGTCGTGCCGAGCTCAGCCGGCGGCTGACGCCGAGGGTCAGCTGGACGGGGCGGACGCGTCGCCGCCGCTACCGTTGCTGCTGCCGCCGTCCGCGTCGTGCGGCGGCGTGTCAGCCGGCGCCGGATCGGCCGGCGCGGCGCTGCTGTCCGTCGGCAGCAATGCGGTGAGCGCCGCCCCTTCGACCCGCTTGAACTTGCGAGTGCCCCGCGTGCGGTCGAGTACCGCGACCTCGAGCTGGTTGGCCGGCAGCGTCCGAGGCGTGCCGTTGCCGCCCACCGAGCCGAGACCATGTACCGCCACGCCCAGCGCCGCGCCCAACTCCAGGCCTTCGGTGAACGTCCGGCGGATCTCGGTGGTGAGCGCCTCGGCCTGCCCACCCATCGCCAGGAAGTCCGGCTCGTCGTTGATCGTGCCGTCGTAGGAGATGCGATACATCTGGTCGCCGTCGCGGGTGTCGCCCACCTCGGCCACGCACAGCTCGACCTCGTAGGGCTTCTGCTGATCGGTGAACAGCGAGCCGAGTGTCTGCGCGTAGCCGTTGGCCAGCGCGCGAGCAGTCACATCACGCCGGTCGTAGGAGTAGCCGCGCATGTCGGCCAGCCGGATGCCGGCCACGCGCAGGTTCTCGAACTCGTTGTACATGCCGACCGCGGCGAACCCGATCCGGTCGTAGATCTCGCTCACCTTGTGCAGGGCGGAGCTGGCGTTCTCGGCGACGAACAGCACGCCGCCGGTGTATCGGAGCACCACGACGCTGCGCCCGCGCGCGATGCCCTTACGCGCGTACTCGGAACGGTCGCGCATGATCTGCTCGGGCGACGCATAGAACGGCATCGTCATGGTGGTGGGCTCTCCGCTGGTCTCGTCGGGATCAGGTGCCGGGTTGGTCGCGTCGCTCGTCGACGATGGCGCGAACGACGACGTCCAGGTCCGAGTCGGGGACCCGGGTGGTGCCCTCGGCGCTAGCCAGCATCACGACTGGAAAGATCTGCCGCACCAGGTCCGGGCCGCCGGTCGCCGAGTCCTCGTCGGCGGCGTCGTACAGGGCCTCGACGGACGCGCGCACGACCTCGTCGGCGGACATGCTCGGGCGCCAGCGCTTCTTGAGCGACGACTTGGCGAACCCCGAACCGGAGCCGACCCCGTCGAAGTAGCGCTCGGGGTAGCAGCCGCCGGCGGCATCGAAGCTGAAGATGCGCCCGGCCGTCGCCGGGTCGGCCGCCGCGGTGTCGAAGCCTGCGAACAACGGCACGACCGCGAGGCCCTGCATGGCCAGGCCGAGGTTGCCGCGGATCATCGTCGCGAGGCGGTTCGCCTTGCCGTCGAGGGTGAGCTGGGTGCCCTCGATCTTCTCGTAGTGCTCGAGCTCGACCTGGTACAGGCGCACGAGCTCGACCGCCATGCCGGCGACGCCGGCGATGCCCACCAGCGAGTGGTCGTCGGCGGCGAACACCTTCTCCATGTCCCGCTGGGCGATCAGGTTCCCGGCCGTCGCGCGCCGGTCGCCGGCCATGATCACGCCGTCGGCGTAGGTCGCGGCAACGATCGTCGTGCCGTGCGGGACGGCCGCAGCACTGCTCATCCGGCCAGGCAGCAGTTCGGGCGACGCAGCCGACAGGAACTCGGTGAACGACGACGAGCCGGGCGACGTGGCGAAGCGCAGGATCCCGTGGACATCGCGTGATCGCTCAATGCTCAACGTCGCTCCTCGCCGGGGTGGGTTCGTGCCCTGCCGACCCTACCCAGGCGCGGTAACCGGGCCGCCGACCGGTCAGGCGACGCGCGGCTCACCCTCGGGCCGGATGTCGTCGTAGTCGCCGACGTGCAGTCCGGCGTGCAGGCCCGGGTAGTCGAGCGAGTCGCCTACGGTGCGGCCGAGGTAGAGGACGGCGCGGAGCAGGAGGTCCTCGCGATCGCGGAACTGGCCGAGCGCGCCGTTGCAGTTGAAGCACAGCAACCCGCGGACCCGCCCCGTCTCATGATCGTGATCCACGTGCGCGGCTGGCGCCTCCTGACAGATCGCGCAGAGACCGCCCTGCTCCTCGGACATCCGGTCATAGTGTTCGGCCGTGATCCCATATCGCCGTCGCAGGTGATAGTTCCGCGCGCCCCCGTTCTTCTCCCTGTTCGCACGAGTTATCGCGTTGTGGCAAGGCTTGCAGTATGTCCCCCAG
>DASXYL010000096.1:0-58836 GCA_036502575.1 Jatrophihabitantaceae bacterium | reverse complement strand
CTTCAGCAGATGCCCCGCGACCGATTCCACATCCAACAGATCTCGCTGCTGCTCTGATCGACCCTGCACCCCAAGATCATCCCCAACCAGCAAGATCAACGGGCCGACCGGCACGCGGATTATTCAGGACAGTCCTAGGCGCGATTTTGGGTTAGGGGGCACGCCGTTCCAACAACCCACGGATCGCCTCCGAAAGAGCTCGCTGCTCGTCAGTCAACAAAGCTTCCGCCCGCCTATCGATCACAGTGTCAGCGTGGACACTCGCTGCCGTCCCCGATCCGTTGATGGTCACCGTATAGTCATCCGGTCGTAACCCTTTGGGCACGTCGACAAACCACCCTGCTCGGGCGTGAGGCGACAGCTATTATCACGACACTGCGTTCGGCATACCGAGTGGGCCAACGCCCACCTTCCGTACAAACCTCCAACCGCGAGTATCTGTGGTTTGAACGCGCATCGTCGCCCTTGTTGTAATCACTTGCGAGACTGGATGCGCAGCGAAACGAGGTATCGCAACAGATGATGACCGGTGAGGAGTATCGGCGTTCGTTGGAGGACGGTCGCGCGATCTACTACCAGGGCAAGCGCGTAGACGACATGGCCAGCCACCCGGACCTGGGAAAGGCAGTCGATCACGTCGCGGCCGGTTACGACCGGTGGTACCAGCCCGGTGACAACGTCGAGCATCCGCTGATGTCCCCGCCCCGATCGCCGGAGGAGATGCGCGACCGGATTCCGATCTTCGAGACGCTCGACGTCCTGACGGACTCGACGTATCAGAGCGTCGGAACCTTGGTGACCGTCGCCGGCCGACTCCGAGACACCGACGCGGATGTGTCGGATCGGATACTTGCCTACGTCGATTCCGCTCGGCAGCGAGATATCCGCATCACGGAGTGCATCACGGACGCGAAGGGCAATCGCAGCCTCAAGCCCGGTGCACAGGAGGATCCGGACCAGTATGTCCGTGTTGTCGACCGGTCGCCCGACGGCGTTGTGATCCGAGGAGCCAAGCTCCACATCACCGGCGCCGCACTGGGCCACGAAATGATGGTGATTCCTACCAAGCGAATGCACCCTGGCGAAGACGAATACTCGATCGCCTGCATCGTCCCGGTCAATGCGCCGGGCGTCCAAATCGTCAATGTCGGCTTCCCACCCAAGACCGACGATCCGCGTGACCAACCCGCGTCGTGGGCCCATGCCATGTTCGACGGCTTCGTACTGTTCAACGATGTCTTCGTGCCAAACGAGAAGGTCCTGCTCGATGGCAGGCCGGAACTGGCCGCTACCTTCGCGCACGCACTAGGTCTGTGGGAGCGGCTCGGTGGTCTCACCTATATGGCCAACCAGGCAGACGAAACGGTGGGGCTCGCTCTGCTCATCGCCGAGGCGAACGGACTCGCCAAGATCTCCCACATCCGCGAGAAGATCGACGAACTTGCAATGCACGCCACCATGCTTCGTGCGGGACTTGAGGCTGCAGTCACGAACGCACACGCCACGCCCGAGGGCTACTACTACCCCGACGAGTTGTACACGAACGCCGCGAAGTACCAGGGCGCGACCAACTACGGCACCATGATCCGCCACCTGTTGGACATCGCTGGCGGCAGCGTCTTTACGGTGCCAGCCATGGCTGACTTCGACAACCCCGATGTCGGCCCCAAGCTGCGCAAGTACATGTCCACCGGGAGTAACGTCGAAGGTGAATACCGAGCCAGGCTGTTCGCAACCATCCGCAATCTGACCGCTGACGAGTTCGGCGGCTGGCGGCTTGTCGCCATGTTGCAAAGCGGTGGCGGCCTGTTCGCACAGCGGATCGTCGCCCGGGGCAAGTACGACTTCGAGTCCGCTCGACAGCGGGCGCTTCACTCTGCAGGCTTGGCACCGAACACGCCGCCAGGTCACTGAGACCGTCGGTCATATCGCCCAGCGACCACCCCACAGCGGAAGCTCGCATGTCATTTGGCATCGCGGCCGACAAGACAACACGCCGTCGCGGACTGCTAGTCAACGGTGGGTGCTTCGGCTGCTGGTCGCACGTAAGACCGCCGCGACCATCCGTCCGGCGAGATCATCCGCTGGGCAGCGACACATCATCAACGTCGATGAGATAACTAGCAGGTGAAATCAGTGGCAGTACCGCCCGCGCCGGACCACTTAACATCAGGCTGGTACAGCGCGTTGGCTGCCACGCAGGGTGAATGGGTGCCCGCAATCGTATCTGCCTTGACGGCTGCTCCAACGTTGCATTACAGCGAGATCAGTCGCATCGCCTCTGATGTGCTTCAGCGCAACTGCAACCCTCGGAGTGGATCTCATGCTGTTCCGCACTGAGATCCACAGGATCGCAGGACCTCACAGCGGGCTTCTCGAACAGCAGCAAGCTCTGAGCCACCTGGCCCAACACGACTGGACGGTCGCGGCGTTTCCGGTCCTGCTCCTGATCATGTCGCTGACGGTCACGATCATGAAGTGCGTGCTCCCGGCGTCACGACTCGACCTGCTCGCTCCGGCACGCTATGCCGCGGCGGCCGAGAGTAGGGCCGGACGACACCGGGCGTCCTAGTCAGTTCCTTCGGCCGCGACACGTGGGCCGGTTCCGAATCCATACCTAGATCCACCCTGCCGGGGACACTGCCGGGGGCGCCCTGTGATGTCTCAAGACATCGGCTACCTCAAAGCCTTCAACGCCTGGCACACGACCAGCCACTCCCCCAACTACGCTTCACCCCCCGCGAGGCCATGCCCCGCATCGCGACCGCTGCCTGATCGACAGCGTCAACTGCTGCCGAGCCCCAACAGGTCTCAGCAGGGTGGCTAGGCGACGGTGACATCGGTGGGTACCTCGGCGGGTGCGACGCCGGCGGTGCGCATCTGCTGCCAGGCGTCCTTGGCGACACGCAGTGGCTCCTTGTCATGCGAGGCGAGGGCGCGGGCCTCCTCGCACGTGCCGACACTTCCCGCCGGCGCGATCCTCGGCGACTCGTCACTGATTCGGAACACGTGCCACCTGGGCTGTCGGTCGCCGACCTCGTGTCGGGGCATCACATGCAAATAGGTGTGTGCGTCGGTCTCTTGCACCTTGTCGTTCACTGCTACCTCCCCATAATCCCGGCGATCCGCATCGACCACTTTGCCGGTATTCAAGCCTGCGCTGGGACCTAGCGCGACCTGAACGGCTCACCTCGTGATAACTCGCTCGACTCGGATGTGGGGCCAACTGCGCCGCGATCTGCCCGAGCGAGATCTGCATGAGGTACATCTTCCACAGAAGAGCCGGCCGATACTCTCGGCGCTAGGCACTGACTCTTGGCGGGGTTATCCACACCTGCAACACGGTTGTCGTGCTGCACATCAATATCGACGTCGTAGCCAAACTGACAGGTTAATGGTCTGAGATATGTCGACCTAGACTGCACGCTAGACTGCTCCTCAACGCAGCACTTACTGAACAGGGAGATGACGGCATGGCGAAGACCATAGTTGCCCAGTACACCGACGATCTCGATGGGTCGAAAGCCCAGGGAACCGTGAGCTTCTCCTATAACGGAGGAGCCTACGAGATCGACCTGTCCGCTAAGAACACCAAAGCCCTTGAGACGGCACTGAGCCCGTACGTCTCCGCCGCCCGCAAGGTTCGCGCAGGCAAGCCCGCCCGCCGCTCTCGCAGTGCTGCTGGTGGCCCGAATCACAACGTCACCGAGATCCGGGCTTGGGCAAACAGCAACGGCCACGCAGTCGCCGATCGCGGCCGCATTCCGGCAGCAGTTATCGAGGCGTATGAGAAGAACCGCTAACCGGCATCGACACCGCGGCGGCCACAAAAAGTGGGCAACAGCCGCTCAACTACGGCCAAATCATTGGCAGGGAGCAGCGTTTTACTGAGACGCCCGGGCAGGTAGATGTTGCGCTTAACGGTGGCGCCACCGCCCGCCGAAATGCACCCGGACGGCTAGGACGTCAGCGACACCGTTCTCGTATTCGGTGTCGACGGCGTCGACGGCGACGTCTCCGTTACCCACGGGCGCTCCGTCCTAAGTGATTGGAGGTTCCGATCGGGCGGACCTTGTCGCGCAGCATCTCGCCTAAACGTGGGCTTGGGTGGATAGTCGTTCAGAGGGGAGTGATAAAGCGGATTTCACTCCCAATGCGGGTCAGCTCTGATTGGCCGGCGGCGAGCGGTGCGTGGAGACCGGCTGTTTGCCGAGGCCTCCGTGGGGTATCAGCCGGTCTTGCCGGGTGCCGCATGCCATGATCATCGGTGTGCTCATGCTGCTTGGGGTCATTGTGCCGGGCGGTTGTGGTCTGGCCTTGATCACTTGGTGGGCGCTCGACGCCTCTGCATCCTGGCGGCGCCAGCGTGCTGCGTCGCCGATTACAGCGCCGGTCGCACAGCCCGCCGGTCCGGGATTGTGTCCCGAGACCGTCTGCGTGACGCCGTCTGATCCGTCCGGGTTACCTGGCAGGTAGCGCGCGTCGCCGAGTTCGGTGTCCTCGGCGGGCTTCGCGGTCTCCGGTGCTCAGGCCTGTCGGGTGGTGGGCAGGCGGGTGACGGGCCGGGTGTCGGCGTAGATCACTTTCTGCCGCTGCGCCGCCGCCTCCGTGCTGGTGTAGGCGGTGTAGCGGCTCTCGGCCGGCCAGTCCATGTGTTTGCCGGTGCGGCAGCTGCTCTCGCCGAGGCGGTTCGCCATCCGGTCGCAGAACATCGGGAAGGCGTATCGGTGCCATTCCTCGAGCAGGTCGGATGTGGTGGCCTCCTCGGCGGTCCAGCGCATGATCGCGAGGATGGGTAGTTCGCGGGCGATGTGGGCGTGCTGCGGCCAGCAGGGTGGGATCATCTGGGTGGGCCGCCAGGCGAACTCGTGGTTGAGCCAGGCCGCTACCCGGTCGCACCATTCCCAGACCGCCTCCCGTAGGTCGTGCGGGCAACGTGCGGGCTCCCAGGGCCGGGGCAGGTCGGTCAGGTCGCCGGCGGCGGCCATCTCGTCGAGGTCGTTGCGGCGGAGCACCTGGAGCAGTTCCAGGGCTTTGAGCACCGACCCCGGTGGGGTCGGGAACGGGGTGAGGATCGGGGTCACCATGGAAATACCCGCGCAGGGTGTTCGGCCGGCGCGCCGTCCGAGGAGTCGGGCCTGCTGGGGGTGAGGCGGTGGTCGCGGGCGTATGCGACGGCGGCCGCGGTCCGCGATGCGAGGTCCGGGGTTGTCGCCCGGGCTGCGCCGAGCCGAGCCCAGGCGGCGTCGATCCCGGCTTTGAGCGCGCGGCCGGCTTTGCCGTCGAGGCAGCGGCGGAGTCTGGCGATGATCGGCGGGGCGTTGCCGGCCACGACGAGGGCGTGCCGTTCTGGGATGCGGCGGATGTCACCGGGCCGGAGCACCCGATCCCATTCCCCGGAGCGCGAGGTGCCGATCCCGCCGGGGCCGTCGCTGATGGTCTGGCGGCTGATCCGGACGTCGTCGATGAGGTCGGACATCTCCTTGTAGAAGTGGATGTCCTTGCCGCCGCCGAAGATGACCAGGTTGTTGGTCAACCCGAACAGCGACCGGGCTTCGTCCTCGCCGTAGGAGACGACCATCTGTTTCCAGGTCTGGGATGCGTAGATGAACGACAGGCCCAGCGGGCGCTCGTTGGCCATCCGCACCCGCAGCGTCGGTAGCGGCGTGGTGGAGGGCAGCTCGTCGAGGCAGGCGAGGAAGCACGGCGTCATGCGGCCGTGCGGTGAGGTGGTCGCCACCAATAGGGCGGTGTCGAGGATGTGCTCGGCGATCGCGGTCATGAGTGGCGCCGCGGATGCGTAGGGGTCTTCTCGGCCGAGGAGGTACACGGTGCCTTGCTTGGCGATCAGGTCGGCGATGTCGGTCGCGGGCCGCCGCGGCGAGGGCACGCAGCGCGCGCGGATCTCGGGTTGGAAGAACAGCGACATCGCCTGTTGCACGGTGGTGACGGTGTTGGCGACGGTGTCGGGCGAGCCGTGCAGCGCACCGGCGAGTAGCCCGTCCCAGAACCGCGCCGCGTGCGGGTGTTGCTGCAGGATTTCGGCGGGCTGTTCGGCGGCGACGGGGTTGGCTACCCATTCCAGGACGTGCTCGAGGGTCCGTGCGGTCAGCGCGGCGGCGTGTAGGAAGCCTTGTAGCACCTTGGCTGTCTCGGCGGCGTAGAACCGGGCGGCGTTCTCCTGCCGTCCGTCGGTCACCGCGCCGGTGACGGTGCCGGCGGCGAAGGCCTTCGCGCGCCGTTCGGCGACTTTCGGGTCGACGCAGCCGGCGATCGGGTCCCACACGAATTCGGGCATGCCTGGTGCGGCGCCGAAGGGGTCGAGGACGGCGATCGGCCGTAGCAGCCCGCCGGGGGTGAGCGGCGCCTGGCGCCGTTCGGCGGTCAGCAGCAGGTCGTCGACTCTGGTCAGGGTGGTCATGGCCGCGCCGCGGTGCGCGAGCAGTGCCGGTGCGAGCACGTCGAGGGTTTTGCCGGAGCCCTGTTCGCCGTACACGCCGGTGGTGCGGTCGTAGCGACACCACAACTCGACGCCGCGCGGGATGTGGGAGCGACCGAGTCGCCAGCCGACGTCGGTCGGGTCGAAACGGGGCATGCGCGCAAGTCGCCTTTCACTGGGTCGGTGGCCTCAGCGGCTGGGCCGTGGGCGTGGCGGCGCGGCGTTTGTCGCCTGCAGGTGCAGGTAGGTGTTGTGGGTGGCGGCGGCGAGCGCGGCGGCGGATTCGGGTCGGTCCACCAGGGCACGGTTGGCGGCCCAGGTCCGCCGAGGGAAGGCGCGGCCGGGGTGCGGGGACGTTTCGACGGCGGCGCTGGCGAGCGCCACGCTGAGCAGGTGGACGTGGCCCAACGCGTTGAGGGCCGGGCGCAGGTCCGCGGTGTCGGCGCGGATCAGCCCGCCGGGCCGGTAGCCGGCCAGGTGCTCGGCGACGCGCTGCGGCCGGAAGGGCAGGTCGCGGGCATAGGCGAACAGCGCACCAGTGTCCGCCCACGAGCAGGCGGTGCGGTGCAGTTGGGTGGCCAGGGTGGGCAGGTGTTGGCTGGCCGCGGCGACCGCGACCCGCAGCGGCGTGGACCACGTGCTCGGCCGCGATCCGGCGTGGCGTAGCGCGGCCTGCAGGCGGCGGGCGGCATCTACCGCCGGCGGCGCCACGTCGTGTCGGTGGCGGCTTCCGTCGTTGAAGGGTCGCAGCGCGGCCCGCACTGCACGCCAACCATCGGCGGCGGTGGCCTGCGCCGGCGTGGCCTCCGTCCCGGCGTGGCGCAGCGCTTCGGCGGCGCTGGCAAGGGTTTCGGCGGCGAGGGTGTAGGCGAGAACTTCCGCGAGTGAGCGCCGCTGACTGGGTTTGCTGGTGGCCGCCACGAGCACCGCGGTCGCGGTGCGCACTAGGTCGGCGTCGCTGTGGCGGCTGGTGAGGGTGGCAGCGACCGGCCGGTCCAGGATCGTGGCGGCGGTGCGGGTCGGCGGCTGGGTGGCGGCGCTGAGCTGCACGAGGACTGCTTGGCGCTGAACGTCGCTAAGCCAGTCAGCCGCCGGCACGGCCCCGGTGCCCTGGGTGAGGACCGCGCTGAGCGCGGTGACGGTGTCGGCCACCGCGACGGCGCTGGCCCACCGCTCGGCGAGGGTGGTGTGCTCGTGCAGCACGGCAAGGGTGTCGGCGGCCGACGCGGCGAGGCGGGTGAGCCTGGCTTCGGTGGCGGGTGCGCGGGCTGCGAGTTCGGTGCAGGCGGCGGCTAACGCGGTGACCCGTTGTTCGCGCTGGCCGCGGTGGAGGGGTGAGACGCCGTCGCGGTGCAGCTGGGTTAGTGCCCGGCCGAGATGACCGAGCGCGCAGCCGGCGTCGGCCCGGACCGGGGCGTCGGTGGCGCTGCGAGTCGCGTCGTGGGCGGCGTCGGTGAGGGTGTCGAGCAGTTCGCCCAGTGTCGTGGTCATGGGCGCGGCTCGAGCAGCGCGCGGCGGCCGTGCCGGGAGGCGGTGAGCACCTCGGGGTGGCTGAAGTCGTCCAGGTCCAGGCCGGCAAGGAGACGCAGCGCCGCCTGGATGAGCTGGTCGGGGTCGAGTGCGTCGATGGCGGCGGGCACCGGGCCGGTGGGCGCGTGTAGGGCGGTGACCGCGGCCAGGCAATGCAGTTGCGCGCCCGGGCCGGCCTGTTCGCTGCGGGCAGCAGCGGCGAACAGCGCGGCGGCACGGTGCCGGGCGAGGATCGTCTGAGTGCTCGGGTTGGTGGTCGGCGGGGTCATTTGCGGGCTCCTTGACGTGGTCGGTGGGTGGAGTTGGTGGTCATGCTGGCCGCGGTGCGCGGGGCTGTGGGAGCTGCGCGGCACATCTGTGGATGGCCGTCGGGGCTGCCCGCGGACGGTGGATAGGGGCGGGTCATCGCCGCAGCGACCGCCGTTCGCGGCCCAGTCCGTGCAGGTCGGGCCGGATGATGTCCCGCGCGCCGCGTAGCCGCCCTTGTCCGAGCGCTTGCTTGGCTTCGGTGCGGGTGGCCATGCCGCCGCGGGCGTCACCGAGTCGGCGGTAGCGGGCGATGAGGACCCCGGCCCACGCCAACAGCCCGATCAGCGCGACCTCGCAGGCCAGCACGCACAGGTAGGTCGGGACGGGTGCGGCAACCTGCCGCACCTGCCGGGCGGGCAGTCCGCGGCCGGGGTGAGCGGCGAGCAGCCCGCCCAGGACGTGCCTGATGGTGTCGGTGCCATGCGGCCACACCCAGCCGCCTCCGAATAGTGCAGCCGCGGCGCCGAGCCCGAGCAGCGCGGCCAAGGCCAGGCCGAGTAGGGCGGCGCTGAGGACGACGACCGCGAGCTCCCAGCTTTGCCCGAGCGGTTGTGGGTCGCGTCTGCGCTGATTGGGCATCGTCATCGTCTGGGCCCCCTCTCGGTGGTGTGCATGTCGTCTCGTCCTTGTCGTAGGCGCATTGGTGTCTCAGGCGATGTGGCGGACGGCGACGACCTGCCCGGTCCACTCGGTGGCCTCGGTCAGCTCGACCGGCACCCCGGTCATGGGCGCCTGGATGATGAACAGGTGCCGCCCGTCGAGTTTGTCGAGGTAGCCGGCGACCATGCCGACGTGGCCGGGGTTGGCCACGGTGCCGTCCGAGCCTGGGATCATCACCAGGTCTCCGCCGACGGCCTGGGACAGGTTGGTCGGTTCGGCGGTGCCGTAGCCGGTCTGCGCGGCGGCCAGGTGTGGCAGCGCCACGCCCGCGGTGGTCCAGGCGGCCATGGTCAGTCCCGAGCAGTCGAACGCGTCCGGGCCGGCGGCGGCGAACACGTAGGGCTTGCCGAGCTGTTTGAGCGCGAACGTCACTGCGAGGTAGCCCTTGGCCGACCCGCTGATCACGAACCCGGCCGGGATCGTGGTGGTGCCGGCGATGTTGTTGCCGCTCGGGCCGACGATGCGGCCCGCTGCGCCGCCGCCCACGATCGCGCCGCCGCCCCCGGCGCAGATCGCTGGCCCCGTGCCCCATGCCGGAGCAGGGGCCGCGCCGGTGCCCGGCGACCCGTGCGCTGCGGTGGGTGCCGGCCCGGCCGCGGCAGCAGCGGCCGGCCACAGTTGCCCTACGACCTGTTGGGCGAGCCCGACGTTGGGTTGGTAGCGCTCGGGATGCTGGGATATCTGCACCGTCTGGGCGTCCGCACCGACGGGGTTGGTCTGCCAGTTCGCGACGCCGACCAGCCGGTCCAGGAAGGCGTTGGTGGCCTTGACCGGGTCGATCGCGACGGCCTCGGTGTAGACGCTGATGCGCTGCTGGTAGAGGCCTTCGGAGTCGTGGTCGGACTGAGTGGTGGTGTTGTGCAGGGTCGATTCGGTGTAGGCGGTGGCGACGGCTACGACCGCGGCGACGGCGGGCAGGTGCCGGCCCGCGGTGACCGACACGATCGTCTGTGCGTTGCCCATCTGCTCCGCGTCGAGGTGGACGTCGCCGATGGTCTGCGCGGTGCCCCCGCCGCCGCACACGGCCGAGTCGGGTGAGGCGTTCGCGCCGGCGCCGCCGAGCACCAACAGCACCAGCGACCCGCCCAGAAGCGGCAGCGCGGCGAACCCCAGCGCGGCCTTGGTGAGGTTGCCGGTGGCTTGGTCGGGCATCGTTCACGCCGCCCCGGCCACACGCGCCGATGCGGCGGCGGCGTCACCGTCGGGGGCCGCTGGGCGCCGCCCGGGGTGGGGCGCGGCGGCGCGGTCGAGGGTGGGCGGCTTGGTGATGGCGGCGTTCGTGTCGGTCAGGGCCACGTCGTAGGAGGTGCGGACGGTCTGCACCTTGGCCACGTGCGACCCGGCCAGCCACAGCGCGCGGCCCTGACCGGCGGTGGCCCAGTCGGTGACGATGCGTTCGGACATCGGGCTCAGGCCGAGCAGCGCGGACAGTTCGTCACCGATCTGATCGTCTTGGCCGAGCAGCACCTTCGTCGCGCACAGGTGCATCAGATCCTTCGCGATCGCGACGGCCTGGGATCCGACATCGCCGACAGTCAGCATGTCTGAGGGCTTGTGCGCGATCACGATCTGGATGCAGCCGTCGTTGCGGGACAGTCGCAGATCCGCGTCCAGGGATTTCACCGCGTCGGTGCCCAGCCGCATCTGTTTCCAGCATTCGTCGCGCACGATCACCCGCGTGTCCCCGGGCTCGGCGACCTGTGTCATCGCCCGCCCCCACGAGTTCAAGCAGGTCAACGCGACGCCGACCGCCTCGTCACCCAACGGGTCGAGCCGCGACAGTGACAGCGACTGGATCGGCGCGCGCCAATCCACCTCGACCGTGGTGGCCGCGTCGAACAGCCCGGCCAGGTGGCCTTTCACCAGTGAGCCGAGCGCGTCGCGCATCGGGCGGGTCTCGTCGAGGAAGTGCTGACGGTTGGAGTAGCGGCAATCGATGACCAGCTGCTCGGTGGGATTGTTCAGCGCCTCCCAGACCTGCGGGATGGTGATCTCAGCCATCCGGTCCGCGCCCGCCGCGTACCCGGTCAGGTCGCGGATCACCTGCCCGACCGGGGTCTCGGCGGTCGGCCCGAACGCGACGTGCTGCGAGCCGACCAGGCCCTTGATCAGCAGCAGCCAGCGGGAGAACACCATGGCCGCGCGGCGTTGAGCCTCCGCCCGCGGCAGCACGCTCCAGTCACTGCCCAGCGGCCCGAAATCCAGCGGGTTGATCCGGGCCGGCAGCCCATGCCCGACCGCGTGCGGCGCCACCCCGAGCGAGCGGCACAGCAGCTCGTACTCGTCCTTGACATCGCCGAGGACCAGCGTGCGGTAGCCGTAGGCCATCATCCGCAGGCAGAACATCTTCACCGTGCCGCTCTTGCCGCGGCCCGGTGCGCCGAAGAACATCATGTTCGGGTTGGTCACCCCGGCGATGCCCTGCAGGGTCCAGCCGATCGGGTCGGCGTGGAACGCGCCGCCGGACAGGTAGTCGATCCCCAACGCTGCGCCGGTGCAGGGCAGCCCGTCGCCGGCGATCAGCGGCCACACCCCGCCGACTTGTTCGGAGGTCATCCGATACACCGACAGTGGAGCCGGGACTGGTGCCCATCCGGCGGCCTGACCAGTCCGGCCGTGGCGGCTCACCATCACCGTGAACGGGTCGCTGTCCTTGACCGGCGCTGGTGCTGGTGCCAGCGGGGGCAGGCGGTGGCCGAAGTCGGCGACCAGTTGCGCGACCCCGCGGCCGTCCGCGCCGCGCCCGCGGCGGCGTGCGCTCACTTGGCACCTCGCCGTTTGGGTAGGCCGACGCCGAGCGGGACACAGGCCGCGGCGAACCCGGAGTCCTGGGCTAGGTCCAGCCGCAGCGGTTTGAACCCGCTGCCGGTGATGGTCGACTCGAGCCGTCGGCCGAAGTCGGTGATCGACCAGGTGTTGGGCACGGTCACCGCCGCCGCGACCGCCACCCGGACCAGTGCGTTGCCCTCGGCCAGGCGCACGTCCTGCCCCTCGACGCGGGCCGCGTCGCGGCGGTGCGAGGCGCGGACCTTGAACCCGCCGCGGCGTCGCGCCTCGGCGGCCAGCTCCGAGGTCATCGATTCGTTGCCGACCAACCGGTCGGCTTTCGCATGGCCGATCGGTTCGAAGAACACCGTGACGCAGCGGCGCTCGCCGGTTGGTCCGGGTGTGAACACCGGCGCCAGCGCGCCCATCACCGCGCCCTTGTCCGGCAACAAGACGGTGCACGTCACCGACTGCCACGCGTCGTGGGCGTAGTAACGGCGTTCCGGATTCGGGGCCGACGTCGGCCCGGCCGCGGCCATCGGCAACACCGCGGCCACGGTCGGGTCCGACGTCGCCGCGATCTCCGCGGCGGTCAACCCGGCCCGCTCGCCCGGAGCGAACCCGGTGCGGATCGTGGCGGCCAGCGCCGGGGAGTCGAGCCAGGTCACGCTCGTGGCGCCGACCGGGCCGAGTAGCCGCGCCTCGATCTCGCCCATCACCCCGTACAGGACGCGCGCGCGGCCGTCGACTCCGCCCCCGGCCTCACGGGCTTGTTTCGCGATGCGCCCTTCCGGGACCACCACCGTCACGAACGCCTCGTGCCGCACCCCGGTCTGGGCCATCACCGCGGACAGTTCGGCGTTGACCGCCAAGGACAGCGCCGGCGCATCCGGGCGCAGGTTGGCCTGCTGCCACGCGGCTCGCTCGGCGCCGTCGTCGGGCACCGTGCGGATCTGCAGCGCCAGCACGGACACCAACTCGCCCGTGGCCGCGCCCTCCAGCATCTCCGAGAGCCCGTTGCCCATCCGGATGCGCGCCGGCGCCTCGGACAGCCCGATCCCCGGGTGGGTGATCCGCGCGACGACCGCCCAGGTCCGTTCCCGGTTGTCGGCGATGATCGCCGGACGGGTCAGCAACGGCCCGAACGGCGGCCCGTCGTGGGTGCGGATGCCCGACAACACCCCGGGCAAGTCAGCTTCGTCGAGGTCCTCGGCGACACCAGCAGCAGCCTTGGACTGCCAATCGGTCCAACGCATAACGACTCCTATGCAGCGAAAAAGGGAATCCCAAGCCCAGCGCAGCGCTGATCGGCCCCGCACCGGGACCGCGACCAGCACGATCAGCACGGCCCAGACCGGGGTCCAGCCCAGGGCGAGCAGCCACTTGTGCGCGCCGGCGGCCAGCAGCAGCGGCAGCCCGCCGAGCAGGATGGCGACCCACGCCCCGCCGGACAGTCCAAGGAACCAGCCCTGCTTGTCCTTCGACCAGGCGCCATAGCGGACCAAGCCACCGCCGGGGGCGCTCATCGCGTCCTACCGTTCGGCTCGACCTCGCACGCCGCGACCACCAGCACGCCGTAGGGCTGGCGGTCGACGTAGCCGCGCAGTGCCTCGAGCGCCTCGGCCGTGTCCGCAGGACGGTGCAGGTCACGTCGGGACAGCTCGGCCAGCGCCCACTGGCATTCGGCGCGGCCGCGGTAGCGCCACCACCACACCCGCGATCGGCGCGCCGCGCCGGTCATATCCATCAGCGCATGGTGGGTCTGATGCATCGCCTGCACCGCGGCGACCTCATCGACGCACGGCGCGGGTAGCCAGGCGATCTCCTCGATGCCGGGCCAGGATGTGGGCAGTCCGCTCGGGGGAGTCATACCGCCACCGCCGCTGCCTCAGCGCCGCCGCCAGCAGCGCCCCCGCCGCCCCCGGCCGGCCCAGCACCGCCCGGCCCGCCGGGCGTCGGCGGTGTCGGCGGTGTCGGAGGTGGCGGCATCGGTGGAGCCGGAGGGGTTGTCGGCGCCGGGGGCGTGCCACTGTCACCGCCCGACGAAGCGGCCTCGACGTCGCCCGAGCCGCTCGAGGGTTGGGAGCCACCGCTGTTGCGGTTGTACACCCGTTCATCGGTCGGGGTCATGCTGTAGCCGGGCGACCCGACCCCGGCCTGGCCCAGGATGTCCGAGCCGATATCAGCAGCGCGCTGCGCGACAGACATCGCGACCTGCATGCCAGCGCCGAAGGTGCCCAACGCACCGGCTAGCCGCCCCTGAGTCTGCGACTCCGCATTCGACTCACCCGCGGAACGGCCATCCCCGGCGCTCTGCGTCGCAGCCGAGCTCCCCGAACCCTGCCGACCGCCGCCCATGACTCCGGCCATCCCGCCGGCATCAGACCAGGACTGCCGCAGCGCCGCCCCCGACGCGGTCCCAGGATCGACAAAGGACAGCAGCCGGAACAACACCAGCGGGCAGCACGCACCGATCGCGATCACGATGCACCCGACCACCGCCATGCCGGTATGCTGTGCGGTGGCCTGGCCCGCGTTACTGGGCGGCGAGACGACCCCGTCGGACAGCTTGACCCCGATGCCCAGCATCAGCGCCGTGCACGGCGCGATCAGAAGGCACGAGAAGAACCAACGCAGCATCTTCCAGAACCACACCTTGCCGGTGTCACTGGTCAGTCCACCCGCAGCGATCGGCGCTGTGGCCACCAAGATGATCAGCGCCGCCTCGCGGACGAACATCAGCAGCACGTAGAAGAACGCCGCCGGAATCACGATCAGCAGCGACAGCACCCCGAGCACCGTGGCGAGGGTGACGTCATCGATCTTGTCCGGCCACGCCTGACTCAGATCGACGCCGGACAGCGCATCGACGTGCAGCATCGACCGCAGGATGCCGTGCTCGAGCCCAGACGCCGCGGTCACCAACCCAGCACCCACGCCGAGGAAGGCAAGCCACACAAGCCCGAACTGGCCGATGCCGAGCAACACCCGCCCGAGGGACTGCCCGTCGCGGCGCACCAGCGCCACGGTCAGCTGGACGAACATCATGATCACCGCCACCGTGGCGCCGATCCATAGCGTGGTCGGCAGGATCGAGCCCATCGGGCCGTTGGCCGACAGGTCCGGGGTGGTGAACGAGTCGATGATCCGAAACGCCAGCTTCAACAGCCACAACGCGGCTGACCACAGTCCGGTCATCGCGGCCTTCCACACGTCGCCGACGACCTTCCCAGCGGCGCTGCCCAGCCAGTGCATCGGGTTCAGGCTGATCGCCACGATCTCGTGACCCGGGCACGAATGCGCGCAGCCGCTAGGCATGCTGGGGCTCCTGGCGCAGGTCGCGGTAGCCGACCTCGATCGAGAGATCGGTGTCCGGCCAGACCGAGGGTGGGGTGGCCGGCTCGGAGCCGGGCCCGATCATCCAGCGGCCGCCGCTCCACACCATCCGCTGGCAGTCTGCCGTCGCTCCCCGCGCGGTCTGATCGAGCGTGACATCAAGCTCGAAGTCCACGCACGGGATGACGAAGTCCTGCCCGACGCTGCCCTTGATCTGGCCCATGAGCGGGGTCAGCACCAGCGCCAACTGAGACGACCCGCCCCCGGACAGCCCGGCCTCATCGAACAGGATGCCCAGTGCCTGCACCACCGACCAGCTGCTCCGCGTCGGCCCGCCCGGTACGGCCCAGTGCGTAATGACCTCACGGGCCCCGGCCAGCGACCCCGACTGCAACGCGACCTGATCGATCGCGGCCAGCTGGGCCATCGCACCCTCGGGGGTGTGCGGGAACCCGGTCGGCACCTGCGCGGCGCCGGTCGTGGTCGCTGCTGGCAGCGTGATCGGGGTCCCGGGGTCACGGGTCGACACCGGCGCGGGGTGGGACGCCGCGTCGTCGACGGCGCGCATCGCCTTGCTCGCCAACGCATCCCTCGGGCCGCTGCCCGGCGACTGGCCCGGCGCAGCGGTCGCGCCCCCGGTGCTGGGAGTGCTGTGCTCGGCAGAGTGCCGGGACGGGTGCACGGCGTCGGCCACTGCGAGCACCAGGCCCGCAACGAGCACCACCACACAGGCGCCGGCGGCGATCAGTAGCGCGAGCATCTTCTGGCGAGACCACTGGCTACCGGGTCGTTGCGTCCCGCCTCGGCGAGCAAGCATCAGCAGCCGTTGCCGGTGATCGAGGAGATGATCACGTAGCCGACGACGTAGATGATCGCGCCGACGATGCAGATCATGAGCCCGTCGAAACCAAGTCGGGCACCTTTCGGGTGGTGGGTGACCCGGCCCCAGATCAGCATCCCGACCGAGGCGAAGAAGGAGATGGCGAGGATGGCCAGGACTCCCCACTTCACCCAGGACAGGATCTCGTTGGAGTAGGCGTCGACGCCGGGCGGCGCCTTGGGACACACTCCTGCGGCAAGCAGGCGCCCGGTGAGGTGTGCCGCGATCGCGCTGCTCATCGCGTGGTTCCTTTCCGTCGCGGCGCCGAATGCGCCGACGTGGTGGCGTCGCCCGGATGGGCGGCGTCAATCAGCCCCAGCAGTGCCCGGCCGGCCGCAGTGACCGACTTCGGCAGCGGGGAGTTGGTGGCGCCGGTGACCTCGAGGTGCCGGTCCCGGGGCACGGTCACCAGCGCGTCCGCGGCGCGCAGTGCGCGCAGTCGCTGGCCCTGGCTGGCTGTGACCTCGCCGGGCCACCGGCTTGGACCGACGGCGGCCAGAGCCACCAGGCCGTCGCCGAGCGTCGCGAGGACCTGTTCGACCAGACGTACTCCGGGCACGGTGGGGCGGCAGACGAGCACGACGCGGGCGCCGCTGGCATGAAGCCGGTTCAGAGCCTGGGGCAGACCGAGGTCGACCACGACCAGTCCAGAGTCGTGCGCCGCTAGCGTCGGCCAGTCCTCTGGTGCGTCCTCCCCGGCCCGGCGGTCAATGGTGATGTCCGTTGTGCCGCGGCGAACGCCTCGACGCCACACCCCGGTCGGGTCGGTGCCGAGTTCCGCGCTGGACGTGGCGACCAGCCCGGAGCGGGCCGGGTGCGCCGTCTCGATCAAGTGAGTCGCTCGCCCGGCAGCGGCGGCCGCGTCGGCGATCGCGAGCGCGACCGTCGAGGCGCCGGCGCCGGCATGCGCGGCGATGACACCGACCCACCGCCCGTCGAGGTCGACATCCCCGACCTGCGGGTAGCCGACATCGGCCGCAGCGGGCCCGGGCGTCGGCTGACTCTGCGGGACACCAGGGCCAGGGTCGGGCGCGGCTTCCTCGCCAGCGTCTGACTCGACGGCGGCGCGGGCCGCACGGTGGGCATGCGCTGGGTTGGCATCCTGTCGGGCCTTCAGCGTCCGGAACGCCTGCTGAATCTCCGCGACCGACAGCAGGCGCCCGTCCGCAGTGACGTCACCGCCATTGAGGACATCAACGCTTTGCCCGCGGCGGCCCACCTCGGACAAGGTCACGACGAGTCCTCTGCAGACCACCGGGTCGCCGCACGGCGGGCCGCGGTCGCGTCGTCTCGAGCGCGCCGACGCGCTCTCCACGCCGAGGCGCCCGCCAACAGCAAAGCCGGGTCTAGCGCCGACAACGTCGCCCGGGCCTGCGCGCCGTCGCGCAGCTGCTCGGCCAGACGGGTGAAACGCTCCACCGTCGCCTGACTCACCGCCGCGCGTGAACCGATGATCCGATCCACCTCCTCGGCCAGCAGCCCGTTCGCCGCGTACACCTCATCGAGCAGGTCGGCGACCTGCTCAACGGTCGGCGTGGCGCGGAGCTGGTCTGCGCGGGCGGAGTCGTCCATCCGGGTTGCTCCTCCCGATCGCGTGTACGGGCCCCCCCACCCGAGGCAGGCGCCGCCACCGCACCGCTACTGCCACCGAGCCGGGACCTTTCAGAGCACTACCCCCGTGCCTGAGTGCCGCGGGCTACGCCACCGCAGCCAAGTACTCCCGCGCGACTACCCGCAAGGCGGTCAACGTCTTGTCCCGACGGCGGTAGAAGGTGCGCTGTGACAGCCCGAACTCGGCAGCCACAACCTTGTCGGCGCCGGTGATCGCCGAGTCGGCGCGGACCGTCTCAGTGCGCACCAGCAACTGCAGGTCATCGCGTTCGACACCGGCCCGCTCGGCCCACAGCAACAAGTCCACGACCTCGACGTCCTCCCCCGCCGACGGACGCGACATCCCGGAGCGCAACGCCGACTCCCACTCGGCACTGTCCGGGGGAAGGAGCCGCTCGCTCACCGCGCCCCGGCGACGCAGCGCAGGACGGAACTGCGCGAGAACATCTCGGCGCGTGTTACGGCACAAGGTGGCCGCCACCGCCGACCCAGGTGTCCGCCACCGGTAACTGCGGATCTTGCACGTCAACTCGCACACGATGACACCGACCATCCCCGGCGACAGATCACGCAGCCGCTTAGCCAGCGGTAGCACCCAGTCGCTGCACAGATGCAACACCAGCAGCAACGCATCCAGGTCATCCCCGCCGTCATCGGCCGCCTGGCGCACCAACGCAGCCAGCACCTCGTTTCCTCGCACGTGATCCGCGCCGCGCGCCAACAGCGGCACCAAATCCCGCTCGACCTCGCCCAGCCCGGCTAACCTGGCATCCCGCTCAGCCCACCTGCCCAACGCGTTCGTGTCGTCCAGACGGGCAACCAGCGCCGGCCAGCTGCCGGCGATGCTGTGATCGTGAAACATCTGCGAACCCCTCCGTCATCGGTGCTGACGCCCAATGACGCTCCGCAGAGATGTTCAACAATCTGTCACCCCACGACCCGAGTGACGACGGGGTGACAAGGTGACCGCAGCCCCCAGACGGGGCAACGGGACCGGGTTAACGCCCCGATTTCGGGGCCTCGAGGCGGTCTGTCGGTCGCGACGGGACCGTCGAAAGGTGCTGGGGACAACAAGCGTCCGATAGCAGGTCAGCAACGACCCGCCATTGGAAAGGGTCGGCTCAGGAAGGTCTGGGCGGCTATCGAAATCTGCCCGCGCGCGGCCACGAGAAGCTGCCCGGAGACGGCCAGCTTCGTCACGGAAAGTGACGACGGTCTGCGCGCCGACGTACCGGAACCGATATGCGTGACCACCGCGGGAGTGATCACCTGACCTCGAGGCAGCGGATGACCCGTTATGTATGGCCGTTCGGTCCTGGAACGGCTACTGCGCGAATCGTCGAAATACGTCCGTCGACCCAACGTCCGCCCGGCTGCAGCGCAGCTAGGACGGTCGTAACCTGACGCAGCATGCGTTACCTTCACTGCGCCCGTGCGGGCTAGGCGTGTTCGGCGAGTGCCCGTCGCACGGCCGCGGCGACCTGGTTGGGCCGACGGTTGTCCCGGACCACGACCACGATTGAGCCGGCGTCGGATGACGCGTCGCTGTTTTCGGTGAAGAGCGCTCCGACTTGGGACATCGCGGCGTCGAGCTCGCCGACGGGGTCGTCGGTGTCGGTACGTAGCCAGCGGCGCAGCACATGGTTGTGTGCTGACACGACCGCGGCCGACATCAGTTCGGCGCGCAGCGCAGCATCAGCGGCGGCGCCCATCCAGTCGGCGATGAACTCACGGAACAGCCGTTGGTAGCGGGCAACGCTGACGATCTCGCGGTCGCGCAGCGTGGCCACACTGCTGGTGAGCGCGTAGCGCCGCCGGGCCCGGTCACCCTCCTCGACGTAGCGCAGCAGCACCAGGCGGACCGCCTCGGACACCGCCACTATCGCGGTCGACTCCGTCGAGGTGGCCAACCGATCCCGCACGGCGGCGATGAGCCGATCATGGTTCGGGAAGATCACGTCCTCTTTCGACCGGTACTGGCGAAAGAAGGTCGTGCGGCCAACGCCGGCCCGCTCGGCGATGTCGTCCACCGTCGTCTGCTCGTAGCCCCGTTCGGCAAACAGCTCGAACGCCGCATCGACCAGACGGTCTCGAACCGAGAGAGTGGCCATTCGCTCCTCCTCGCTCACGCCGATGTTGTCGCCAGCCGTTGACACCCGTCCTGGCATTCAATACCGTTGCCGCGGTACTCAGTATCCCCTCAGTTGGTCTCAGCGTCGAGCCGCTCGTTTCGTCCGCCAACCGGCGAACGTCCTGATTCGCCGGGAGCATCCGATGACGACGTTGACCCAGCAGCTAGATCCGGTCGTGGTGCATCGACCGGTCCTGGTTTCGATGCCTGAGCGCCTGGACGCCGGCTGCGAATCTGCGCTGCGGCGCTCAGCCCTGTTGAAGAATCTCGACCACGACGTTGCGCAGGCACTCGCTCGCGAGTTCGAGACCTTCACAGCCCCTCGTGCGTCGATTCTGTTCGCCGAGGACGACACCGCCGAGTACCTCTACATCGTCTTGTCCGGCAAGGTCAAGCTCACCCAACACGCGACCGGCGGCCGGGAGAAGCTGGTTGAACTGCTAGGGCCGTCCGACCAGTTCGGCGAAGTCTCCGTGCTCGACTCCACACCCCGCACCAGCACGGCCGTAGTCGTCACCGACGCACTACTCGCCCGGCTATCCAAAGCGGCCCTGCACGAGTGGATTGCCCGCCACCCCCCGATGGCGACGCAGCTGCTTCGCCTGGTCGCCCAGCGACTGCGCCGCACTCACGCCAACCTGAGCACCATGGTCTTCGTCGACACCTCCGGGCGAGTCGCTAAGGAACTCCTCCGACTGGCGCAGCGTTTCGGCGTCCCGTTCCGCGACGAGATTCGTATCGAACATGACCTCAGCCAGACCGAACTCGCCCAGCTCGTCGGCGCATCCCGCGAGACGATCAACAAGATCCTGAGCAACTACACCAGCCGCGGCTGGATACGCCTGGAAACCAAATGCATCGTCATCCTCGACCGAGAACGACTCGCACAACGCGCCCACCCCCAGCCACTGCCCACACACGCCATCCCGAGCTACCACCCCTACTGACCGTCGGCCACTGCGCCAGTCCAATGCACGGACCACGTGGCGAGTCTTGGGCAGCCCGCGACCACTGGGCTAGTGGCATGGGATCCGCAAACGCATCTACGTCGACCTCCCCGAGCCGAATCACATGAAGACCGATCCGAGTCGCCCCGCCCTCGCAACTGCATGACCCATACCGCCCATCCTCGCACTCATTTTTTAGTACGGGAGATGCCAGCAGAACGGCTATGACGAAACAACAGCAGGTATGCGCTTAAGCCTATGCGGCGTTGTAAACCACGAGGGGCGGCACGCGCGGGTAGCGGACCAGCGCGACTACAGCGTGCCAGAATGCTGCGACCAGGCGACGCAACTGGGGTTGCGGCTGGAGTTGGGAACCCGAGATTCTGCCAAGACGGGACGCGCTCAGGCCTATGCGGCTGGAGGTCGTTCGAGTGCGCGCAAAGCGCGGGTTGCCGCGTCAATGCTCCGGTGCAGCTCGGCGATCGGGTCGGGAGCCGGCCTGGACTCTGCAGCATCCAGGCCCTGCTCGATCCAGTCGCGGACGAGCGCCGACCATGTCGTCCCCCGCGCCTCAGCTGAGGCCTTGATCCGCTCGTAGGTGTCCATCGACATGCGCAGCGACCGGCCGACAAGCACCGGGCCGTCCGGGTGCGCTGAGGGCGCCATCGGCTGCGTGGAGGTCTCCCACTCCCCGACGCCTGGGCGGCCGTCGATGTCTTCTCCGGCCCGCGCGGCGGCGAGCAGCTCCTGCTTAGTTGCCATCGTCCTCACCTGTCCTTCCCGAACGCGTTGATCCACCTGGCCCGGCTGACGGCACCAGCCTCGAACACCGTCCAGATGTCGTACTCGCCGTCGGGCTGTTCGGTCAGCCATACCTCGACTAGCCGCCCCGCCGGGGTGCGGGCGACCACGCGCAACACGTCGTCGTTGACCGTTTGCATCAGCCGCGGCCCCGGTCCGGTCAGCACAGCCTGCACATCGGCCGGCTGCAGACCCTGGGCCTCCACGCTCTGCAGCGCGTCGACGGTCCAGTTGAACCGCAGCATGTCGCCCACACCGCCCAGCGTACTACGTGCCGTAATACGTCTAGGTGCAGGCGCGAACAAAGCCAGGGACCGACCGGTCGATGCTACGGGGAGCCGGGTAGCCGGCCACGCCAGCGGCGGATCGCTGCGTCCAATTTGGCGTCGCGAACCACTCGGCCCGGCTGGGTTGCACGTAGCCAGACCATGCCGACCCGCCACGCCACCACGAGCAGCAGGATCCGGTAGAGCACGCCGCCGAGGGTGGTGGTGGATTCGCCGGTCGCCATCCAGGCGACCGCGGTCATGCCGACGAAGGTGATCATCGAGGAGCGCGCGAGGATGCCGCCGAGCGTCACCGCGATCGAGCCGGCCAGGACCGTCGACCACACCGCCGCGGCCGGCTGGCTGGCTAGCGTTGTGCTCGTGGGCAGCGACCCGACAACGGCGACCACCAGCAGCAGGACCGCGAGGGCGAGTCGAAACGCGGTGCGGCCGCGCTCGCTGATCCGCGGCGCGCGGAAGCCGGGCAGGGTGTCTAACGGCAGGGCAGCGAACATCGCGGCGCGGTCGCGGTAGGTCCGCACTGCCGGATACCGGGCCTGCACCCGGGCCGCGAGTTCCTCGGTCACACGCGGCCCGAGCCACAGGCCCTCGATCCGTGCTCGTGCCGCCCGCGCTCCGCGGGTACCTGTCTCGAGCGCGCCGTGCACTGCGACCACGGCGACCAGCTGCCGGGCTGGTGCCTGGGCGAGCACGTAGGACGGGTGGGCGTAGGCGTAGAAACCGCATCGGCAATTCGGGTCGGGTACGTCGTGGTTGTGGCCACGCCCGCAGCGGGCCGTGTTCCAGCCGTCGTGCCATGCGGTCGCGGAGTTCACTGGGTACAGCCCACCGTCGGCGCCGACCCGGAACGTGCGCACCAGGCGCACGTCTCCGACGCCGATGACCTCGGCGTGATCGCTGCGGGTCATCCGACGCGGTGGGCTGCGGCTGCTCGGCGTCGCCTGTCGCCGCGCGTCCCGGGGCCGGGTTGCGGTGCGCTGGTCATGGCCGTGCCGGTTCTGGGGTCCGCTCAGGTTGGGGAGCTGGCTGCTCGTGGGGGGGTGCGCTGCGGCGCCTGCTCAGGGGCTTGGCTGGGCTCGCGCGCAGGTAGTACTTCAATGCGGCGTCGACGCCGGCCGATGTTGCCCATGGTGCTCATCTCCTCGGGGTCGTTCCAATTCTGCCGGGAAGCAGCTGCTCAACTGGCCTGACCGATCCACTGGCGCCGGAACAGGATCTCGGCCGTACGCGGCGGCAGATCCTCTTCGACCTCGGCGTCGTGGTTGGCGAGGATGCGTTTGACGTAGGCGTCGGCCTCGGCGCGGTTGTCCTGCGCGTCACACGCCGCGACCAGGTCGAGCAGCGGCACGTCCTCGCTGCTGCCAGCGCGGAGTGCGACCTGGGCGGCCGCGACGGCTTCCTCGGGCTCGCCGGCCGCGAGGTGATGCGTGGCCACGATGTGGGCGACGTCCACGATCATGCCTGCGTAGATGTGGTCGAGCGGGTTCTGCGCGAGCCAGCCGTAGCCGTCGGGTCGGCGATCGGAGAACGGCGGTCCTTTGACCAGGTCGAGCGCCGCGCGGAGGTCGGTGATGCCCTCTGCACCGCGCGCGACTCCGCGCAGACGCAGCCGCCGGAACAGCTCGGCGTCGACCAGCGCGTCTTCGAGCCGATACGGGCTGGCCAGGCCGGCGGCGAGGCCTTTGGGCAGGTGCTCTTGCCCGGTCTGTTGGTTCATGCCCAGCCATTGCCGCACGATCGAGATCGATTGGCGGACCTTCGTCTTCCCCGTGATGTCCGCGTCGTCGGGCCACATGTCCGCGCCGTACTGCTCGGCCGATACGCCGCTTGACCGAGTCGCCAGGTAGGCGACGATCTCGGTGTTCCACAGCAGCCGGGGGTTGCGCTGGGGCAGCGTGCCCTGCGCGGTCACACTGACCGGCCCCAGCAGCGTCACCTTCGGCTGGGTGCAGCCAGGGTCGTGCCAGGCGGTCAGGTCGTGGTGGAGGCCCGGGTCGATGTCTTGCACCTGGCGGCGGGTGTGCTCGTCAATGGCCGGTGCGAGCGATTCAAGATCCTCCTTGGTCGTCGCCGTCTGCTCGAGGTAGGTCTGCGGCGACAGCGGCAGCACCGAGTTCGCCCAGGGTGTCGACTCTGCTAGGTGCAGCGCGGGAACCTCGGCCGCGCCGTAGCCGACTGCGGGCGCGCTCCTACCCGACGGATCGGCAGTCGCGGTCCCAGTCACGGTGACGCGGAGTCCGCCGGCGGCATCGGCGTAGTCATCCCAGGGCATGGCGCCGACTGCATCAGGTACCGGTCGGTCGTCTGTCGTCGCTGCCAGGGCCAGGATTTGGGCGAGCTGAGCGGCCTCCTCGGCCGGGATCTGCTGCGCGATCAGCTGCACCCCCAACGCCGGGACGTGCAGCGTCCCTCGGACATCGACGGTGAGCTGCCATTGGGTGGCCTCGGCATGGTCGGGGTCATCGGTCAGCACCAAGGCGACCGCCGTGCGGGATCGCTGGGCTTGCAGCGCGGTGAGCAACCGATCCAATCCGGCTCGGTCTCGGGCGGCGTGCGGCGCGACCAGCAGCACGTGCGGTGCCCACGTGTCGGCGGCGACCCCGCTGAGGCGGCCATCCAGGACCGATACCTCACCGGTGTTCACCGCGCTGGTCACCGAGTCGAAGTCATAGGTGAGGGTGTCGATCGCCGCGGCGAGGTCTTCGGTGTAGGTGAGCCTCTCCGGGTTGATGCCGGCCATCTCCGCGCCGAACCCGACCAGCGTCACCCGCAGCATCTCCGACCACGCGTTGTGCGCGAGTTCGGCGGCCAGGAACCGGGCCAGATTCAGGCACTGCTCCGGATCCCCGGACAGCGACAGTGTCGCGACCCGCTCCAGGTCGAGCAGCCACCGCTCACCCGCAGGGGTGTAGCCGATCGAGACCAGGGTGGGGAACGGCGCGAAGTGATATCCGCGCTGCGTCGGGTCGTAGGGCAGCTCATCGGTGCGTCTGATCGACCAGTGCACGCCCGAGTCATCCACCGTCCACGGCGCCGGAGCGTTCGGCGCCGGCGCGGTCAGCACGAGGTCCAGCCGCTCGTCGGTCATGCGCACCGCCACCACGTCGGGCAGGCGCCCGTTCTCGGTGGCGGCCAGCGAGTGCACGAGGCTGCGCAGCGCGGCGTCCAGCCACGCGACGTCGGCGATGCCCGCGGTGCCTGCAGACAGCAAGGCACGTTCGACATGCTGCAGCTCAGGGGGGGTCGCGCTGATCGTGCGGCCCGGGCGGCGCCACCGGAATTGCCGGCGCCGATACCGGATCAGCGCTGCCAGCGACAGCCCAGCGAGCAGCCAGCCGCCGCCGGCAAAGGCCACCATTCCCACGTTCGATGAGGCTTGCGCATGCGCGCCGCCGGCTCGTTCGGTGGCAGCGGCAGGGACTGGCGTCACCGCCGACTCGGGCGGCGGCGTCGGCATTTGCGGTGCCGGCGTCGTCGGCTGCGATGGAGGCGTGGTTTGTGGCAGCGATGGTGTGGTGTTGGTCGGTGCCGCCGGTGGGGCTGTTCGGGCGGCCGGCGCCGGTGCGGCCTCGGTGTGCGTGCCGGATGCGTCTAGCTGGATGGTCCAGCCGGGAAGGATCACGTCGGGGTCGGTGAACCGCCGCCCGTCAGGCTCGGCGACGCCCCTGTTCTGGTCCCAGACGACACGCCAGTCCTCGATGCCGTGCGTTGAGGCGATGCCTGACAGCGTGTCTCCGGGTTCGACAGCGACCGGGTCGCCATTGGGTTGTGCGCCTGGGTTCGTCGTACTGAGAGGGATTAGGACGGTCCAGCCGGGTTGCAGCAGCCCGGGCGTGCTCATCACCGCACCATCGGTCTGGGTGCGGCCCTGGTTGAGCTCCCAGATCTCCGTCCACCGTTCACCGCTGCCCAGGCGAGCGGCGGCGATGTCCCAGTACGTGTCCGGCCCGCGGCCGCCAGCGGGCACGACGTAGGTTGTCGTGTCCCACGGACTGCTCTGCGCAACCGACGGCGCTGCGCGACGCGCGGTTGAGGTGATAGGCGGTGCATGCGGGTGCGGCGTCGCCGTTGGTGTGGTGTGCTCGCGCACGACAGAGGCGGCGGCCGGTCGTGACTGTTGATCGGCCAGGGCGTGGACGGGGTTGGCGAGCGTGGCGCTCGAGGCGCCGAGCAGCAGCACCGCTGCTACCAGTGTGTGCGCGAGGTGTTGGGATGCGCCTGGCACGAGGGGAATCCGGACCGGAGCGGGGACGTGTCGGATCGCGGCCGCGATCTCGACCAGCACCGACAGCGCGAACTGCGCCCAGGCGATGTAGGCGATGACCGCGAGGATGTCGATCACGACGTTGTCGGAGACGTCGCCCGCCTTGAGGTCCGACCAGCCGTGCAACGGATTTCCGATGGTGCCGCCCAGCGCGAGGGGTATCCCGGCCAGCAGCGCCACCAGCACGATGAGTGCTGCCAGGGATCGGAGTCGGCGCATCGTCAGTCACCTCCGGCGGTGGTTGTGCCGTGCAGCGCCGTCGCCGTTGATGTCGCGCTGCCGCTGATCTCGTTCAGCCCGACCGCGGACATGATCGCGGTCTTCTCGTGCACCGTGACGTGCACTGTGACCGAGTTCCCGTCGACGCTGACGATGCCGTGGACGCGGCGGTCGGCGGCCAGAACCCTTTCCGCGGCCGCTGTCGCGGCAGCGGGGCTAGCGCTGAGTTGGTCCGGGGTCCCGGTGTGCAGCGACGCTGGCGAGAGCGCGTCGGCTCCGGCGCGCGCGGCTTGCTGGGCGAGGTCGGCGGCGCGCTCACGGGCGGCGATGCCGTTTCCTCCGTCGACGACGAGCCCGGCCATCGCGACCAGGCCCATCATCACCGCGACCGTGTAGAGGGCGACTGATCCGCGTTCGCGGTCAGCAGCCAGGCTGTAGACGCGTCGCCGGCTCGTGGCCAGCGCGGCGATCATCCGCCACCTCCGTCGTACTGGCGGAGCTGTTCCAGGGGGGAGGACGAGGTCGCGGTGAGCGTCTTGCTGCCCGGGAAGCCGGCGGTGACCAGATCGGCCAGGCTGGCGGTGCAGCGCACGCTGACCGTGACCTCGCCACCCGGTCTGAAGTCGGCGGTGTTGACGTCTGCGGAGAATGAGCCGCAGCTGATCCCCGCCCCGGACAGTGTGCTTTGTGCTTCCTGCTGTGCGGCTGTGGCGGCTGCTGTGGGGTTGCTCTGCAGCGTGGCTGCGCGGGCGGCCGCAGAGGCGGCCTGCTCGACCAGCTGTTTCGCGTGCGTGACTCGGCCGAAGCCGACGACGAGCAAGACCACGATGACGAACACCGGGATCATGATCACGAGCTCAAGCGTGGCGAATCCCTGTTGGCGATCCAGCGACCGCAAACGGACCCGAACCCGCCGTGCCAGAGTGCTCATCCTGTGAACCTCTCGACCGGGCCGATCGCGTGCTCGGCGACGGTGAAGTGCCCGAAGGGGATCACCGATTTCACGTGGGCGGACACATGGACGGTGACCGTGGTGGCGCTGCGGTTGGCGTCCACGTGCGTGTTGGTGAGCATGCCGCCGGCGACGTTGTGTAGGTAGTCACTGGCCGATGCCTGCCCCTGCGCGGCGCTCGCCTGGTACGCCCGGGCCGCGCGCAGTCCGTTCTGTGCGGCCGCTTCGGCGACGTTGCGGGCATGCCAGAGCATCACGTACTGCACGACCAGCATTGTCAGGATGATCGCGACCGGGATGATGATCACGGCCTCCAGTGCGAGGAAGCCGCGGTCACCCTCACGTCTGACCCGCTGCAGCCGCCCGCGTATGCGCAGCGCAACCCGGATTTTCATCGCGGTCGTGCTACTGGAGGTTGACGTTGTTGGCGGCCTTTTTCCCTTTGTTCATAAGGACTGTGGCGATGATGACCGCCGCGATGATGATGACCGCGGCGATGGCGACCCATTCCAGGGTGGTGAACCCGGCGTCGTCGCCGTTGTCGCGGACCTTCGCGATCCGGGCCTGCACCCACACTCGGATCATGACTAACTCGGTCATGAGCATGGCTTCCTCCATTGTCCGACGCTCATAGGCTGATGTTGACAAACGCGGGGTAGCCGATGAAGAGCATGAATCCGGCGGCGATGAGTAGCCCCGCCAGTCCCATCGACTGTTTGCGCCGCTTGGCTTCGGCGTCGTCTTCGGCGAGGAGCGCGCGGCGCATCGACGCCGCGCGCGCTGAGAGGGTTTGGCGCACCTGCGCGCCGTCGTCGGCGACGGTCTTCACCAACGCGCCGAGGTCTCGCAGGTCGGGGACCCCGATCCGCTCTCCCAAAGCGGTCAGAGCGTCCCATCGGTCCTCACCGGAGAGCCGGGCGCGCAGCAGCGTGTCGCGGATGAGCAGCATCGACCAGGTGCCGCCGTGTCGTGCCGCTTGGGGCAATGCCGCTTCGGCGGCTGCGTAGCCGGCCATCTCCAGTGCTACAAGCTCCAGATAGATCGCCAGGTGTTCGGTGAACTCACGTCGGCGTCGATGTGCTTCCTTGCGTACGTCCACGTCCGGTGCCACGAACAACGCCGCGCCGAGGAGTAGGCCCGCCATCAGCGGCGCGCCGGGCGGCAGGCTCACCCCGGCGCCGTACTGCGCGAAACCCAGACCCAGTAGCGCGAGCAGGAAACCACCACCCGCGGCGACGACCTTGCGTCCCATCAATGCGTCGAAGCTTTGCCGGGTCAACGCGAGGTCCTGCCGCAAGGCGCGGTACCGGATACCCCGTTGCGCGAGCTGCGCCGAGACCCATCCACCGAGACGCAGTTCCAGGTGTGGCGTCGTCGACACAGTGGGCTCGTGCTCGGCCTGCTCCGGCTGGCTGCGGTAGTGCGCGTCGAACTGGCCGAGCTCCACGGCGGCGGTGCGCTTCGGTGGCGCCACAACCACGATCAGCCCGTACAGCACGGCGCCGATCACCGCCCCTAGCACCGCCATCTGAATCATCAGTCCGCACCCCTCGCCGCGGCCCCCGCGCCGGTCACGCCCGCTGCCTCCAGCAGCGGCTGGCCGCCGGTCAGGTTCGCCACGATCTGCAGTTCCACGTCGTGTAACTGCTGGCCGGCCTCGGGTAGGAATCGTGTCGGTGCCCGTCCTCCGGCCAGCTTGCGGATCCACGCGAACGCCGTCGCGAACAGTCCCAGCACGATGGCCAGCGCGACCTGCCCGGCCGCGGTCCTGTAGGGGGCGACGAACGCGTCGGCGAACAGCGCGAGGAACGCGGCGACACCGACCACGAAGGGCATCATCAACGCCACCGCGCGGCGATCCTCGCTGCGGCTCGCGGTCATCTTTCGGCGCATGTCCAGATCTTCGCGGCCCGCTGCCGCTAGCCCGGTCAGGACGTGGACCAGCCCGTCTCCGCGCCGCCGAACGTTGTTGATCAGCGCGGCGATGATCATGTCCGCGGCGTGGTCCAGCTCTTCGGCCAGGTCCAGGAGCGCATCCTCAAGCGGTACCCGGGTGCGTAGGTGACCCGTCAGCCGGACCAGCGCGGGGCGGATCGACGGCGCGGTGTTGTCCGCGGTCGCCGTGATCGCTTGCTCCAACCCGGCATGTGCCGCGGTCGTGTCGCGCAGCGCCTCGGTCCACCCGACCAGCGCGTCGAGCCGTTCGATCTGGCGCAGCTCCAGCTTGCTGCCCCCGAGGAACGCCGGGTAGAACGCGACGAACGCGCCCACCCCCAGCGCCGCGACCGGCCAACGGGTGACCACACCAATGAGCAGCGCCAGCAACACGGCCACGGCCACGCGCACAGTCAGCAACGGAGAGCGCTGCTGCCCCCACCAGCGGCTGAGCCGGCTCGGTGGACGCGTCGGATCAATGACGCTGCCTCGCACCGCGAGGAACAGCAGGATCACGGCACCGAGGAGGCCTCCTGCCAGCAGGGCCGCTATGAGCGTGTCAGGGTTCGCCATCTCACCACCCGCCCTGGGCTGGGACTTCCCAGCCGTTGATCCGCTCGCTGTACCCGGCGGCCGCAAGCTTCTTCGCCCGCGCCGGGGTGATCCCCACCTCCGCGTCACGCATGGCGCGCCCGTCGCCCGGTGCCGGCGCGAAAATCGCGTTGCGGGCCGCCCGCCCGCTACCGAAGCCGCTGATCTCCAACACCTGGGTGACGCACCGGCGCCCGCCTAGATGCTCGTTCTTCTCGACGAACACGATGAAGTCCACCGCGCCTGCCATCAACGAGTGCGACACGTCGAAGTCCAGGCCCTCGTGCTGTTTGGCGTAGGTGGCGATGCGGTTGAAGACCTCGGCCGCGTCCCGGGCGTGAATCGTCGAGAGCGATCCGTCGTTGCCTTGAGCCATCGCGGACAGCATCTCTACCACCTCCGGGCCGAGGACTTCACCCACCAGGACCCGGTCTGGGTTCATCCGGCGGCTGCGCCGAACGAGCGCGGCAATGTTGATGCCGCCGTTGCCTTCCGCATCGGGAAGCTGCTCCTCCAACTCGACCACGTCGCGGTGCAGGTCGGGATGCCGGCGGATCCCCAGCTCCAGCGCACGCTCCACCGTCACCAGCCGCTCGTCCGGGTCGATGCAGTGGATCAGCGCGCGCAGCAGGGTGGTCTTGCCGGCGTCGGTGGCTCCGCCCACCACGATGTTGCAGCGGGCCCGCACCGCCGCGTACAGGAAGTCCGCCACCTCGGGGGTGAGCGTCCCCAACGTCACCAGATCCGGTGGCACTTCGCTGCCCTGTCGGGGCGCCCGCGCCGCGAGGTCGGGCCGCAGGAACATCTGCGGATACCGGTTGCGGCGAATCGACACCGCCGGCCGTTCAGTCGCCGACATGATCGCTGACAACCGCGATCCGTCCTGCAGCCGCACGTCCAGTTCCGGCGTGGCCGGGGAGAACGGGCGGGCGGTGATGCCGGCATAGGAGCCGAGATTCTGCACGATGCTGATCAGATGGTCATCGCTGGCCGCGATCGGCCGCCACCGGCGTTTCTCCCCGCCTGCGTAGCGGACCCACACTTCGTCGAAGCCGTTGATGTCGATGTTCTCGACCCGCTCGTTCTCCAGAAGCTCCTGCAACTCCCCGGCGCCGTAGATCGCCGCGAACAGCGCGTTACGCAGCCGCGCGTCATAGTCCGTGCCCGGCAGCTCCTCCCCCGAGGCCAACCGTTCCTGCATGTGCCGGGCCACGACCTCGCGAATGATGCTGTGCGCGTGCTGCTGCTCATCAGCCGCTGACAACTCCGCAGCACCGTCGCTCGCGCGACTCCGACGATGGGCGAGCTGCCGATCAGCCACCTGCTTCTGCAACGTGCGGACCACGCGGTAGTCCAAGATCGGGCCGGTCACTGCGCCCCACCCCGCACCGAATCAGCTGGGTGGGCAGCAGGCCCGCCATGTCTGCCTCCAGGCGCCGCCGGTGGCGTCGGAGTGCTCCACTGTGCCGGCGGTCCGGCGTGGAACTGCGGCCACCAGCCCAGCAACGTGTCAACCAGGCTGCGCACCGAGCGGATCAACTCGCTGCCCATCAGCCGCCGCGACGGATCCGGTGACCACAACGCCTCCACGCCTCGAGCGTCCTCAGCGACGAACCCGGCGACCGGGACGGTTGACGTGGCCCCGTCCACCGCAAGTACCTGCTGCACCTGCCGTATCGCCGCACGTTGATCACGCGGTGGGCACACCACCACGACCGCTAGCGGGCTGCGACCGTGATGGCCCTGCCCCAGCCTGGCCGCAAGCTCACCCGCCCGCTCCCGCAGCCGATACAGCGCCTCCACGCCGAGCCGGGTCACCAGTAACACCGCCGTCGCCTGCCCGGCCACCGGCCCGGCCGCGTTACCCGGATGCAGCCGACCCAGGTCAGCGATCACCGTCCCCGGCCAGCTGTGCGCCTCCGCGGCGACCTGCGGCCACAGCCGCGCCATCGGCGCGAACGCCTCCGGGCTCAACCGTCCCTTCAGCACTGACACGCCAAGACTGGTCGGCTCGGCATAGCGCGCGAGCGACCCCGGCGATAAGCCTTCCCGGGCATCCGCGGCCACGTCCAGCACGCTGCGCGCTGGATCGAGATACTGCCCACGCGGGGACCTCAGCCGAAATGCCAGATCGCCACCGGATGGGTCCGCCTCCAACACGACCCGATCGATCGGCCACACCAACCCCAGCGCCGCCGCCAACGTGGTCACGCCTGGAGACCCCTTGTCGGCGCAGACCGCGAGGATCATTGCCCGACCTGAACCAACGCGACCGCGCCGGCATTACTCGCCGCCGCGATCGCTGCGGCTGAAGCCTTCGGAACCACCAGCGTGAACAGCGTGCCCCCGGACTGCGACGGGTCCGCAGCTGAGCTGTACACCGTCGCCTGCTCGGCCAGCACCACGGGCGGCTGCTGCGCCAACCCACCCGCAGCGTCCTTACTGGGCAACTGCAGCACCTCCACTGAACCCCCAATCGGCAGACCATCAGCCGGGACCTGACCTGGCTTCACCTCCACCCCGACCTTCGCCTGGCCCGCTGACAACCCCCGCACCGAGGTCACCATCGACCGCTGCAACAACGTGTTCGGCAACAGATCCACAGCCGCGGTCTGCCCCAGCACACTGTCCAGATGGCTCGCCCCGATCGCCGTCACGTCACCGGCCACGTTCGCCGTCGACAGGTCCGAGCGTTCGATCAGATGCCCAGCCGGCACATCCCGCACCACAACCACAACAGCGGTCTTCTGACCCGCGTGCGAATACCAGTACGCACCAAGCGCCGCCAGACCCACCACCAGCGCAACCAGCAGCGCGATATACGCCGGCTTACGCTGCCTCGTCGGCAACGCGGTCCCAGGCTGCGGGCCACGCCCGCCCCGACCATCTGCCGCGGTGCGAACAGACGCGGTCGTCGTCATCGCCTACCCCATCCCACGCTCACGTCTGAACCACAGCCGATCATCGATTGACCACCTTCACCTGCAGCACCCGCACCTCCCCAGAAGTCGACGTCGACAAGATCGGCAACTCGCCCGCCGAACCCCCCGTACCCGTCCAGGTGATCGCCCAGACAATCTTCTGCGTCGAGGTGATCGGACTCGGGGTCACGGACTTGTACCGATACGCGCACGCACCGTCAGTCGGTGCAGCGTTGCCATCGGCCGACGTCCACGCGCGGCCAGGACCGTGGCACGCGACTGCCGGCACACCATCCCCAGGGGTGTAGTCCAACTCCACCGGCCGAGCCGACACCGTCGCCGACACGCCACGCAACGACGCAGTCGCCGACAACGTCTTCCACATCGCCGGATCAGTCCAATAGAAGGTCCACAAGTTCACGTACGTAAACGGCAGTCCCTGATACCGAAGGGACGGGCTCGGCGACCGATTCCCAGACGGCTTCGGAAACACGATCGTGGCCAACGCCTGCCGCGCCAGCACCGCGGGATTGACCGGCGTGAACGCGTTGTTCGCGCAGCCGAACGTCTGGAGCTGCTGCTGCCACGCAACCGGGTCGAAGCCCGTCGGATTCAGCTGCGAACAGAACAGGTTGTGATCGAACGCGGCACAAGCACCAGGATCCGCCGGCGCCGCTCCGTTGGCCGGGCACGGATTGCATCCCCCAGCCGGATCGGTGTTATGGCAGACATTGTCCGGCGCACCACTGCTCGGGCCACCGCTAGGACCGGTGCTTGGGCCACCGCCGGGTCCTCCACCGCCGCCTGGTCCGCCTGGCAGCCCAACGCCTACGGTGCAGCTTGGATCAAGGGGATTGCACCCACCGCCGCCGCCGTCCGCGAGCGCAAGCACAGGATGCAATAGAGCGGCCAGAGACACCGTCACGACGACACCGAGCAGCAGGGCCAGCCACCGGCGAGCGACTACCCTTTGCATGTCTTGCTCGAATCCGTGGCGAGGTCCGCCATCTTCCAATGGCCACCGACCATGCGCATCGTGATGGCCTGCAGGTACGGCGGAGGCGGATTCCGCGTTGTCACCGCGACAGGCTTACCTGTCGCGACGTGATACTCAGTGAACGGCTCGGTCGTCGACGCGAGCGGACAGGACGCAAGCGCGACGGTCGTCGATGCCGCCGCAGCGACCCTCAAGCGCGGTTTCGCAGGCTGCCCGCGGTACGCGAGACCGGAGCGCTTCATCGACGCGAGCTGCTCGTCGAACAGTTTCAGCGCAGCCCCGGTCAGATACTGGTTGATCTTCGCAATGTCGGCATGCAGAGGGTCGACGCTCGCCGCGTTGTACGAGTTGATCAAGGAAACCGCCGCATCGACAGCCGCCTGAGCAGGTGGCGTGACCGTCGGTGTCGGTAGTGACGTTGCGTGCGTAGAAGTATGGGACCACGACGGACGCGGCGACGATGAAATCGGTGTCGAATCGCTCGGACCTGTCGAGGGACCAGTAGATGGTGACGATGGACCGAACGTCTGAGTGTGCGTTCCACTGCTGCTACAGCCTGCAGTGAGCGCTACCGCGAGGTACGCAACCGACGCGACGGAGATGCAGCTAGCCACCCTTACAGCTCGGCAACCCATCCTTAGCTCCTCCCAATTCGGGGTGACAAGCCGAGTTTCAGTGGGTTAACACGGCCGTCGCCCGGTTAACGCTCCCCCGTGATCTTCATCCCCGTCAAGTCGTTGCGTCCGCAAAGTCCGAGCTTTTCCGGCACACCAGAAGGGCATGAGTACCCGTGACAGAGGCCCCACAGACGCACGGGATGCGGGAAACTAACCCGCCACGCAGGGCATATGTCAGGTCAACGGGCAGCTACAACGAATGAATCGACGCACCCGATCTGGACTCTGCACTGCGTCCGCTACTTCGCGCCGATCCGGCCAACTCAAGCCGTGGTGGACGGTCTTTCCGGGCTCCATGGATCCTCGACCCGGCCGCAAGGCAGCGGTGGGCGATACCTACCCACGTCGCGCGCCTGATGGCAGCACCTTCACCGGCGCTGGATCAAGATGCGGGTTGCCCGGCCGGACGACTACCCGTCGCTCGTCGCGGAGACGTAGGACGCCCAATGAGCATCCGCGAGAGAGGTCAACAGCGGGCTCTCGTTACCGATTCGTGACCTAGCAGGTGGCACTACTCGCCGATCGTTCACACCTGTCCGTATGAGGAGCTGCGCAACGCGGCCGCTCGTTCGAGAAGGGATCTCGAAATGCTCGAGAACGCAGAGGACGACCTCCTTACGACGGCGGAGGTGGCAGCCATCACCCGTGCTCCGGTCTCCACTGTCCGCTACTGGCGTCACGTCGGCACCGGCCCGCGAAGCTTCCGGTTGGGTAGGCGGGTGGTCTATCGGCGTGGCGATGTATTCCGATGGATCGCCACCTGTGCTCTCGACGAGCGTCGGCCAGCGAGTTAGCGACAGGGCCAAACCCGATCCTCGGCGACCTGCCCAGGGTTTGCATGGAGTTCGCCGATGCCTCTCGCTTCGACCGAACCGTTGGTCCAGATGCGGTGGGCTCCGCAACCTGGCAATAGCTGGTCGTACAGTCGCGCACGCTCACGAGGTTCGACGCGGCGCGCCGGATCGCGACTAAACGAGGACGGAGCGTCATGGCGAGTGTGCAGGACCGCTGGTTCACGGAACGGAACGACGAGGACGGCCACACAGTCAAGGTGCCGACCAGATTGCATGGCAACACGACGATCAGACGGTGGCGCGCCCATTATCGGACGCCCGACGGTCGACAGCGCAACAAGACCTTCGCCCGTAAAGCCGACGCCGACCGGTTTCTGACCACCGTTGAATCGAGCAAGCTGACGGGCACCTTCGTCGATCCGACTCGCTCGCGCGTCACGTTTGGTGAAATGGCCGGTAGGTGGACCGCCTCGAAGGTCGGTCTGAAGGCGTCCACGCGAGCGGTGTACGCCGCAGTGATGGACGATCACGTTCTGCCTCGTTGGAGGGACGTGCCGCTGTCCGCGATTGAGCACGAGGACGTGCAGGCGTGGGTAGCCGATCTGGTGGCGAAGGACCTGTCCGGCGCCCACGTCCGAAAGATCGTCGGCGTCGTCTTCGGTGGTGTACTCGGACTGGCGGTGCGCGCTAAGCGGTTGCAGGCCAACCCAGTTGCTGGCGTGGAGATGCCGCGTGCGAGGTCGAAACCAAAGCGGTACCTCACTACAGATCAGGTCGAGCTCATGGCCGAGGCGGCCGCGACGTTGTCAGCGAGCCGGCCGCGGTTGGCATCGAACGCCTCCTTCGCGCAGTACCGGCTAGTGGTCTTCGTCCTGGCCTACTGCGGACTGCGTTGGTCGGAGGTCGCCGCAATTCGCGTAGGCGCGCTCGACCTGACGAAGCGCCGCATCACGGTAAGCGCCGCGGTCGTCGAGGTGGACGGCGCGGGACTGGTCTGGGGCACGCCGAAGAGCCACGAGGCGCGCTGGGTTTCGATCCCACGCTTCCTAGTCAGCGACCTGACCGATCACGTCGGCACGCGGCAGCCCGATGAATTGCTCTTCACGTCCCCCGAAGGCGGCGTGATGCGGAACCGCAACGCGCGGCGCGCATGGTTCAACCGGGCCGCGACGGAGGCCGGTGTTGCCGGGCTTACGCCACACGAGCTCCGGCACACCGCAGCAAGCCTGGCCGTGTCCGCCGGAGCCAACGTCAAGGCGGTGCAGCGGATGCTAGGCCACGCCTCGGCGGCGATGACTCTGGACCTCTATGCGGAGCTCTTCGACGACGACCTCGAGGCGGTCGCGGAGCGCCTCGACGTCCTACGGGAGGCAGCTCGTGTTGCACGTTCGTTGCACGACCACCAGCTCGCGGCCCTTGCCGCCACTCCTGAAACAGCTACAGCCCCCAGAATTCGGGGGCTGTAGATGGTGGGCGATACTGGGATTGAACCAGTGACCCCTACCGTGTCAAGGTAGTGCTCTCCCACTGAGCTAATCGCCCGTATTCTGTTGTCGATCCGTTCGGTACTCGTTGTTGCGAGGCGGCGGCGGGAATCGAACCCGCGTACAGGGCTTTGCAGGCCCTTGCCTAAGCCACTCGGCCACGCCGCCGGATGGGCCGGCGACCCGACCGCTCCTTGCTCGCCACCCGGCCGGTATCGATACAGATCGCCCAGGCGGTGGCCTCGAGCGGACGACGGGATTCGAACCCGCGACCCTCACCTTGGCAAGGTGATGCGCTACCAGCTGCGCTACGTCCGCGAAGTACCTACGCGATGTCAGGCACCGGGCGATGACTCTAGCCGATGGTAGAACGCCCATCCAAACCGCGTCGGTGCACCTTCAGCGTTTCGGCTCTCGCCGGCTCAGCCGTCCCCACAATGCACCGACATCCTCGGCCAATGCTTCTCGGCTGCCGTCGTTGTGCAGCAGCTCGTCGGCGACGGCCCGCCGCTGCTCGTCGCTCGCCTGCGCGGCCATCCGGGCTCGAGCCTGGGATTCGGGCAGGCCCCGGGTTTCGAGCCGGCGCAGCCGGGTCGCGAGGTCGGCCTCGACGACCACGACGACGTCGAAGCCGTCGGCGCGGCCACTCTCGACGAGCAGCGGGACGTCGTACACGACGATCGCGTCGTCCGGAACGCTGGCCATGAGCTGCATCGACCGTTCGCCGACGAGCGGATGGATGATGCGGTTCAGGTCGTCCCGGGCCGCGTCGTCGGCGAACACGATCTCGGCCAGCTTCGCCCGATCCAGCTCGCCGTCCGGACCCACGATGTCGGGCCCGAACCGCTCCACCACGGCGGCGAATCCGGGCGTGCCGCCCTGGACGACCTCGCGCGCGATCGCATCGGCATCGATGATCACAGCCCCGTGCTCGCCCAGTAGCGCCGAGACGGTGCTCTTGCCAGCGCCCAGCCCGCCCGTCAGCCCAACTCGCACAGTGCCACGCTAGCCGCCACCGCCGACCCGAGTTACGGGCGGACATGACGAAGCCCCGGCGGCGACGGCCGTCCGGGGCTTGCGTCGAGTTGAACTACCGTCCGGCGAGCTTCTCGCGCAGTGCCGCAAGCGCCTCGTCCGAGGCGAGCGTGCCGCTGTTGGCGGCGGGCTCGTCGGAAACGTAGGACGTCGCCTCGCCGCCCTCGGACGCTGCTTCGGCATCGGCCTTCTGCGCGTCGGCGAGCTGCTTGCGGTGCGCCTCGAACCGCTCGCGAGCGGCGGCGTAGCGCTTCTCCCACTCCTCGCGCTGGGCATCGAAACCGGGCAGCCATTCCTGGGTGTCCGGGTCGAAGCCGTCGGGGTAGATGTAGTTGCCCTTGTCGTCGTACTGGGCCTCCATGCCGTACTGCGCAGGATCCCAGCTGTCCTCAGTCAGCTGGCCCTCGTTGGCCTGCTTGAGCGAGAGTGAAATGCGACGACGCTCGAGGTCGATGTCGATGACCTTGACGAGCAGCTCGTCGCCCACCTGCACGACCTGCTCGGGGATCTCGACGTGACGCTCGGCCAGCTCGGAAATGTGCACCAGACCCTCGATGCCGTCCTGGACACGCACGAACGCACCGAACGGGACGAGCTTGGTGACCCGGCCCGGCACGACCTGACCGATCTGGTGAGTACGCGCGAACTGGCGCCACGGGTCTTCCTGCGTGGCCTTCAGCGACAGGGAGACACGCTCGCGGTCGAGGTCGATGTCGAGCACCTCGACGGTGACCTCCTGGCCCACCTCGACGACCTCGGACGGGTGGTCGATGTGCTTCCAGGACAGCTCGGAGACGTGCACCAGACCGTCGACGCCGCCGAGATCGACGAACGCACCGAAGTTCACGATCGAGGAGACGACACCGGTACGGACCTGGCCCTTGGCCAGCTTGTTCAGGAACTCGCTACGCACCTCGGACTGCGTCTGCTCGAGCCACGCCCGGCGCGACAGCACGACGTTGTTGCGGTTCTTGTCCAGCTCGATGATCTTGGCCTCGAGGGTGCGCCCGACGTAGGGCTGCAGGTCACGGACCCGACGCATCTCGACCAGCGACGCGGGCAGGAAGCCCCGCAAGCCGATGTCGAGGATCAGGCCACCCTTCACCACCTCGATGACGGTGCCTTCGACGACCTCGTCGTTCTCCTTCTTCTGCTCGATCGTGCCCCAGGCGCGCTCGTACTGGGCGCGCTTCTTGGACAGGATGAGCCGGCCCTCCTTGTCCTCCTTCTGGAGAACCAGGGCCTCGATCTCATCGCCCACTTTGACGACCTCATTGGGGTCGACATCGTGCTTGATGGAGAGCTCGCGCGAGGGGATGACACCTTCGGTCTTGTACCCGATGTCGAGCAGGACCTCGTCGCGGTCGACCTTGACGATGGTGCCCTCGACGATGTCGCCATCGTTGAAGTACTTGATCGTCTTGTCGATGGCGGCGAGGAAGTCGTCGGCTGAGCCGATGTCGTTCACTGCTACTTGCGGCGTTGTCGGTGCGATTGTGGACGTCATGGAGTGAGTAGGTTCCAAGGATCGAAGCCGGCGCGTAGCGGGCCCTTTCGCCGGTGAACGCGCCGATCCGCCGCCGGCTCCAGCCGGACAGCTAAGCGGGAAACGTGCATGACGAGCGCGAGCCTGCTCCCTGTTGAGGCACGCAGACCCAGCAACGCAATTCACAGCCTACGGACCCGGTGCCTCGCAAGCAACGTCGGGTCCGGATTTCCGGCGTTATGCGGGGTCGTCGGCCGTCGCGATACGGTGCCCAGGCGCACGATCTCACCCTCAGCAAAGAACAGAGGACGCCGCTCATGGACGCCGATGTCATCGTCGTGGGCGGCGGACTCGCCGGCCTGGTCGCCACCGCCGAGCTGGCCGACGCGGGGCGCCGGGTCATCCTGCTCGACCAGGAGCCCGAGCAATGCCTCGGCGGGCAGGCGTTCTGGTCGTTCGGCGGCTTGCTGTTCGTCGACTCCCCCGAACAGCGCCGGATGCGTATTCACGACTCGCGCGAGCTGGCCTGGCAGGACTGGCTGGGCACCGCGGCATTCGACCGTCCCGAGGATCACTGGCCCGAGCAGTGGGCCGAGGCGTACGTCGACTTCGCGTCCGGCGAGAAGCGCGCCTGGCTGCACGGGCAGGGCGTGCGGTGGTTCCCGGTCGTGGGCTGGGCCGAGCGAGGTGGCTACGGCGCGATCGGGCACGGCAACTCGGTACCGCGCTTCCACATCACGTGGGGCACTGGTCCGGGGTTGCTCGCGCCGTTCATCGCCCGGGTGCGCGCCGCGGCCGAGCAGGGGCTGGTCACCTTCAAGTTCCGGCACCGGGTGGACGAGCTGATTGTCACCGATGGCGTCGTCGATGGCGTGCGCGGAACGGTGCTCGAACCGTCCGACGTGCCTCGCGCGGCGCCGTCGTCGCGTACCGCGGTCGGCGACTTCGAGCTGCACGCGTCCGCTGTGGTGGTCACGTCGGGCGGCATCGGCGGCAACTTCGACCTGGTGCGTTCTCAGTGGCCGGCCCGTCTGGGTACGCCGCCCTCGCACCTGGTCGCGGGCGTTCCCGACTTCGTCGACGGACGCATGATCGGCATCTCGCAGGCCGCCGGCGCGCACGTGATCAACTCCGACCGGATGTGGCACTACGTCGAGGGCATCCACAACTGGGACCCGATCTGGACCAACCACGGCATCCGCATCCTGCCCGGGCCGTCGTCCCTGTGGCTCGACGCGCGGGGTAAGCGGTTGCCGGTGCCGCTGTTCCCCGGATTCGATACGCTCGGGACGCTCGAGCACATCATGAAGACCGGGTACGAACACACCTGGTTCGTGCTGACCAAGAAGATCATCGGCAAGGAGTTCGGCCTGTCCGGCTCGGAGCAGAATCCCGACCTGACCGGCAAGAGCGTCCGCGACGTGATCGGCCGGGCCCGCGCCGACATGCCGGGGCCGGTGCAGGCGTTCCTCGACAAGGGCGTCGACTTCGTCCAGGCGACCACGCTCGACGAACTGATCAAGAAGATGAACGCGGTCACCGACGAGCCGCTGCTCGACGCGGAGACGGTCACGTCCGAGGTGGTCGCCCGCGACCGGGAGATGGACAACAACTACACGAAGGATCTGCAGATCGTCGCGCTGCGCCAGGCCCGCTCGTACCTGCCGGACAAGATCACCCGCGTCGCGTCGCCGCACAAGCTGCTCGATCCGAAGGCCGGCCCGTTGATCGCCGTGCGGCTGTCCATCCTCACCCGCAAGACGCTCGGCGGGCTCGAGACCGACCTGTCCGGACGGGTGCTGCGCGCCGACGGTTCGCCGCTGCCGGGCCTGTACGCGGCCGGCGAGGCCGCCGGGTTCGGCGGCGGCGGTATGCACGGATACCGGTCGCTGGAGGGGACGTTCCTCGGCGGCTGCCTGTTCTCCGCCCGGACGGCGGGGCGGGCGCTCGCCGCTTCGCTCTAGGAGGTCGCTGAATAATGCCGCTCGTCGCGAGCGGCGGTCAGGTGCGCGAGCTGCAAGGCGGAGGAGGAGCCGATACCGCTGTTGTATCGGCGACGACGACAACGCAGCAGATCGCGTGCCTGGGCGTCGCGCAGCAGAGCATGCATTCTTCAGCGGCCTCCTAGTGGTTCGTCCAGTGGGCCAACGACGCTCGCCGTAGATTGCCCGTCATGACCGAGCAGCACGCGAAACTCAACGCGGTGGGCGTTGCCCGCCGAGATGCGGACGCGGCTGAATCGGCGCGGGCCAACCGTCGCTGGTGGGACGCCGACGCCGACGACTACCACGCGACGCACGGCGCGTTTCTGGGCGACGCCGACTTCGTGTGGTGCCCGGAGCGGGTGCGCGAATCCGACGCTCACTTGCTGGGCGAGGTAGCGGGCCGGCGCATTCTCGAGGTGGGATGCGGCGCGGCGATGTGCTCTCGCTGGCTGGCCACTGCCGGCGCGCGTCCCGTGGCGTTCGACGTGTCGTCGGGCATGCTGGGCCACGCCCAGGCACTGGCCGACTCGACGGGCATCGCCGTGCCACTCGTGCAGGCCGACGCGCAGTTCCTGCCGTTCGCCTCGGCGTCGTTCGACATCGCGTTCACCGCGTTCGGCGCGGTGCCGTTCGTCGCCGACTCCGCGCGGCTCATGCGTGAGGTGGCTCGGGTGCTCCGTCCCGGCGGGCGGTGGGTCTTCGCGGTGACGCATCCGATGCGGTGGATGTTCCTCGACGACCCGGGCCCCGACGGGCTGACCGCCAACACGTCCTACTTCGACCGCACGCCCTACGTCGAGTTCGACGCTTCCGGAGAGCCGACGTACGTCGAGCACCACCGCACCCTCGGTGACCGGATCCGCGAACTCGTCGCCGCCGGCTTTCGCCTCGTCGATCTCATCGAACCCGAATGGCCGGAGGACCTCACCGACGAATGGGGCCAGTGGTCGCCGTTCCGCGGCGCCATACTCCCAGGTACGGCAATCTACGTCTGCGAGCTCGACTAGCGCGGCAGTGGCTGCGTGGCCTCGTTGTCCTGAGCGCCCGGCGGCTGAGGTGGTGGAGCAACACCGGCCGTCGCCGGTGGCGCCGCATAGGCCGGCGGGTCGGGCTGCTGCTCCGGCTCCGGCGGTGGCGGCACCTCGCTCGGCGGCGGCTGCCGGCGACCGGCCAGCAGCAACAGGACCCCGCCGGTCAGAGCCAGCACGCCGACGAGGAGCCCGGCCAGCGGCAACCAGAAGGAGGCCAACTCGATCTGGTCGCGACCGTCTTTTGCCTTTTTCGTCTGGTACTTGATCGTCGCGTTGTCGAACGTCAGATTCAGATCGGCAGCAGTCTGGCCGTCGAGAGCTCCGCCGCGGAATTGGCGAACCTGGTGCTCGTTGCCCTTGACGATCGTGCCCGTCACCGGGTCGATCCACACGGTCCGGGTGTCGGTGTAGTAGCCAGGAATGTCTTGGAAGACAGGGGCTTCCACCTTCGGCGTGACGCAGACGTACTTGTACAACGTCAGCCCGTTGATCTTCTCCTTGCCCTCGTACGTGGCGGGAGATGCGAGACCGACATCGGGGTTGAAGAATTGGTAGGTCTTCTTCTTCGCGTGGAACGGCCACTTGTAGGTCAGACCGACATGCTTGATCGAGGTGTTGCCGTCGACGTTGCCGCCGTACTTGGGGTCGTTCACGGCTTCGGCCGTCTTGCGGTCGGCCGCGACGCGGTCACTCGATGGCGTGTTGGGTAGCAGCCGGGGGTCGGTCGCCGAGACGCACGGCGGCGGGTTGTCTCGCTGGATGACGATGCACAGCGTCTCACTGACGACGACATTCTTGCTGTCCGACGCCTGCGAGTCGACGCTGACGTTGCGGTCGGCCCGCAACTGCACCGATTCGAGCTGCCCGGTACCGGAGTTATACAGCTGCGCAGGCCCGGTCGCGATGATCGGGATGTTCAGGTCCAGCGGAGTCTTCTCGCCGTTCGGGTAGGCCCAGAACCGCATCAGCCCAGCGAACGCCAGACCGAACACGCCGAGTGCCAGCAGTACGGGGGCTAGCACCTTGCGCACGGCTACCTCCGCGTCGAGGAGTGGGGGGCGACTGCAAATGCGTGGCGTGACGGTACCAGCTAAGAGCGTCGCTGGGCAGCACTTGGATTGCACGCACTATAAGTGGTGCGACATAGCGGCAACCGTGGCCAGCACGTCGGATGTCGGACGCCCGCACCGCGGGCAGAACGATTGAAGGTGGGCGGGCGCTATCAGTCAGGGCACGCACTCCGTAAGCTCACGCGCCAACGACCTGCAGCCTTGGGAGGACGGCACGTGACCGCCGTGGACAGCGCCGCCGCACGGGCACCGGCACTGGTCACCGTGCGGTTCGACCGGACCAGGCTCGCCCTCGCCGGAATCGTCATCGTCCAGGCCGTGTGGCTTTGGGTACTGATCGGGCGCGGCTGGTACCTGCAGGCAGACTTCTCGAACCTGACCGAAGGGGTCGGCCGACCGCTGACCTGGTCGTACCTCCGAGAGCCTCTCGGCGGCCACTTCGCGCCGCTCCTGCGGGCGCTGTATTGGTTGTTCGATCGGATGGGTGCCCTCGACTACACGCTGACCATCGCAGTACGCGTAGCCCTGCAAGCCGGGTCGACAGTTCTGCTGTACCGCGTCATCTCCCGCCTGACCGGCGCCACCCGGCTGAACCTGATCATCGTCGGGTTGTACGCGGCCAGCCCCTTACTGCTGCCCGGCATTGCCTGGCTGACGAGCGGACTCGGACTCGTGCTCGGGCAGGTGTTCGCGCTGTGGGCGGTCGACATGCATCTGCGCAACGAGGAGGCGCCACAGCTGCTCTTGGCGTTGAAGACCGGCGTACTGCTCGTCCTGATGGTGCTGGCGGCGGACGAGTGGGTCGTCATCGCCCTTCTCCTGCCGATCCTGTCGGTCGCGTGCGTCTACACCGGGCCGATCCGAGACCGACTCCGCGAGTTCCTGGTCCGTTGGCGCAGCTGGCTTCTCACGCTGGTGCCACTTGCCGGGGCCGCGGTGGCAATGCTCGTGCTGGGCGACAAAGCCGGCGCTCATAGTCTCGGCTTCGGCACCGCCTATCGGCTGATTCGGGACGAGTGGCTCAGGGCGGTGGCGCCGTCGCTGATCGGTGGCCATTGGCGATGGTTCACCCCCCAGACCTACCTGGCGTTCTTCGCCCCCAACGATGCCACCGTGTTGCTCGGGCAACTGGCGTTCGCGGTCCTGTTGATCATTGGCTTTCAGCGAACCGGCCTGCGCGCGCTCGTCGGCTGGTCGATCCCCGCTGTAGTGATCGTCGCGAACATGCTGCTGGTCGGCACGGGACGCTACGAGACCTACGGACGGCTACTCGCCATCACGCCGCGCTACAGCTTCGTCGTCGCGGCTCCGCTCGCTATCGGCATCGCAGTCTCACTGGCACCGGCGACCGGCACTCGCGGCATTCACCTCCCGGAACTACACCGCCGGGCCGTCGTTGTCGGGCTGGTCGTCGCTCTCACCGCGTCCAGCGCGTACTCCAGCCTCCGCTTCTCGCACTACTGGGCGCAGAACCCCTCGAAGCGCTACGTCGATTCGATGCTCGCCAGCGCACGCGCGGCCGGAGCGCGACTGAATGTTTACGACACACCGCTCCCGCCGAACATCGTGTCTGGGGTGGAGCCACGCCACAACGTCAGCGACGTCTTACGGCTCGGTGGGGTCAAGGCGACCTACGAGGATCCGCGCTCCGAACCTCTGGTCGTATCAGCCGACGGCCATCTGACCAAGTCCGTCTTTATCCCGGCGTCCGTCGGTCTGGGAAATCTTAAGGTCAGCTGCGGCACCTACATCCACGGTCCGGGCGTATGGACGATCCCGTTGTCCAAGGCAGTGGCGCCTGCATCGTGGTATCTGCGATTCGAGCTGTATCAGAATGCGCCGAGCACCATCACGGTCGACCTCGTCGACGCCGCAGGACGGGTCGCGTATCCGGTGCGCGGCGCCGATGTCGCCATCGGCTCGACTCTCGCCGCGCTCAACTTGCGGCTACCGGTGTTCGCACCGGTGTCGGTTCGTGTGCACAGTCATTCGAGTGCGACAAGTCTGTGCTTGGTTCGGACTGTGATCGGTGCTCCCTTCCCGGTGGGCGGATAGCGGTGGCAACCGAGCCCGGCTCCGGGCAACGCTTCCCCGCGCTCGACGGGATACGGGCGCTCGCCGCGTTCGGCGTCGTACTGACCCATGTCGGGTTCATCACCGGCCGATCACTGCAGCCCGACCTGATCGGCCCGTTGCTGTCGCGCGGTGATTGCGGCGTGACGATCTTCTTCCTGCTGTCGGGCTTTCTGCTCTACCGGCCGTTCGCGCTGCACGCCATGGGACTGGCACCGCGACCGCTGGTCGGCCAGTTCCTCTGGCGGCGCGCATTGCGCATCTTTCCCGCGCTGTGGCTCACCGTCGTGATCACCCTGGCGTTGATCACGACTTTTCGGGTTCGCGCTTCGGACTACCTGCAGTACCTGTTGCTCATACAGACCTATGACAATCACGACTACGACCCGAACCTCTCGCAGCTGTGGACACTGGCGGTCGAGATCGCGTTCTACGCGCTGATCCCGATCCTGGCGGCACTGGTCACGCGAGGTCGCCGCGCTCCCGAGGCGGTGCTTCGTCGGCAGTTCGTGATGTTGACCGTGCTCGCGGTCGAGGCACTCGTCTTCAATATCGCCGAGAATCACTCGTCGCTGATCCACTCGCAGGCGCTGCTGTGGCTGCCGGCGTATCTCGACTGGTTCGCAGTCGGCATGGGTCTTGCGGTGCTGACGAGCGTGCCGACGTCCGGCCAGGCCTTCGGGCGAGTCAGGCGGGTGCTCCAAGAATGGGCCGGATCACCAGGAACCTGCTTGCTGGTGGCCGCCGTCCTGTATCTGATCTCGACGCTGCCACTGGGAATCCCTCGGGCGCTTGCTCCGGCGACGTTCACGCAGTGGACCGCGCAGCACTACCTCTACGTCGGTGTGGCCTTCTTCCTGCTACTGCCGTTCGTGCTCGGCGACGGGGGGGTAGCGGGTCGGGTGCTGGGCTCCAAGGTTGCGAGCGTCCTGGGCAACCTGTCCTACAGCGTCTACCTGTGGCACGTCCCGCTGATGCTGCTGTTCCAACGCGAGCTGGGATACCGCGAGTTCCACGGGCACTTCATCGAAGTGCTGTCACTCACGGTCGTTTCCACCGTCGCAGTTTCCGCCGCCTCCTGGTACTGGTTCGAGCGACCGATCTTGCGCTACGGCACCCGACCTTGGCGCCGATCCGGTGTCGAGCCGCCCACGGCCGCAGCCACGACAGCTGCCAGGCAGAGCAGTTGAGTCATCGCGCCGTTGGCGACGTTGAAAATCTGATAGGAACCGGTTCGCGCGACCGAAAGCGCAGCAAGGACGAGCAGCCCGGCGCTGATCAATACCGGCGCACCTCGAGTGGTGCGACCGAGTAGCGCGAGTGCGCCGAGGGCCACCGCGAGTACGGCCAGGCCGTAGAACCCGCCCAGCACGCCGACAGCCACTGCCAGACCTCCGAGCTGGGTCCACCGGCCGAGCCGGGCCTCGCCGACGCCGCCCCTGTCGCGGCGCTGTCGGGAAGGCGTTCGGACGAAGGCCAGCACGACGACGCCCAGCGCCGCAATCAAGCCGATGATCAAGCCCACCGTGAACGGCCGCTGCGGGGCGTAGGACAACGCGACCACACCGTGGACGCCGCCGGGTATGACGAACGCCTGCTGCCAGCCGTCCACCCGAATCGCGTCCAACTTGTTGCCACCGACGGTCGCCTGCCATCCGGAGTTGAAGTTCTCGCGGACGACGAGCAGTGCCGGAGCTGACGTATCGACGCGGACCCGCCGAGAGGTCGCACCCCACGACTCGATCGACTGGGTGCCCGCGGATGGGCGCGCCGGCGCGAGCGATGCGCCCGGCTTCGCGAGCGTGAGGCTCGTCGGAGCAGCCAGAGCCGACCCGACGAGCGCTACGCGATGGCGTCCCGCGGTCAGCGTGATCGGCGTCGGATCGCAGGGCGTCGCGGCTACCGGCTGGCCGGTGAGCGCAGCGGTCCTGCTGGCGAGAACGCGCAGGGCGATCCGGGCACCGTCGACCTCGACGCCGATGCCGGCATCGCAGCCGATCGCGATCGAGCTTGCCGGTGTCGCCGCGGGCAACGGCGTTGCCGTGTCGACCGTCGCCTCGCTGATCCCCGGCGCAAGCAGTCTCGTCGCCGCGGTAACCGAGCTCGTCGTGCTGCGCGGTCGGGCACTCAGGATGGTTATCTCAATCGTGCGAGTCTGCGCTTCGGCTGGGACCCGAATGACGCCGTCCGCCGGTAACAATCCCTGCCAGCGCTGCTTCCCCGCAGTCACGAGCACCCGTTCCGGCGTCGCCACCGGAGCTGAAGGAGGGGTGCGCAGCGTGACGCCGACTATGTCACGCGACTGGGCGAGGCGCAGCGTCAGCTTGGCCGGCTGATCTCCGGGCACGGCTTGCCACGTCGTCCTCGGATCACCGTCCACCGCCGCCCCGGGTCGAACTCGCGGGTCGGCCGAGTCGACCGACGACCCACTGGCGTGTACAACGCCGTCGGCGTCCAGCAGTCGGTTAAGCGTCGGACCCGGCTTCAGGCGAACCGTCGCGGAGAGGCGATACGCGGCGCTGGAGCCAACCGTGAACGCCCGCTCGATCGCCGCGTCCTCCTCACCGCTGAGGCGGTAGCTGGGATCGCAGATCGCCTGGGCGGTGACCTCGATGCACTGGCCGCGATACCCGGGCGTCCCGTCGAACGCAAGGACCGAAGGGTCAGGCTCACTCGACACGAGCAGCGAACGCTGTGGCGTCACCCCCGGCACCGACAGGGACGCGATGCCCACCGACGCTCCGGCGGTGTGATCAGAGACAGCGAGCACCGTCACCCGCAAGGTGCGCGTCGGTCCGGGCGGCACCCGGATGTCCTGTACCCGCGTCGTGGGGGCGACGGCCTGAACGATGGTGCCGGCGTCCGTGCGTACCGCGATCTCGGTCGGGAGCGCGCCGAACGCGCGCGCGAACTGCAGCCGCGCCGTGGTGGCCGACGTCGCCGTGTCGAACCTGATCTGTAGCCACTGCCGGAGCGCGCCGGTCAACCCGCTACTCCCCCAGTACGTCGACGGGTCGTTGTCGACGGCGGACCAGGGGCCGCGGTCGGGGCCTCGATTGAAATAGGCCAGCAAGTCGCTGCCCGCGGACGAAGCCGTGACGTCGGCAATACCCGAATAGCTCATGACCGACAGGTCGCCCGGGTTCCCGGGAAGGTAGTCGTGGGCCGCCCGCTTGGCGCTGTACGGCTCGTTAGCGGTCATCGTTGACGACTTGGTCAGCAGGTTTCCGAAGCTGGCCTCTCGCTTGCGAATGCCGTCGGTGGTCACCTCGACCGGGTCGGTCACCTGCGCGGATGCGGCGTCCGCACCGAACAACACCGGGGTGTCCGGCCCGAGCCCACGTGCGACGAGCTGAGCAAGCGTGTCGGAGGATCCCGTGGCTTCTACCGCACCCTCCAGCGGCGCCAGCCCCGTCATGCCAGTCCACCCCGCGACCTGATAGATCGATATTGCCGGTCGTGGCACGCCGGTGCCGCCGTCCAGAAGGTTCGCTGACGACGTGCTGCCGCCCAGCAACGGCCCGAACTGCGCCCCCGCGGAAAATCCGGGCGAGTCTTCAAGCGTCGCGCGTACGAACACCTGTCGAGTCGCGACCGACTTGTAGGCGTCGAGATCGTTCGCGAGAACGATGTATCCGATCCCGGCGCGTGCGAGCAAGGGCGCGAGCTCCGGGTGCGAGGCGCCGCTGGCCAGGATCTGCTCGACGGAGTCGAGAAGACGTATGTAGCCAGCCTGGGTAAGCGGTACCGAGTCGCGGGTGGTCCACGGTGTCGTCGCGACCGGCTGCAGGGCGTTGTCGACGGTGCCGCCCCACACGTACACCGGCGAGGCGGAACCCGGAACGACCAATGCCCGGGCCCCGTGGCTGTTGTGCGCCAACCAGGATGCCGCCTGCCGCCACCACCCCGGCTCAGTCGTGATTCGCTGGGACGACACGAGATGGTTCGTGAGCGCCGGCGAAACGGCGACGAGCCCGACGGCCGCGACGGCCGCCGCCGCGAGCGCACGGACCGGCAGCCGCACTCGCCACGTCGACACACGTACCCAGGCCCGGCGCGGCAACGGAGTCCGGGCGAGCAGATGGCCGACCCCGATGGCCAGAGGCAGCCGGATCAGCGGGTCGAACTTGTGCAGGTTGCGGAACGCCACGAGTGGGCCGTCCAGCCAGGACCGCACCGCACCGGCGCCAGGAGGACCCACGGTCGCAGAGTGCCCGGCGGTCACGAGCGTGAGCCCGAGCAGCAAGGTCAGCCACAGAAACAGTCGGTGCGGAAGCCTTCTGCGGCCGAGCCCCGCGAGACCCGCGCCGGCGACGGCAGCCGTGGCCAGGATCGTCGCGGGCGCTGAGGCGAAGATCCATCCGGCCGGCCAGATGTTCGGGCCGAGGTAGGACTCCCAGTGATCCACCCCGCGCAGAGTGGCCAGCAACGATGTGGGCAACGTCGTCGTGGAACTCGACTCGATCCAGTCGAGAAATGGCGGACTGTACTTGCCCAGTAACGCCAACGGGATGAGCCACCAGGCGCAGGCCATGAGTACGGCGCCAACCCACCATCCGATGAGCGCCCGCCGCCTAGGTCCACGCTCGCGGGTCAGGAGCCATGCCGCAGGTACCGGCAAGATAGCCAGCGTGGCGGCCGCGTTGACGCCGCCGGCGAACAGCAGCGCAATCCCGGATAGCGCGGCAGCGCGCCGGGGCGAACCCTCGCGCGCTCCGGCGACCAGCGGGAGGAGCACCCACGGCAGGGCCGCCACGGGCATCAGCTCGGACGAGATGGACGTGAGCTCGGACAACATGCGCGGAGCGAGCGCGTAGACGAGCCCGGCGCCGACAGGGGGCCAGAAACCCTCGACGCCGAGCCTCCGGCTGAGCAGGTACGTGCCGAGAAACGCCGCGACGACCAGGCCCGCCTCCCACAGGCGTTGCATCTCCCACGGGGCCAGGCCAACCGCGTGGGTCAGCGCGAAGAACGGGCCCATCGGGAACAGGTAGCCATACGCCTGATTCTGCAGCTGGCCGGCGGCGCCGACCGGATCCCAGAGCCGCAGCGATCGGCTCAGGAAGCGCAGCGGCGACACGACCAGATCGATCTTGGTATCGGTCGACGCGTTTCCGGCGCTCTGAGCCAGGACGAGCAGCCCGAGGCACAGCGCGAGCAGAGCGAGCCGTAGCCGCTCGACCGATCGGGTTACGCGGGGCTGGGCGGGCGGCTCGGGCCCGCGCGCCGTCACCCGTTCTGCTGTCGACGTAGCAGTCATCGGCGGCGCAGGACGAGGGCCAGGTTCCAGGTCAGCACCTCGCGGAGACCGGGGACCGCCGCCACCCATTGCAGGCCACGCGGGTGATAGCGCGGATAGGCAGCAACGAGCTCGGCGTCCGTACAGCCTCGCGCCCAGGCGACAGCATCGGCTGCCCGGTGCGCGAAGAGCGATTCGCCGAAGCGGTTCTTCGGTTCGTGGCCGTGTCGCCGCAGGTAACGGCGTCGGGCCCGCATCCCGCCGAGGTAGTGCCATGGTGCCGTCTCATGACCGCCCCACGGAGACAGCCACGGTGTGTACGACACGAAGATCGTCCCGCCGGAGCGGGTGACTCGCACCAGTTCGTCCGCCACATCCCACGGGCGAGCGACGTGCTCGAGTACGTTCGAGCAGTACGCGACGTCGACCGCGCCGGCGCGAAACGGCAAGGCCGTTCCGCTGCCGTGAACGGCAAAGGTCTCGGCCGGCATGTCGCTCGGACCGTCGAGCTCGACTCCTACGTAGCGCGCACCCGCGGCCCGAAATGACCGGGCGAAGTACCCGGGACCACCGCCGACGTCAAGCACCGTCTTGTCCGCCAGCCCCACATACTCGCCCAGCGCCACAACCGAATCGTCGGCAAACGCCGAGTAGAACAGGTCCGGATCACCCTGTTCACGCAGGAACAGCCGGAACAACCGAACCGACCGGCGCCAGGTGGCGTGCGACGTCCGATCCGCGGTGAGCATCGGATGCACGCTACCTGCCCACGATCGGAGCACAAGGGCTGTGCAGCGGTTATTGCATTCGCTATGCTGCCCCGTCTCTACCACCCACATCGCGGTGTGCCGGCACCTCAGGGATCGGGGCTCAATGTCACGCACGCACCGTATCGCCTTCCTGGTCTGGCGAGACACCAGCCATCCCGAAGGCGGCGGTTCGGAGCTGTTCGTCGAGCGGATCGCAGCCTGGCTGGCGAGTCAGGGCAATGACGTCACGATCGTCTGCGCGGCCCACGACCACGCACCACGCGACGAGATCCGTGGCGGCGTGCACTTTCGCCGACGCGGCGGACGACTGACCGTTTACCTGCGGGGCTTGGCCTACCTGCTCAGCCCGGCGGGCCGGCGCGCCGACCTCGTGATCGATGTCCAGAACGGGCTGCCGTTCTTCTCCGGCCTGGTGCGTCGGCGGGGCGTCCTCACCCTGGTGCACCACGTACACCGCGAACAGTGGCAGATCATCTATCCAGGTTGGCGCGGGCATGTGGGCTGGTGGCTCGAATCGTGGGCCGCACCCCGCCTGTTCGGCGGTCGCTACGTGACCGTGTCGGAGGCGAGCCGCGCCGAGCTGGTAACGCTCGGCATCGATGCCGAACGCATTCAGGTGGTGCGCAACGGGCTCGACATCCCGCACCCGTCGCAGACACTGCCGCGCAGTCTGAATCCGACCATCTGCGTGCTCGGGCGCCTCGTGCCGCACAAGCGCGTAGAGCACGCCATCGAGGTGGCCGCACGACTCCGCGGCTCGTCACCCGGCCTTCGGGTCGAGGTGTTGGGCGAGGGCTGGTGGCGCCCCGAGCTCGAACGGTACGCACGCGAGCTCGGAGTCGACGACATCGTCCGATTCAACGGCTACGTCAGTGATATCGACCGGGGATGCATCCTGGCCCGGTCGTGGGTCCTGCTGACGCCGTCGATCAAGGAGGGCTGGGGCATCGCCATCATGGAGGCCGCCGCGCACGGGGTCCCGGCGCTCGCGTATCGCACGGCCGGTGGGGTGCGTGAGGCGATCGTCGACGGCGAGACCGGCAAGCTGGTCGACGACCTGGACGAGTTGGGCAAGGCGACCGACGAGCTACTCACTGACAGCGCTATGCGCGAGCGGATGGGCCAGGCGGCCCGGGCCCGGGCCAATGACTTCGACTGGGTCACAACAGCGCGGCGGTTCGCCGAGGTGCTCGGGGTCGATCAGCGGTTGCCGTAGTCGACAACCTGACTGTTCGCCGGGTTGTGGTTGGGCGCCTTGGTCGCGGACGTCAGGATGCCCCATGAGGCCCCGGCCGCGAGCGCGCTGCCGACTATGGCTGACACCACAATCGAGATGATCTTGCCCACGCCGTATGCCTCCACTCACGCCATTTCCCGGTACCTTACCAACTTTCGACGCCGTCGAAGCAATATCGAGGCGCCAGTTCCGGCCAGGACGGCCAAAGCCATAGCATCTCCTATAACCACGATGACGACCCGGGCGACGGACGGATCGGTGGGCCGGATCGGACCGGGCACGCGGTACAGCGTGAGATCGGGGCCGGCCCGCACCAGCCTCAGGCCCGACAGGTCCGGCACCGATCCGGGAGTGCCGTGCTCGACGAGCACCCAGCCAACGCCGGCCGCGGCCAGCCTGATGGGCAACTCCGGTCCGGCGCCGAGCGCCGCGCTGACCTCGCTCGCCCGGCGATCCTCACCGCGCAGCACCCGCCCAGACACGGCCAGACGATCCGACACCACGACGTCGCCGGGCAGCAGCCGGGGCGCCGGGTCCAACACGGTACGTCCCGGCGCCCAGGCGAAGCTGCGGTAGGACTGGAACGGCACGACGGCAACGTCTCCGCCGTGTCCGACGGCGGAGCGCGCCCACGACCAGTCCGCGGGGTAGCGCACCGGATCCATCGTCGGGCGCACGGCTCTCGCCGCGTCGGGCAGCAGGGCGAGCGGACCGGCCAGCGCCACGGCCGCAACGGCAATGCGCCAGGTCGCGGACACGGCCGCTCGGGCCACCGCGGCGCCGGCGAGCAGGACGACCAGCAGGGCGTACGGCATGATCCACTTCTGCGCGTCCCGCAACAATCCGGCGCCGGGCACCGTACGGACCGTCCAGCGCATCACCGCTGACAGGCCGGGCACGGACGCTGCCGCAGCGACGAGGAATCCGACGCCGGCGCAGACAGCGAGCCGCCTGGCACTCGTCGCGCCGAGAACGTGCACCAATCGCGTCCACCCGACGACGGCGGCCAGCACAATCACCGCCAAGCCGACGAAGGCCAGGGCACTACCGCGACTGCTCGGCACCACCTCGGAGTCCCACACACCACCCGTGCCGACCAGTGACAGCAGGGTGCCGCCCGAGTGTTCGGACCGGGCCGCAAACGCGGCGACACCCTGGGGGTCGCTGGTCACCTGGGCCGAACCGACGATCGACGGGACGATCCACGGCAGCTGCAGAGCAACCGCTCCGACGAGCGTCGGCCACCAGCGGCGCCAACCGCCGCGATCTTCCGGCGCACTCAGGGCTGCGCCCGTGACCCCGGCGAGCAGGCCGCCCGTGGGAGTGATCGACGCCGCCGCGATCCACAGCAGCATCCTGGCCGGTCCGCTGTCGCCGCGGCGAGTTCGGGACGCGTACCCGACCACCCAGGGCAAGGCGCCGTAGGCCCATAGCAGCGCCCATTGCCCGAGAGCGAGGCGTTCCACGACGTACGGGTTCCAGATCGCCAGACCGCTGGCGGCCAGACCACCGAGCGGCCGCTCCCGGCCGACCAGCCACGCCGCGCCGATACCCGCAGCGAGCAACGGGAAGACAAGCGCGACGCGACCGATGACTGCGCCGTCGACGATCTTGCTCAGCACCCCCACGATCGCGTCGACGGGAACCGCGCGCGGTGAGGACGATCCCAGGCCGACGGATGCCCAGGACAGTGGCTGATCCGGGGTGAAGACCATGTCGTGACCCAGACCGTAGCCGCCGCGGTGTTGCGGCCATAGCAGCAACAATGTCAGCAAAGCCGACCACAGGGCCGGCAGCCAGAACGGTGGCGCAACGAGTCGGGACTTCGTGGTGGGCTCCGGGGCTGCAGGCGGTTAGTCTGGCGCCGCGACTGTAGCCGTTACCGGTCGCAGGAGGGCCTGCGTGACCATTTCGGCGAAGATCCGCAGCGGTGTCCCCCGGGGGCCGCTCGGCCCGGCCGCGGCCGTTACCGCGGCGGGATTCGGCGCCAACCTCCTCAGCTATGCGGTCCTACTCGTTGCGGTGCACGCGCTGGCATCTTCCAGCTATGGCCAGCTGGTCGTTCTCCTGAATGTGCTCCTGGTCGGCACCGTCCCATCGTTCGCGATCCAGTCGGTCACGGCCCGCCGGGTGGCGACGAACGAGACCGCCGGAACCGCGCGAGCCACCGCGATCATCGCGGTCGCAGCCGCCGGGACGATCGCGGTTCTCGCACCGGCGCTCTCGGCATTCCTGCATATGTCAGGCAGCGGCGACCTGCTCCTCGTTGCGGCCGCCGTGCCGGCCGTTACCGCGCTCGGCATGTATCAGGGCATCTTGCAAGGGCAGCACCGATTCACCGAACTCGGCGCCGTGCTGGGCGTCGCTGCGGTAGGCCGCTCCGGGTGCGGCCTGATCGGATTAGCGCTCGGACGCAACTCGACGGCGACCCTACTGGCCATACTCGTGGGGGTCAGCGCCTGTGCCGGCCTGGTCGGCTCGCGCCTTCGGGGCCGGCTGACACCAGGCCCCGCAGCCGGACCGCTCCGTGAGATGGCGCATGCGATTCACGCGCACGGGACGTTCTGGTTCTTGTCAACCCTGGATCTGTTACTTGCTCGGCACGTGCTGTCGAGCCACGTCGCGGCGATCTACGCGACCGGATCTGTCGTGACTCGAGCGGCGATCTGGCTGCCCCAGTCGGTGGCATCGCTCGTGTTCCCGCATCTCACCGATGCGCAGCGCCACGCCCGCATGTTCCGCCGGGCGGTCGCCGTCGTCGCCGGTGCCGGCCTGATCGCGGTCGCCGGGACGGCAGCCCTGCCGTCACTGGTCGCCAAGGTCGTCGGCGGCGGGCGCTACCCCGAACTCGTCCCGTCCTGTTGGCTGTTCGCCACGCTCGGGGCCAGCCTCGCGCTACTGCAGCTGAGCATGATCGCCGGTCTCGCGCTACGCCGGACGCGGCAAACCATCGTCTTGTGGGCGGCGATGGTCGCCGACACGGTTCTCGTTCTCGCGGGCGGATCGCAGGACACCGTGCGCCCGGTCATCGGCGCCGTCACCCTCGTGACCGCGCTCGCGGCGACAGCATCGGTGCTGATCGGCACCGGTTGGCTTGCTCGCCGTCAGCTCGCCGAGGCGTCTGGCCAGGCCGTAGGGACGTAGGCCGCGTCGACGCCGCCGCCGAATTGGCCGGCCACGCCGGCCGGAACCGGGTAGACATCCGACCGCACCCAACTGTCGAGCGTCGTGATCAACGCCTCCCGCTGCTGATCGGAGAACACACAGTGCCCGGCGCCGTACGGCGCGCCCGTCGCGCCGTACTTGGCCGGTGGCGCGATGAACAGCTGCACAAGTTTGCCGCTGTCGTGGTGTGACTGCACCCGCCCAGCGAACACCCGCTCGTTCTGGACCAGCACCAACGGGTCGTACTCGGTATGCATCGTCAACGTCGGCACGGTCAGATCGCCGGTCGTGTCGCCCAGCTTTTCGAATGCATCGCGGGCGGCCGAGTCGGCCGTGATCCGAGGCGCGGCGTCGAGCTTCGCGATCAGCTGACCGACGTTGCCGCCCACCGCGGCGATCGTGCTGGCCTCTCCAGCACTGACGCGCGCCGCGTAGTCCGCCTTGGAGTTGTCCGACGGGTTGCCGCCGACCCGCTGCTCGATCTCGTAGCGGCCACTCGTCCCGAACGCCAGAGCGGTGAGCACCGAGGTGATACGGGCCTGCAGCTGCGAGACGCCGTCGGAACCGTCGAGGTCGGCCGTCTTGTCGGGTGCGTCGACGAGCGCGCTGATCAGCATCACCTTGGCCGTGCCGCCGCCCTCGACGTCCCCGGCGGCATCCTGCACCGCCGTTGACGCGTGGTTCCAGTTGGCTGACGCATCAGCCGCACTGGTGTAACCGGTGAGCTTGAGCTTGGGGTCGATCAGCGCCTTGATCGCGAATGCGACGTCGAGCGCGAGGTCGAAGTTGAGGTTAGGCCCGGCGACCACCCCGCACATCGGCGCCGCGCCGTCGACCCACGCCGGATTCTGCTCGGCGAGGATCTCGGTGATGAGCCCGCCGAGGGAGTCGCCCCACACATAAGTACGCTTCGGCGCGCCCACGAGTTGAACGAACTTCGCGTGCAGGTCCTTGCCCGCCTGCACGCCGTCGGCTACGGCCCAGCCATTGGACTTGTAGGCCGACCCGGCCAGCGCGTATCCGGCATTCAGCAGGTACTGGCTCAGCGGATCGCTGGCGTCGCCGGTGCTGTCCGTCGACGAGACCTGAGCATTGGTCTCGGGCAGCGAGTAATCCGGGGGCGCCGGTGCCGCGAACCGGTACCCGTGCGAGTAGAGCAGCAGGGTGCCGTTCCACTTCTTGGGCAGGTCGATCGCGTACGCGGCACCGTTGATGGTGCCGGTGCACTGCTGCTCGCAGTTCTTGAACTTGACGTTGGTGTCGGACGCTTGCACGCTGCGCTGCCGCTTGCTCAGCGGCGTCGAGGTGTGCGCCGAGCACGCCGAGATGACGGTGGCGGCGCAGGCGAGAGTGACGAAGACAAGACGGCGGCGGCTGGTCCGAGGCATGCGAGCATCCTGCCGCAGGATGGGCGCGGCGAATAGTCGTAAGGCGATACGCTCGCCGAATTATGGCGTCGAATACTGCGCAGGACTCCGGCTTCGTCGACGTTTGGGCTCGCGTAGAGGGCATTCCGGGCTGGCTGACCCGCGCGCAGGCCCTCGCGTTATGGCAAGCACTAGGACGCGTCCCGCGCGAAGCGGTAGTGGTAGAGATCGGCAGCCATCAGGGGCGTTCGACGATCGTGCTGGCGGCGACTGGCCGGCGCGTCGTGGCGATAGATCCCTTTGTTGACGGGCGAATGTTCGGCGGCGGGGCGACGCGGGAGAAGTTCACGGCCAACGTCGCGGCGGCCGGCGTAGAGGTCGAGCTGATCGCCGAGCCCAGCACGGCTGTGCGTCCGACCTGGCGCGAACCGATCGACATACTTTATATTGACGGCAAGCACGATTACTGGACGGTCACCGACGACCTGCGCTGGGCCGAGCACGTGCGCCCGGGCGGCGAGGTGCTAGTGCACGACTCGTTCTCGTCGATCGGGGTGACATTGTCGCTGCTATGTCATGTCCTGCCTGGACGCCGGCTGCGTTACCTCGGCCGGACCGGCTCCCTCGCGCGGTTCGAGGTCGCGCGGCCGTCCGTCAAGGACCGTCTCCGGATGCTGCGGGAACTGCCCTGGTGGCTGCGCAACATCGCCATCAAGGTGGCGCTGCGGGCCGGCCGGCTGTTCGGGCACCGGAACACCCCCGACCCGTACTGAGCCAGGTGAGCCGCCCACTCAGACCGGTGGCGCGCCGACCACGGCCGGCGGTTGGGGCGCCTTACCCTCCAGCTGCAGGTCGGGCATGATCCGGTCGAGCCAGCGCGGCAGCCACCACGCGCGGCGGTCGAGCAGGGACATGACCGCCGGCACGAGGATCATCCGGACGATCGTCGCGTCGATGAGCACCGCGACAGCCATGCCGACAGCGAGCATCTTCACCGTCGGGTCGGTGCTCAGCACGAAGCTGGTGAAGACGACGACCATGATCGCCGCGGCGGTGGTGATCACCCGCGCGGTCGCGCCGATGCCGATCGCGACCGAGCGGTGGCCGTCGTTCGTCTCGAGGTAGGCCTCGTGCACACGCGAGAGCAGGAAGACCTCGTAGTCCATGGACAGGCCGAACAGGATGGCGAACATCATCATCGGGATGAAGTTGGCGATCGGCCCGGTGGTCGAGAACCCGAACACGCTCTTCAGCCAGCCCCACTGGGCCACCGCCACCAGCACGCCGTAGGCCGCGGCGATCGACAGCAGGTTCATGAGCGCCGCCTTCAGGGCCACCAGCACCGACCGGAACACCGACATCAGCAGCAGGAAGGCCAGGAAGCAGACCACGGCGATGAACAGCGGCAGCCGCCGGCTGATGGCCGCGCTCCCGTCGATGAAGCCGGCGTTCGGCCCGCCGACGTCGACCTTCAGGCCCGACCCGGCGATGGCCTGGGGGACGACCTTGTCCCGCAGCCGGTGGACCAGGTTCTCCGTCTGGACGCTCTGGCCATCGGTCTTGGGAAAGGCGGTGATCACAGCCGCGTCCTTGGCCGCGTTGAGCTGGGCCGGGACGACGGCCGCCACGTCGGGGTCGGAGCGCAGGGCGTTCTCGAGCGTGGTCAGCTGGCCGGCGGAACCGGCCGGCACGTCGACCGCCAGGATGAGGGGGGCGGCAAAGCCGGGGCCGAAGCCCTGGGTGAGCAGGTCGTAGGACCGGCGGCTGGTCTTCGACGTCGGCTGGGACGCGTCGCCCGGGAAGCCCAGGCGGAGCGAGAAGACGGGGATGGCCAGCAGGATGACGAC
>DASXYL010000095.1:0-11831 GCA_036502575.1 Jatrophihabitantaceae bacterium | reverse complement strand
GTCAGCTGATATGTAGGGCGTTCTGTCAAGTGGCAAGGTGAGACGCCGCCGGGGGTGACCCCGGCGGCGTCTCGTGCTTCGTCGCTGCGTGTTGGTGGTGAGCGTGTCGTTGGCGACGCGCGGTCAGACTGATATGCGCGGGTTGGTTACCGCAGGACGGGCTGTACGGCAGGAGCGGGTCCGCGTGTCTAGGGTCGGGCGTGGACCGGCGATGGCCGGGCTGCTCATAGCTGAATCGCGGGTCGTTCCACGCGCTGCTGCCACTGTCTGCGGCGACGAAGCGGTCTGGGGGGCGGGTTAGTCCGTGACGGCCAGGGACCAGCACCAGCCGGCCAGTTCGCGGGCGATGGCGACGTTGGCGATGACCGGTCGTTTGCGGCGCAGGTTGAACTTCACCCAGCGTTCGTGCAGCCGCCTGTTCCCGAGGTCGCCGCGCTGGCGGGCTGCTGCGGGTGCCAGTTCCCAGCGTTCACGCATCACCTTGCCGGGGGTGTAGCGGGGTCGGTGGTGCCAGGCGGCCTCGACCAGCAGCCGGCGGGCGTGGGTGTTGCCGGTCTTGGTGATCGAACCCTGCACCCGTGAGGCGCCGGAGGAATGTTCGCTGGGGACCAGCCCGAGGAAGGAGCCGATGGTGTTGCCGGTGAAGCGGCGCCAGTCACCGATCTCCACCGCGAGGGCGAACGCGGTCAGGGTCGAGACTCCACGCAGACAACCGAGTCGGTGCACGACCGGGGTGAACTCGCTGTCGGCGCCCAGCTCGGCGATCGCCTTGTCCAGCCGGTCCCGGCGCGCGGCAACTGCCTGGACAGCGTCGTAGTCGGACTCGAAGGCCAGCTGGGTGGCCGTCGTGGTGAAGCGTTGCTGGTGGAGCCACCTGTCGTGCACGCCGGTCCATGCCTGCCCGCCGGAGTAGACGATGCCCTGGCGCAGCAGCAGTTTGGACAGTCGGTGACGGGCCCGCATCAAGTCCCCGCGGCAGTCCTCCCGCGCCCGGACCAGATCGCGCGCCGATTCCTGCGCGACGCTGGGCACCGCGACTGCGGTGACCTCACCCAGACGCAGCAGACGCGCCAGATGCACCGCGTCCTTCGCGTCGGTCTTGACCCGATCACCGGCTGGGCGCTGCAGTTTCGACGGCGCCGCCACCACGCATCGGATCCCCGCCGCGGTCAGTGAACGATACAGCCCGAACCCGGTCGGACCCGCCTCATAGGTCACCGCGACCGGGCCGGTCAGCTCACCGATCCAGGACCGGATGTGATCATGCGAGGGCGTCAACCTCGCCTGCCTCAGCTCGCCCGTGACGCCATCGATCGCCGCAGCAGCGACCGACCGCGCGTGCACGTCGAGCCCAACACTCGTACGCTCCGAAAACACCGGGGCCTCCCACACATGTCGGATAGGCCGAGCAGGCAGCCCCTACTCGGTAACCCACGAGATTGTGTGAGTGAGGCCCCGGCCCGCAACCACTCAACCCAGAGCGGTCACGTCATACCATCTAGAGGCGGGCGCCTAAGATCCGCGCGTGGCAACTGCTGAGCACGCGCGGCTCGCCGAGTCGCCGTCGGGATCGGGACCGTGGCGACTCTGGGGGCCCTATCTGGCCGGACGGCAGTGGGGCACCGTCCGCGAGGACTACTCCCCCGACGGTGACGCCTGGGCGTACCTGCCGTTCGAGCAGGCCCACGCCCGGGCGTACCGGTGGGGCGAGGACGGCCTCGGCGGCATCTGCGACCGGTTCGGCTTCCTCAACTTCTCGGTCGCCCTGTGGAACGGCCGCGACCCGATCCTCAAGGAGCGCCTCTACGGGCTGACCAACCCGCAGGGCAACCACGGCGAGGACGCCAAGGAGTACTGGTGGGCGCTCGACGGCACGCCCACGCACTCGTGGATGCAGTGGCTCTACCGCTACCCGCAGGCCGAGTACCCGTATCAGCAGTTGCGGGACGAGAACGCCCGGCGGGGCAGGGCTGATCGCGAATACGAACTGGTCGACACCGGGGTCCTCGCCGACGACCGGTTCTTCGACGTGGTGGTCAGCTATGCCAAGGCCGGCCCGGACGACCTATGCATCACGATCGACGTGACGAACCACGGGCCGGATCCGGCTCCGCTGCACGTGCTGCCGCAGGTGTGGTTCCGCAACACCTGGGTGTGGGGGCGCGACCCCCGCCAGCCGAGCCTGCGCCGCCTGGACGCGGCGCGCCTCGCGGCGGGCGGCATCCACGCGGTCGAGTGCGAGCACGAGTGGCTGGGCCGCTACGTCGTCGCGACGGACGGGACCCCCGAGGTGCTCGTCTGCGACAACGAGACGAACAACGCGGTGCTGATCGGTGCCGTCAACGCCGCGCGCTACACCAAGGACGGCGTCAACAACCGGGTCGTGCACGGCGACGAGTCGGCGGTGAACCCGGACGGCGTCGGCACCAAGGCGGCGTTCTGGTACCGGTTCGAGTCGATCGCGCCCGGCGAGACGGTGACCGTGCGCCTGCGTATGTCGACGGCCGAGGCGGCCGAGGACACGTTCGCCGAGGGCTTCGGCGCCGTCGTCGCCGACCGTCGGGCCGAGGCCGACGAGTTCTACGCGAGCGTGCTGCCGGCTGGCCTCGACGACGCCGAGCGCCACATCGCCCGGCGGGCGTTCGCCGGGCTGCTGTGGACCAAGCAGCTCTACCGCTACGACGTCGAGGAGTGGCTCGACGGCGACCCCACCGAGCCCACCCCACCGCCGCAACGCCTCGGGAAGGAAGCACGCAACACGTCCTGGCGGCAGCTCGCCCTCGCCGACGTCATCTCGATGCCGGACGAGTGGGAGTACCCGTGGTTCGCCGCCTGGGATCTCGCGTTCCACTGCGTCGCGCTCGCGCACGTCGACCCGGCGTTCGCCAAGGAACAGTTGCTGCTGCTGGGCCGCGAGTGGGCGATGCATCCCAATGGGCAGTTGCCGGCGTACGAGTGGGCGTTCGGCGACGTCAACCCGCCCGTCCATGCCTGGGCGGCCTGGCAGGTCTACCTGATCGACGGGCAGCGCGACCAGGACTTCCTGATCCGCATCTGCACCAAGCTGCTGCTGAACTTCGCCTGGTGGGTGAACCGCAAGGACGCTGACGACTCCGATCTGTTCGAGGGCGGCTTCCTCGGCATGGACAACATCGGCCTGTTCGACCGGTCCGCGACCCTGCCGCCCGGGTTCCGGCTCGAGCAGTCCGACGCGACGAGCTGGATGGCGTTCTATTGCCTGCAGATGCTGAAGATCAGCCTCGAGCTCGCGCGCACCGTGCCCGCGTGGGACGAGGTGGCGACCAAGTTCCTCGAGCACTTCCTCGGCATTGCCCGCGCGATGGGCCGGTTCGGGTCGCAGAACGTCGGGCTCTGGGACGATGACGACGGCTTCTTCTACGACGTGCTCGTGCACCCCGACGGGTCCTACGAGCGACTGCGGGTGCGCTCGATGGTCGGCCTGCTGCCGCTGCTGGCCGTGGCGTCGGCCCCGTCGTGGGTCGCCGACGAGCTGCCCGACTTCACCGCCCGCCTGCGCTGGCTCGCCGAGCATCGCCCGGAGCTGTTGCACGGGTTTCTGGAGCGCTCGGGCCCGGACGGTAACCACCTGCAGTTGTCGCTGCTGGACGCCGAGCGGCTGGCCCGGGTGCTGGCGCCGATGTTCGACGAGGCCGAGTTCCTCAGCCCGTACGGCATCCGGTCGCTGTCGGCGGCGTATCGCGAGCCCTACACGACCGACGTCGACGGGCAGTCGATGACGATCAACTACGAGCCGGCCGAGTCGCAGACCGCGCTGTTCGGCGGCAATTCCAACTGGCGCGGTCCGGTGTGGTTCCCGGTCAACGTGCTGCTCGCCGACGCGCTGCGCACCTTCGGCGAGTACTTCGGCGAGGCGTACCGGGCCCGGGCCGACACGATCGACCAGCGGCTGGTCGCCCTGTTCCGGCCCGGACCCGACGGGCGGCGACCATCCGACGGTCCGCACGTGAACGGTCCACTGTGGACGGCGCATCCGACGTTCAGCGAGTACTTCAACGGCGACACCGGCGAGGGACTCGGTGCGTCGCACCAGACCGGCTGGACCGCGCTCGTCGCGCACATCCTGAGCCGTCGTGACCAAGTTACGGTTCGGTAGCCCCGTTATATGGAGCTACCGAACCAAAATTCGGCCGAGCGGGCGAGGCGGCTGATCGCGCCCGGCGAGCGCCGGATGCTCGGCCTCACCGGAGCGCCGGCGGCGGGCAAGTCCACGCTGGCCACGGCGATCGTCGAGGCGCTCGCCCCCGACGCGGTGCTGGTGCCGATGGACGGCTTCCACTTGGCGGCCGCTGAGCTGCGCCGGCTCGGTCGCATCGAGCGCAAGGGTGCCCCGGACACGTTCGACGCCGCCGGGTACGTCGCGCTGCTGCGCCGCCTTCGCGATCGCGCCGACGATGTCGTGTACGCGCCGGAGTTCCGCCGCGAGATCGAGGAGCCCGTCGCCGGGGCCATCGCGGTACCGCGTGATGTCCCGCTGGTCGTGACCGAGGGCAACTACCTGCTGAACTGGACGGCAGCGCGCGAGCTGTTGGACGAGGTGTGGTTCGTCGAGCTCGACGAGGACGTCCGGGTCGAGCGGCTGATCGCCCGGCACATGGCGTACGGGCGCAGCCGCCGCGAGGCCGAGGGACGCGCGCACGGCAGCGACCAGCGCAACGCCGAGTTGATCAATGCGACCCGGGACCGGGCCGATCTCGTCGTATCAGGCCGGCTTACGGCCGACGAGGGTGAAGCAGACGATCCCTGAGCACAGCCAGCCGGCCCGCTCGCCGTCCTCGAGCTCGGCCCAGAACCGGGCTACCTCCTCGTCGGTCGTCTCGCCGGCGTCGACCATCTGCGCCAACCGCGCGGCGAACACCATCCGCATGAAGACGACGCTGTTCTGGATGACGCTCGGCACGCAGCGCACGTCCTCGAGGCCCGCCTCGACGAAGTAGCGGTGCAGACGTCGGCCGACCCAACCGCTGGCCAGGTCGTCGGTGAGACTGAGCACGAGGCGGGTGGCCAGTTCCTTGTCGGAGCTGTTCACGAAGATCGTTCCGCCGTCGATGTCCGACACCACGACCAGGCCCCCGGGTCGGGTGACGCGGACCAGTTCGCCGATGCCGGCCGTCGGGTCGGGCAGGTGGATGAAGATCCGCTCGGCGCGACACCGGTCGAAGGACGCGTCGGCGAAGTCGAGAGCCTGCGCGTCGCCCTGGACGAACTCCACCGGCAGGTCGGCAAGGGCGGCGCGCTTGCGGGCCTCGGCGATCATGTCGGCGCTGAGGTCGACGCCGACGACCTTGCCTCGCGGGGCGACCATCGCGGCGATCTGGCACGCATCGGCTCCGGTGCCGGTACCGACGTCGAGGACGGTGAGGCCGTCCTGCGGCTCGAGCAGGCTCGCGATCACGTGCTTGACGTAGTTCTCGTCGTCGATCGCGGTACGCGCATCGAGAAATCGAACGTAGTTCTCGGGTCGGCTCACGATCGTGTCGAACGCGCCCGGCCGGTCCGCTGGCTGCATGCGCCTCAGATTAGGTTCGAGTTCGCCGCGCGTCGCCGGTCGGGAATCGAGTCTGCCTTTTCGGGCGTCAGATCAGCCCTGACGGCACCATGCGAACCCCGGGACGACATCCATGCCCCCGCTGCTGCCCTTTCGGGCGGGACGGGCGTCAATTCGCGAGGCTCTGTCCGGGTCCGGGTAGCCCACCCAGGCATTCGGTCTTGAGGACACGAACACTCGGGTTTAGCGTTCCGACAGCCTTACTACACAGATCCGGGGGAAGACATGGCCAACATGTGGCTTCGAGGTGCCATCACCGTGGCCGGCGTGGGGGCGCTGGTGGTTCCGCTGTGCACAGTGCCGGCGGGGGCGACGACTCCGGCCGAGCCGAGTTCGTCCAAACCGGTGGTCGTCGTGTCCGGTTTGAACAACCCACGCCAGCTGTCGCTCGTCAGCGGGGTCGAGCTGCTCGTCGCCGAGGCGGGCACGGGTGGCACCGTCGAGTTCCAGGGCCCCGAGGGTCCGACGTTCGTCGGGACGACCGGCTCGGTCAGCGCGGTCTGGTTCCCGCAGTTCGTCCACAACACGTCGCCGCACCGCATCGCCACCGGCCTCATCTCGGCGGCGGCGCAGGACGGCTCGAACGCCACCGGTTCGGACGGCGTCTCGGCGCGGCACCTGGGCGATCCGGTGTACGTGCAGGAGACGTTCGTGCCGCCGGACACGGTGTCCGCGAAGGTGGCAAAGGCCCAGGACGGGAAACTCCTGCGCCTCAAACGCGGCAAGGCGGTGCCCGTCGCCGACATCAGCGGCTTCGAGGCGGCCCACGACCCGGACGGCATGGGCGTCGACACGGATCCCTACGCCGTGCTCGCCCGCAAGAGTGACGAGCTGGTCGCCGACGCCGCGGGCAACGACGTCCTCTCCGTCGACAAGCACGGGCGCATCACCGTCTTCCACGTGTTCCCGAACGTGACGACCGGTGCCTGCGCAGCCGTGGCCGACCCGCCGGGGTTCCCCGGCTGCAACTTCGTCCCGACGTCGCTGGCCACCGATCGCTGGGGCAACGTGTACGTCGGCGGCCTGTCGTCGTTGACGCCGGGCGAGGCGCAGGTCGTCGAGCTCGACCACACCGGCAAGCACGTGCTGCAGACGTGGGGCGGGTTCACCTCGGTCACCGGCCTGGCGGTCGGGTCCGACGGATCGCTCTACGTCAGCCAGCTGTTCGCGGCGGCGTCGGCCCCGGGCCTGCCCGGTGTCCTGACCAAGCTCGGTCGTAACGGTCAGCGGACCAACGTGGACGTCCCGTTCCCGGCCGGTCTGGCCACCGACGCGTTCGGCAACGTCTACGTGTCCGCGTTCTCGGTCGCTCCCGGTACCGGTATGGGCGTGCCGGGCGTCGACTCGTCCGGGCAGGTCTGGCGCCTGCGTATCTGAGCCGTCTCGGTCTCTACCAGCTTCGATCGCGCAACCTGTGGCGCCGTGGGAACGCCACAGGTTGCGCGATCGGTGTGTCCGGCATAGTTAGGGGCCGCACACCGGGCTGAGGAGGAGGACGTGGCCAGCGACCTGCAGGCGCCGACGGAGCCGTCGCGAGCCGAGCCACTGCCGGCCGAACCGGCACCGCGTGAGTGGAATCTCGACGGGCTGCTCGCGAACCGGCGCTGGATCCGGCGCAACCGGCCCTTCCCGCACGTCTACGCGCGGGACGTCTTCACGGCGGAGTTCTACCAGAGCGTGCACGAGGAGTTCGAACGGATCGAGCGCCACCATCCCGAGGTGTTCCAGCGCACCATGAAGGGCTACGACGCGTCCGGCGCGAGCATCAGCCGGTTTCGCGAAGGCCCGCTCGGTGTGTTCGTCTCCCGGGAATGGAACGACCTGATCGCCCGCGTGGCCGGCGTACGGACGACCGGTGACGTCAACGCCGCACTGCATCACCACGACCCGGGCAGCGCGAGCGGGTGGCCGCACAACGATCTGAACCCGTCCTGGTTCGCGGGCCCGTCGCCCCAACCGGACGAGGTCCGCGTGGAGAACAGCGACGGCGTGGGCGTGATCACCGGCGAGCATTCGCCCGGCCTGGAGCTACGCGAGGTCATTCGCGGGGTGTCGTTGCTGTTCTACCTGGGCAATCCCGAGTGGGAGCCCGGCGACGGCGGGGAAACCGGTCTGTTCACCGACGTGGCCACGGCCGGGCGGGGTCCGGCGGTGGCGGTGCCGCCGATCAACAACTCGATGGTGTTCTTCGAATGCACACCGCGGACCTGGCACACGTTCATCGGCAACCGCAAGCCACGCAACGCAGTGGTCATGTGGCTGCATCGCCCGAAGGACGAGGCCGTGCAGCGATGGGGGGACGAGAACATTGAGTACTGGTGAGCGTCGGGTCTGCCTGATGACCGGGGCCGGCGGCACGCTCGGCAACGCGTTCTGCCAGGCCTACGGCGCGCAGTACGACATCGTCGCGGTGTGCCGTCGCCGCGCCCCCACGGTGCCTTCCCAGGACGAGTGGTTCGTCGACCCGCTCGAGCCTGCGTCCGACGTCGCCGAGAACGACTCGCGCGTCTTCGTCGTCTACTCCGATCTGGAGAAGGACGGCCAGGTCGAACGCGTCGTCGACATCGCCCTGGCGAAGTACGGGCGGGTCGACCTGCTGGTCAACAACGCGGGCTACTGGCAGTTTCACGCGCCAGGCATCGTCGACGGCGACGTGGTGCTCGACAGCCTCGACCGACACTTCGCGGTCAACGTCGGCATCCCGCTGCGGTTGGCGACCCGGCTGGCCCAGCGGTTCTGGCTGACCCGCGACGTCGAGAACCGCGAGCACAACCGCAACATCGTCAACGTGTCGAGCATCTCGGGCTCGCGGGTGGACACCGGCGGGCAGGCGGCCTACGGCGCATCCAAGGCGGCGCTGAACCACCTGACCCGGCACCTGGCGGCCGAGTTCCGCGCGTTCGGGGTGCGCGCGAACGCCTTGGCGCCGAACAGCTTCCCCTCGATCGTCAGCACCGAGTCGGTGGCCAAGGCGATCGCCCGGCTGGACAGCGACACGGTGTCCGGCAAGGTGCTCGCGATCGACGCCGACAAACCCGCAGCGTGAGGCGCTAGAGCGAGCCGCGTTCGTTCTTCCGGAGGCGTCCAGATATAGCTCAGGCGTCGAGGCGCAGCTTCAGGGAGGCCAGCTCGTCGCGCATGGACGTCGGCAGCTGCGGCCCGATCTTCTCGAACCACTCCTCGATGGCCGGGATCTCCTTGCGCCACTCGTCGATGTCGACGGTCGTCACGGCGTCCAGCGTGTCGGTGCCCAGGTCCAGGCCGGAGACGTCGAGCGACTCGGCGGTGGGCACGCGCCCGATCGGGGTGTCTACGGCGGCGGCCCGTCCCTCGATGCGCTCGATCGCCCACTTCAGGACGCGGATGTTCTCGCCGAAGCCCGGCCACAGGAACTTGCGGTCGGCATCGCGGCGGAACCAGTTGACGTAGAAGACCTTCGGCAGCTTGACGGCGTCCGCGCCCTTGCCGACCGCGATCCAGTGCGCGAAGTAGTCACCGGCGTTGTAGCCGATGAACGGCAGCATGGCCATCGGGTCGCGGCGTACGACGCCGACCGCGCCGGTGGCCGCCGCCGTGGTCTCCGACGACAGCGTCGCGCCCATGAACACGCCGTGCTGCCAGTCGCGGGCCTCGGTGACCAGCGGGACGGTGTCGGCCCGGCGGCCCCCGAAGAAGATCGCGTCGAGCGGAACGCCACGCGGGTCGTCCCACTCCGAGGCCCGGGTGTCGCACTGCTCGATCGGCGTGCAGTACCGGGAGTTCGGGTGGGCGGCCAGCTCGTCGGAGGCCGGCGTCCAGGACTGCTTCTTCCAGGACGTGGCGTGCGCGGGCGGTTCGCCCATGCCCTCCCACCAGATGTCGCCGTCGTCGGTCAGCGCCACGTTGGTGAAGATCGAATTGCCCTTGGCGATGGTGCGCATCGCGTTCGGGTTGGTGTGGTAGTCGGTGCCGGGTGCGACGCCGAAGAAGCCGTTCTCGGGGTTGACCGCGTACATCCGGCCGTCCTCGCCGATGCGCAGCCAGGCGATGTCGTCACCGATCGTCTCGACCTTCCAGCCCGGCAGCGTCGGCTCGAGCATGGCGAGGTTCGTCTTGCCGCACGCACTCGGGAACGCCGCGGCGATGTAGTACGCCTTGTTCTGCGGCGAGGTCAGCTTGGCGATCAGCATGTGCTCGGCCAGCCAGCCCTCGTCGCGCGCCTTCACCGACGCAATGCGCAGCGAGTAGCACTTCTTGCCCAGCAACGCGTTGCCGCCGTAGCCCGAGCCGTAGGACCAGATCAGCCGCTCCTCGGGGAACTGCACGATGTACTTGGTCTCGTTGCACGGCCACGGCACGTCGTCCTGACCGGGCTCCAAGGGCGCGCCGACGCTGTGCAGGCCCGGCACGAACGGGGCGTCCTCCCCGAACTTGGCCAGGGCGCGGGTGCCGCAGCGGGTCATGATGTGCATGGATGCGACGACGTAGGGCGAGTCGGTGATCTCGGCGCCGAGCAACGGCTCATCGGCGGTCAGCGGGCCCATACAGTAAGGCAGGACGTACATCGTCCGGCCGCGCATCGAGCCGCGGAACCGCTCGGTGAGGATGGCCTTCATGTCGTCGGGGTCCATCCAGTTGTTGGTGGCCCCGGCGTCGCGCTGGTCGCGGCTGCAGATGAACGTGCGGTCCTCGACCCGGGCGACGTCGGTCGGGTCGGAGGCACAGTAGAACGAGTTCGGCTTCGTATCCGGGTTGAGGCGGGTGAACGTCCCGGCCGCGACGAGCAGCTCGGTGATCCGCGTCCACTCCTCGGGGGAACCATCGACCCACTCGACCCGGTCGGGCTGAGTCAGCTCGGCGGTCTCACGCACCCAGGCCAGCAGCCGGGCGTGTGTGGTGGGGGCCGTGTCGAGCCCGGGAATCGTCGTCGTCATCGCGAATCTCCTCGCCAGTCGTCGTTGACTGCGTCGTGGGACGCGGAAAACGCCGCACACCGCTGATTTCGGGGATTCGAATGACTGTACTTCCCGGTAACGCTTACAAAACCTGAGTTGTCATGCGTCGATTCTCACATTGCGGGATTTGATGCGCCCACCAACTTACCGGTGCAGTGGTAGGCCCTTGGTGATCCGGTCGACGTCGCGGCGCGGGCCGCGCAGCGCGAGTCCAACCAGGTTCAGCTCGGCCCGGGCGACGGCGGCGACGGCCGCGCGGTTGTCGACGTCGTTGCCGGTCGCGAACAGCTCCTCGGTGTACACGGCCGGGACGATGCCGCGACCGAGCGCCCGCTCCAGGCTTCGCGTCAGGCCGGCCGCGTCCGAACCGAACACCAGCACGGGCTGGCCGAGCATCGGGGCGTACTTGGTGCCATCGGCGTCCGCGTACGGTTCGCCGACCGCCTCGGGGGCCAGCTGCGTGACGCCGCTGGCCAGGAACGCGGTCAGGTTCAGCTTCTGCCAGGTCGGTAGGTCTTCACGAAGGATGATGGCGATTTTGGTTTCGAAGGCGGGTTGACTGGTCATCGCCAGCAACGGTAGGACGATCAACGGAACGAGTGGCCAAGATCCGAACTTCGTTCGGGATCTGAGCGAGAGGCACGTCCGTGGACGAACTTGATTCGGCGCTGGTGGCCGCCTTGCAGGACGACGGTCGGCGCAGCAACCGCGACCTGGCCGCGGCGCTGAGTGTCGCGCCGTCGACCAGCCTGGAACGCACCCGAGCGCTGCGCACCCGCGGGGTGATCACCGGCTACCACGCGACGATCGACCTCGGCGCGCTCGACCGGCCCGTCCAGGCGATGATCTTCATCCGGCTGCGGCCGCAGTCCCGCAAGGTCATGCACGGCTTCCGCGACTTCGTGGCCGCCCTGCCGGAGACGCTCAACGTCTACATCATCACCGGCTTCGAGGACACGCTCGTGCACGTCGCGGTGCCGACCCCGCAGGCGCTGCAGGACTTCGTCCTCGACTCGCTCACCAAGCGTCCGGAGGTCGCCGACGTGCGCACTGCCGTGGTGTTCGAGCACGTTCGCAACCACGTCATAGCGCCGGCAACAAATGCCGGGTCGCACGCGCCCGTTCGGGGCTGATCACCCGGCAAGCTGTCCGCGCTGCGCGACGCTAGGGAGCCTGTTGCTAAATGGCTGGTCGGGTCGGGTCGGTGGGGTGGGTTGTGTAGTGGGCGGGGGTTTGCTGTGCGCTGATCGCTGTTAGGCGATGGCTGCTCGGTGGAGTTTGAGCAGGTTCAATGTCGCTGCGGCGAGGTT
>DASXYL010000094.1:0-44876 GCA_036502575.1 Jatrophihabitantaceae bacterium | reverse complement strand
CTTCAGCAGATGCCCCGCGACCGATTCCACATCCAACAGATCTCGCTGCTGCTCTGATCGACCCTGCACCCCAAGATCATCCCCAACCAGCAAGATCAACGGGCCGACCGGCACGCGGATTATTCAGGACAGTCCTAGGCGGTACCGCTTGCGGAGCGGCAGGGGCGGAGAGTTCGTGTCGGGTTCGCTTTGCCGCTGGCCTGCTGTTGCGCTGGTCCTTCGATCCGCCCGCTCGATTCCTTGTATAGCCATCTCTCTGGACACGTCCTGGCTCGCTGCACCGTTCCAGCCCTGTCACTCCTTAGAACGGCGGCGACGGAAGGTTGGTCTCCTGGTTGCGTTCTGCGGCTGGCCTGCGGTTCTGATTCTCCTTACAGAATAAGGTGAATCTCTCTAGACACGGCCGGCTTCGTGTTGATAGACTCGCACGTATGTTCGGAAGTGAGGAGGGAGCCGCCGCACCGGTGGCTGCCCTGCTCGACCAACTCGCCACCACGATCGACGCGCTGATCGCCCTCGATCCGACCCGCCTGTCCCGCGACGAGCTGCTCGAGCTGTTGCGCGGGGTGGAGACGCAGCGCCGCCGCCTACCGGTGGTCGATCATGCGTTGATCGGTGAACTGGATCATCGGGGTGCGGCCGGTGAGTTGATGGCTCGCGACACTGCGGCGTTGGTGCGGGACGTGTTGCGGGTGGCACCGGTCGAAGCGAAAGCCCGCTGCCAGGCCGCGGTGGATCTGGGACCCGGCCGCACGGTGACCGGGCAACCCCAGCCGCCGCTGCTGCCGGTGGTGGCCGCAGCTCAAGCCGAAGGGGCGATCTCTTCCGAGCACGCGAAGGTCATCCGCGAAGTGATCGCGGAATTGCCGGCCGAGGTCGAGGCCGAACACGGCGCCGCGGTGGAGGCCCGCCTGGTCGCCGAGGCCCGCCGCTTCGACCCGGGTGTGTTGGCCACGTTGGCGCGGCGGGTGGTCGCGTTGTTGAACCCCGACGGTGTGCTGGCTGATGACGTCGAGCATGGCCGGCGACGGCACGCGTCGTTGACCGGGAATCGCGACGGGTCCGGGGGGCTGCGCGCCCACCTCACCCCGACGGCGTTGGCGCAATGGCAAGCGGTGCTCGACCCCCTCGCCGCACCACGCCCGTCAGACGCCGACGGGCCCGACGTTCGCTCACCCGGGCAGCGGATGCACGACGCCCTCGCCGATGCCGCCCACAAGTTGTTGGCGTCGAACGACCTGCCCCCGTCAGGCGGTGTCCCGGCCACGGTGCTGCTCACCCTGACCCTCGATCAACTCGAGACCCGCACCGGACACGTCACCACCGCCCACGGCGGCACCATCTCCGTCCACGAAGCACTCCAGGCAGCCGGAGAAGCCCACATCATCCCCGTCGTCATCGGCCAGGAAGGCATCCTCGCCTACGGACAAGCCCGCCGCACCGCCACCACCAACCAACGCCTCGCCCTCGCCGCCCGCGACGGCGGGTGCTGCTTCCCCGGCTGCGACACCCCGCCCGGCTGGACCCAGGTTCACCACATCCTCAACTGGGCCCTCGGCGGCGGCACCGACCTCATCAACCTCTGCCTCTTATGCGGATTCCATCACCGCGAGCACGAGAAACGCGGCTGGCAGGTGGTCATGGAACGCAGCCAGCCGTGGTGGATTCCGCCTGCTCATATTGATCCGAGCCGAACACCCATCCGCAACACCACCCGCGACCCCATAAACGTGGACTGATGCGCGCAAGGATCGGCGTGCCGCGATACCGCAGTTGTGCGGCGACGGCCGAGCGGCAGACCCAACCGATGCAGCAGGCTCCGCCAGTACGACAGACCCAGCCACGAAGACAGACCCGGCGGCTACAGCAGATCCAGCCGTCACGGCGAACGTGGCCGGGCGAGCTCAGTTGTCCTGATGGTGAGCTCGCCCGACGGTCCCCCGCAGATCCGATATGTCAGACGCGCGCGCACGCTGTCCACGCCCCGCGCGAACTCGCCGGTGACCGTCGTCTTGCCGACCCCTGCCTCGCCGCCCCCGAACAGGAGGCGCCCGCTTCCGCCACCAGCCTCGACGAGGCTGGGGGAGGGAAGCGAGCACACCCTCGCGTTCCAGCAGCAACCGATTATCGAAAGATCGCCGCCTTATCGAAAGATCGCCGCCGGGGAAAGACCACCTACCGCAGCCGGCGGCGGAACAGGACGCCCGCGAGCACCACCGCGACGGCGGCGACGCCGAGGCTCCAACCGGCGGCGCGCCAGGCGTCGGCGCCGACCGGCTGCCCCTGCAGCAGGGCGCGCATCGAGTTGATGACCGGTGTCGCCGGCTGGTTCTCCGCGAAGCCGCGCAGCCAGGACGGCAGCGTGTGCGTCGGGACGAACGCGCTGCTCGGATAGGGCAGGAAGCTGATCAGGAACGTCATGCCGTTGGCCGCCTCGGCCGACCGCGCCAGAATGCCGATTGCGGCGGCCAGCCACGACAGGGCGATCACGAACAGGACGAGAACGCCCACCGCGCCGAACCAATTGCCTACGGGAGCGTGCGAGCGGAACCCGATCGCGAACGCCACGGCGAAGACCAGTGCCGTCGAGATGAGGTTGCGCGCGATGCTGGCCAGGACGTGACTGTTGATCAGCGCCTCGCCCCGGACGTCCAGCGAGCGGAACCGGTCGATGATGCCGCCGCTGAGGTCGTGGGCGACGCTCACTGCCGTGGTGGCGGCGCCGAACGATACGCAGACGAGCAGCACGCCCGGGACGACGTAGTCGACGTAGTGGGTGCCGGTGTGGATCGCGCCGCCGAACAGGTACACGAATAGCACCATGAGCATGATCGGCAGCACCAGGGCGGTGATCAGGCCGTCCACATTCCGCAGCGACAGGCGAAAGCCCCGTACGGCCAAGGTAGCGGCGTCAGACATCGGTGTTCTCCTTCTCGAACGTGCTGGCGTGGTGGCCGGTGAGTTCCATGAACACGTCATCGAGGCTCGCAGTGTGCAGCGCGAAGCGGACGATGCGGGAGCGGGCCGGGTCGATCTCGTCGAGCAAACCCCGGGTCTCGACGGCCGAGCCGGTCGTCGCCACGCCGAGCGTCAGCGCCGGTCGGTCGACGTGCACCGCCCGGGAGCCCAGCTCGAGCAGCACGGCGTCGAACGTCGCGGAGTCGGCGAGTTCGACGTCGAGTCGCTGGCCACCGAGGCGCGACTTCAGCTCGGCCGCGGTCCCGTGCGCGACGATGCGACCACCGTCCACGACGGCGATCCGGTCGGCGAGGCGGTCGGCCTCCTCGAGGTACTGCGTGGTGAGGAAGACCGTGACCCCAGCCGCGGCCTGGGCCGAGACGACGTCCCACAGCGATTGCCGGCTGCGCGGGTCCAGACCGGTGGTCGGCTCGTCCAGGAAGATCACCTCGGGCGCTACGACCAGCCCGGCGGCCAGGTCCAGGCGGCGACGCATGCCGCCCGAGTACGTGGCCACCCGCCGATCGGCTGCGCTCGCCAGGTCGAACTGCGCGAGCAACTCCGCGGCCCGAACGCGGGCCGGACGCGCGGCCAGGCCCCGCAGCCGGGCCATCATGCGCAGGTTCTCCGCTCCGGTCTGTAGCTCGTCGAGCGCGGCGTACTGCCCGGTCAGGCTGATCCGCCGCCGGACCTCGTGCCGCTGTCCGGCTACGTCGTACCCGGCTACGCGCACAGCGCCCTCGTCGAACGATGCCAACGTGGCGAGGATCCGCACCGTCGTCGTCTTGCCCGCGCCGTTCGGCCCGAGCAGCGCGAAGACCTCACCGCGCTGCACCGACAGGTCGACGCCGCTCAGCACCCGCGTGGCGCCGTAGCACTTACTCAGACCCCGTACCTCGATCACTGCCCTCTCCTAACTGCGTACATCGCACGCGATTGCGCGTAGGCTATACGCAGTTTTAGGATGCAGTCAAGATGACAAACAACGAGTTGGAGTTGCCGCCCGGCATCGAGCTGGCCTGGGGCCTGCGCGATCATTCGCGGCGGGGCCCGAAGCCGGGACTGACGCTCGACCGCATCGTCAAGGCGGGTATCGACATCGCCCGGGCCGACGGCATTGCGGCTGTGTCGATGGCGCGGGTCGCTGCCGGGCTCGGCGTCGGCACGATGTCGCTCTACCGGTACGTGGGCGCCAAGGACGAGCTGGTCAGCGTCATGGCCGACACCGCGTTGGGGACCCCTCAGTCCGGGCCGACCGACGAGGACTGGCGGGCCGGCCTGACGCGATGGGCGACCGGAGTGCGGGCGTCCTACCGGCGCAATCCGTGGCTGCTCGACGTGCCGGTCAGCGCGACGATGCTCGCCCCCAACAGCGTCGCCTGGATGGAGGCGGCCCTGCGCTGCCTGGCCTCGACACCGCTGTCCGAGCAGCAGAAGTTGTCGACGGCGTTGCTCGTCAGCGGATTCGTCCGCAACGAGGCAGCCTTGAGCGCAGATGTCGTCGGGACCGACAACCAGGCGGCCCAACAATTCGGGGCCGCGCTGGCGCAGCTCACCGATCCGGTCCGCTTCCCGGCGCTGCACCGGGCCCTTGCATCCGGTGCGCTCGAGGACGACGACGGCCTCGAGGCCGAGTTCGATTTCGGGCTGCAGTGCATCCTCGACGGCGTCGCCATGCTGATCGACACGCGCCGCCCACCGCGATCAAGCCCTCACAGGCGGTAGACGTATCGCAAATCGGCTGAGACTATCGAGGTGCTACCTCCCCGGGGAGGCTCACATGGATGCCGTCGCATTCGTACCAAACCCCGGCTTGGATGCGCTGCGCCGTCGCAGGGCCGAGCTGTTCGAGTCGATGGGTGCCTTGAGACAGGCGCTCGCCGCTCCGACCTCCGGCTGCCTCGACGGATGGAGTGAGTGGGTCGACGTCGCCCTCATCGAGCTCTCCGCCGACATCCGGGCCCACATCGCAATCACCGAAGGGCCGGGCGGCCTGCACGGAGACGTGGTGGACGTCGCGCCCAGGTTGTCCTACGCGGTCCACCGTCTCGTCGGCGAGCACGTCACGATCAATGACCTGCTGAGCCAGCTGATGTTGCGGGCCCGGGGTGCCACCACCGGCGCGCACGTCGACGCTGTTCGAGGACTCGGCGCCGACCTGCTCGTCCGCCTGGACCGGCACCGCCAACGCGGCGCCGACCTCGTGTTCGAGGCCTACGAGACCGACATCGGCGGCGAGACCTGACCGCGATCAACGGCTGAAATCTCCTCTACGATCGGTTCACACCGATCGCACAGGAGGGGGCGAGCCGGCATGACCAACCACGAGTACGGCGGGTTCATCGATCCCGGCTACACACCGCCGCCGGAGACTCGCCCGCCCGAGGACGTCTCGACATACGCGGCTGCCCCGCCCGGATGGCCGGCGCCCGCTCAGCAACCGCCGATGCCGACACCGCCGATGCCGTATTACGGCTATCCGGCGTTTCCACAACCGCCGTATCCACAGCCGCCGTACCCACAGTTCCCGTACCCACAGCCGCCGTACCCACAGTTCCCGTACCCACAGCCACCGCCGGCCCGCCGTCGGCGCGGTCTGCTGATCGGCATCTGTGTGGCCGGCGCGGCGATCGTGGCCCTCGTGGCCGCGGTACCCGTCGGCAACCACTCGTCGAAGCGCGCAGCCGACAACGGCTCCCCCGGCCACACGCTCACTGTCCCCGACGCGTCGGGCGACTACACCCGCATGACCGGCAACGTGGCGGACCGGATGGCGCAGGACGCGATCGACACCATGACGTCGGCATCGCCCGGATACGGGGACGTGTACGCGAAAGCGAAGATCGGCATCTACTCACACCCCGGGATGGCCGGTCCGGCGCTGGTCTTCATCGGCCTCGCCGCGACCGACGACCCGACGATCGCCCTGGAGCTCCGCAGCCGGCCCGCGTCCGCTGAGCTCGACCAGGCCTTCCTCGGGGCCGGCGTGTCCGATACGACCGACGTCGATGCCGGGCCGTTGGGGGGCGTGATGCGCTGTTCGAAGACGTCGACGGCCGCCGGTGACGTGGACATCTGCGCGTGGGCCGACCGCTCCACCCTCGGCCTGATGGTGATCGGCCGATTCACCGGACGGAGCGAACTCGGGCAGATCGCGCAGACGTTCCGCAACAAGGCCGAGCGCTGATGGATCAGCGACGCGGAGGCAGCGGAGCCGGCCGCCCGAGCAGGTAGCCCTGGGCCAGCGTCGCGCCGAGCGCACGCAGCGAGGTGATCTGCTCGTCGGTCTCGACGCCCTCACCCACGGTGGCCACGCCGAGTTCCCGGCACAGGGCGATCACGCTGCGGACGATGGCCCGCGCGTTGCGATCGGACACGATCGGCTTGACGAAGCTGCGGTCGATCTTCACCGTGCTGACGGGCAGGTCGCGCAGCAAAGACAGCGACGAGTAGCCGGTGCCGAAGTCGTCCAGGGCGATGCGCACGCCGAGATCGGCGACCTCGCGCACCTCCTTGATCGCAGCCGGCGATGCCTCGACCAGGGCCGTCTCGGTGATCTCCAGGTGCAGCCGATCGGGCGGCAGGTCGGCGGACTCGAGGGCTTTACGGACGGCGTGACCGAGCTGTCCACGTCCCAGTTGGCTGCCCGACGCGTTGACGGCCACCCATCGCGACCAGCCGCCGGTGAGCCGCGGGTCGGCCGCCGCCTGGCAGCACAGGTCGAGCATGCGCCAGCCGAGCGGGGCGATCAGGCCGGTCTGCTCGGCCATCGGCAAGAACTCGTCCGGCTCGAGCATGCCCTTCTCGGGGTGCCGCCACCGGATCAGCGCCTCGTAGCCCACCGGCGCGTTCGTGTCGAGGCTGACGATCGGCTGGAAGTACGGAACCAGACCGGTGCCGTCGGCGAGCGCGGCGCGCAGCGCGTGCTCGAGTTCCAGGTCGGCAACCGTGGCCGGGCGGTCCTGGGTCGGGTCGTAGAACTCGACGCGCGCCCGACCCTGCCGCTTCGCCCGGCGCAGTGCCTGATCGGCGTCGCGCAGAACCTCGTCGGCGTGGGCGTGGCGCGGACTGCTGACCGTGACGCCGACGCTGATGCCCACCGTGTGCTGGTAGCCGCGCAGCCCGACCGGCTCGTTCAGCGCGCTCAACAACATCCCGGCCACCCCGCGAAGGGCCTCCGGGTCGGCCTCGTCCGGAACGATCACCACGAACTCGTCCCCACCGATGCGGCCGATCGTGACCCCGGACGGCAGGGCCTCGCGCAGCCGCGCCGCGACCGTCCGGATCAGCTCGTCGCCGGCGTCGTGGCCGAGGCTGTCGTTGACCGTCTTGAAGCGGTCGATGCCGCAGCACAGGGCTCCGGCCGGGCGTCCGGACGAGATGCAGGCGTCGAGCACCTCTTCCAGGCGCAGCCGGTTGGGCAGGTCGGTCAGCAGGTCGTGGCTGGCGCGGTGCGCGATCTGCGCCTCGGCCATCTTGCGGGCGCTGATGTCGTTGACCTGCCCGACGATGGTCTGCCGGCTGCCGTCGTCGGCACGGATGATGCCGACGTGCAGTAGCCCCCAGACGACGTGCCCGTCCCGGTGCAGGTAACGCTTCTCCATCTCGAAGGTCTCACGCTTGCCGGCGAGCAGTTCCTCGAACAGCGAGACATCGGCGTGGATGTCGTCGGGGTGGGTGATCTCGGCGAACGTCCGCCCGGTCAGCTCCTCGCGCGAGTAGCCGATCAGATCGGCCATCGCGTCGTTGAACTGGGCGATCGTGCCGTCGTGGTCGACGAGCGCCGTGCCCACCGGACTGTGCTCGAACGCCAGCTGCCAACGCTGCTCGGCCTCACGGCGCCGCGTCTCGGACTCCTTGTGGGCCAGCGCATCGGCGATGGCGATCGCCGCCTGAGCGGCGAACAACTCCAGGACGGTGCACTGCTCGACGTCGGGCAGCCGACCGCCGCGCGGCTGGTCGACGCTCAGCACGCCGATCAGCTTGCCGGCACCGTCGTGCAGCGGCGCCATGAGCTCGTCACCGGGATGCCAGGCGTCGGGCTCCGCTTCGGCCGATCCGGGCGGCGTCCAGCGCACCACCCGATCAAGCGGAGTCTGATCGAGCGTGTGGCTGAAGAACCGCAGCGCGCCCCAGTGCTCGCACGCGTCGAGCAGGTCGACGAAGTAGCCCAGCGGGGTGCTCTGACCCCGAAGGTCCTCGAGCTCGCGGGGACCGGCCACTGCCTCGACCCGCAACTCCTGGCCGTCCGCCGTCAGCACGTTGATCGCCGTCGCCTCGAACTCGAGAACGTTGACCACGCCCTCGACGATGCGGTCGAGCGTCTCGTGCAGGTCGCCGCCCGCGCCGAGCAATCGGACTACGTCCAGAACCCGTTCCAGCCAGGATCGCCGGACGCGCGTCAGGCTGGACCCCGATTCCATGGACGCGATCTTCACACAGCTTGGGCGGTTCTACCAATTGGAACCCACTTGAATGGGCTAAACACGGCGTCACAGACAGGCGCTACACGGCGTCGCACATATGCCCCGAGTCGGGCGCGCCTCAGAGGTAGCGGTCGGGGATGACCAGGCCCGGACGCTCGTCGTCCCAGGCCATCGAGGTGATCCGCCAGCCGGCCGGCGTCCGGATGAACTGGGTGACGATCACCCCGCGCACGTCGATCGCGACGCCGCCGAGGTCACCCCGCTTGGCGTAGCTGCTCCGGCGGTGGCCGACGTTGCCGAACACGTCGGTGAGGTGGGCGATCTCGACCTCCTCGAAGCTCACCAGCTCACCCGAATCGACCTGCTTCTGCCGGGGCTCGATGAACTCGTCGACCGTGCTGATCTCCGGGACGTCGCCGCTGTTCTTGACCAGCCGGCCGCCGTCGACGAACAGGTCACGTATCGCGTCGTACTCGGGACGCCCGCCCGGCGGAAACGACACCGCCGCGAGGAACGCCGCGAGCACCGCGGACATCTGCGCCATGTCTTGGGTCGCGTTCAGTGTCGATCCGCTCGGTCCGGTAGGCATGAATCTGACGCTACCGGCCACGCGTCCCCGAGGAGGTCCAGGTGAAGGTGTTCATATCGTCGGACATGGAGGGCACGGCCGGCGTCGTCGACTGGTCGCAATGCCGTCGCGGGGACGGCGACTACGAGTACTACCGCGGCTTGCTGCAGGCCGAGGTGAACGCCGCGATCGACGGGGCGGTGGACGCCGGGGCCACCGAGTTCGTCGTCAACGATTCGCACTCGACCATGCAGAACCTGCGCCCGGACGCGCTGGCCGGCGGTGCCCGCTACCTGTCCGGGCGGCACAAGCCGCTGTACATGATGCAGGGCCTGGACGACTCGTTCGGCGGAGACGCAGAAGATCAGCCCCGGCGTCCACGGCGCGGTGGTGAAGAACGCCGTCACCCGGTTCGCCGCCGACAGCCTGCACCCACACGTCGCCTGCTCGCTCATTCGCGAACAGGCCCGGGCCGCGATCGCCGGCCTGTCGTCGGCGGCACCCCCGCCGATCGACCGACCGGCCACCCTCGACGTCACCTACCGCAACGCCGACCTGGCCGAGCTCGCGACCTGGGTGGACGGCGTGACCCGCACCGGCGCGACGGCCGTCACCATCGCGGACGACGATCCCCTGCGCGTGTTCCGCAGCTTCATCACCACCGTGCTGCTCACCCGAGACATCGCCGAGTAGCGAGCAGTTCCGGCGATACTTGACAAGGACGGTCAGCGGCGCAGTGCCCCGAGTTGCACGAGCATCGACAGGTCATCGCGGATGGCCCACCGCTCGGCGATCCGCCCGTCCACCAGGCGATACGCGAAGGCGACGTCCCTGGTAGCGGTCCCGGGCGGCGCATCGAAACCCATCAGCGATCCACCGGGCCAGGTGAGCTCTCGCGATCCGAACTGCACCACCACGTCGCCTTCGGCCACCACTATGGAACTGAGCCAACGGCCACCGTGAGTGTCCCGACGAGCCGCACGCAAGAACGCTCGAGTGCCCGCCAACCCCTGCGGCCGGCCGGGCGCCAGCGCGTGGTTGACCAGGTCCGGGGTGCAGAGCTCATCGAGTAGCGAAAGATCTCCGCCGTGATTGCCGAGTTCGTCGAATTGAGCCACCACTGCTTTGTTGCGGGCAACGTCCATCCCGAACGCTTACCACAGTGGCTCGTTGCCGCTATTTTGCGTGGCGCGGCTTGCGCGTGCGCTCCGCAGCGGGAAGGAAATCGGGCTTGCCGTTCGTCAGCTTGGGCTTCTTGGGCTGTTTAGGCTTCCGAACTTCCCGGCCGCCCTTGTTCTTTGCAGACATCTCAGCACTCCAGCATCGCAGGAACGGTCGCCGGGGTGCTCCGATACGCCTCGGGTTTGATGGAGATTCGACGCTACGCCAGGATCCGAGCAGATGACAGGGCTCAGGAGTCGCTGCAGAAATACGACTTCCGGCCGCCCACGCCGGGCTGCACGGGGCTACTGTCGGTACATGCCCGTGGAAATGGAAGAGCAGATTCTCAGCGTCCTTCGGGGCATGAAGGCCGGCGACCGGCCGATAACGTTCGGCGAACTCGCCCGCAGGTTCGGGGTGAGCTACGACGCGATCTCCCGGTACGCGCGGAACCTGGTCGATGGCGGGCTCGCCGAGACGTCGATGATCAGGGTCCGCGGCTCGATGACCCCGCACGGTCTGCTTCCCCAGCCCGCGGCGCCCCAGCCCGCCGCGCCTGCTGCCACGTAATCTGCGCTGCCGGTCCGCGCTGAGGACCCACGCCGGTGAGCCACGACGTCCGCCGGGTCAAGGTCGGATGCGAGTTCGTGTACGACGCCGGCGTGGACACCCCCACCGTCTTCCAGATCCAGCCGGCGGAGCCGTCCACGCTGACCCGTGAGGTCTGGTCTTGTTCGCCGGACGCGCCGACCCGGTCCTACACCGACCTCTACGGCAACCGTTGCCTGCGCTCGATCCTCCCGGCCGGGCGATCGTCGCTGACCTACGACGCGAGCGTCGAGGTACCCGACGCGGTCGAGGACGCCGACGAGAACGCGCCGGAACTGGCGCCCGCCGACCTGCCGGACGACGTCCTCCTGTACACCCTGCCGAGCCGCTACTGCCTGCCCGACATGCTCGGGGACGAGGCGTGGTCACGGTTCGGGGTGATGCCGCCCGGCTACCGGCGCATCCAGGCGATCTGTACCCACGTGCACAACCACCTGCAGTTCTCCTACGGCAGCAGCAACGCGACTTCCACGTCGGCTGACGTCAACGCGTCGGGATTCGGAGTGTGTCGCGACTTCACGCACCTGGCGATCGCCTTCTGCCGTGCACTCAACGCGCCCGCTCGTTACGTCTTCGGATATCTCCCCGACATGGACGTCCCGGTCGACCCGTCGCCCATGGACTTCGCGGCCTGGATGGAGGTGTGGCTCGGCGATCGCTGGTGGACGTTCGATCCGCGCAACAACATCCGTCGCAAGGGGCGAATCGTCATCGGCCGCGGCCGCGACGCGTCGGATGTCGCCATGGCCACGACGTTCGGTGGCCCGCAACTGATCTCCATGACGGTGTGGGCCGACGAAGCCGTCCGGTAGCCTTGAACGCAGCAGCCCACCCAGCGGCTGTCGGAGGGCTTGGCCCTCTGGTCTGGTTCAGATCGTCATTGGCCTGGAGCAGGTAAGACGATTCGGCTGTCCCCGGCACGCTCGTGCGTTGCCGGCAGCCTTCCAAAGACGAAGGAGTTACGTTGTGGATGACGACAACGGCGGTTACGGTCCCTGGGACGACTAACTGAGCGAGGACGGCTCCCGCATCGGCTTGATCGCCGGCGGGAGCCGCTGCTTTCTCAACGACTCGCGACACCGACGGCGGTACGGGAGACGATAGTGCGATGACCGGCCCGGACGCGTCGCGCCTACGCGTAACGATCCATTTGGTCCAGCAGGCCACCGTCACCTTCGCCGCCGGCGAGCTGTGGCCGATGCACGGCGCGTACGGCCGATTCGGCAACGATTTGCCGTCCTTCGCCGAAGAAGTCACCCGACGGCTGCACGCCGACGGCTACATCGGTTACGTCCTCGGCACCGACCAGATAACCGTGATCCCGCTCAACGCGATCAAACGCGTCGACTTCTCCACCGAGCCGGCGGATGAGTTCACGCGATGAAGATCGCGATCGCGATGTACTGGCACGTCGCGGCCGCGCACACGTAGGCGTGGAACACCTCGTGGTATCCGAACGAGCCGGGGTACGGGTCGGGGCGTCGCCGGTGGTAGGAGATCGCTCCGGCCATGTAGAGGAATCCGCCGACAAGCATTAGCACGGCGGGGGCGACGCCGGCGTTGATCCACACTGCCGGAATCGCGAGGGCGGCCACCCATCCCAACCCGATGAACGTGGCGCCGACGAGACGCTCCGGAGCGCGCATCCAGGCGAGATGGATCGCGGTCGCGGCGAGCGCGAGCGTCCACATCGCGGCCAGGAGGACCAGCCCGAAGGTCCCGCGCGCGGACAGGAGGAACGCCGGAGTGGCCGTTCCCGCGATCAGCGAGAAGATCGTCGCGTGGTCCAGCCGTTGCAGCCGAGACTGCCACCGGGCCGTCCAGTTGCCGCGGTGGTACAGGGCGCTGGCCCCGAACAACGCGCTCACGCTCGCGGTGTAGATGGCGAGGGCGGTGATTCGTACGGCGCCATGCCTGAGTACCAACGTCAGCGGTCCGACGACCAGCGACAGTTCGAACCAGACGAGGTGCAGCCAACCGCGCAGCAACGGCTTGGTGTACTGCATCTCGCGTCTTGCGTCGTACAGCTGCGCTGTACGTTCGGTGGGATCGGCCGACCTCGAGGGGCTAACGGTGTCGACGAGGGTCATGACCGCTCCGGGGGTCAGGCTTCGCGCAGCTGGTCGGACGAGTTTCGCGGAATAGGTGGTGGTGGCACGGTGCCCCCCGGCACATGAAACCGTGCCACCACCGGGAGACCTGGCCAGTGGTCACTGCTTGCCGGGCCAGGCGCAAGGGATGGAGACGTAGCGCGCGGTGCGAGGACGCGGGTCGTCGCGTGATTGCCGAGTGCCCCGGGCGCAACAGCCATGATGATCCCGCTAACGGCGGTCACCTACGTGTACGGCTACGAGCAAACGCTCTTCAGGAATCAGCGGCGGACGGCCGACCCCAAGCCCGGACTGGCTGACGGTCTCAGCACTGGAGACGCTACACCCGCAGAGGTCAATTCAGGCCCCGCACTGGCGCCTTGTTCAGGGAGCGTTCGGCCCGGCGTCGTCTGGGCCGGCGAGGATCTGCGTGGCGGCGACGTGACGATCCACGCCGGCCCGAGCGGCCCGATCGCCCAGCTCACGGCCGGCTTGTTCGGGGGTGTGACCGTGGGCGATGAGCACCCCGATCGCCTGGTTGATCAGCGAGAGTGCGGCCAACCCGTCGTGTTCGGCCGGGGCGGTCAGGTGCTGATCCACTGCGAAGTCGGTCAGGTCTCGCCCCGACAACCAGGCGAGATCGGCCGCCAGGTCGGTGAACGCACCCCGGGTGCCGGCGTAGAGGATCAAGCCGATCGCGGCCGCGCCATCGACGGCCGGCGGCAGCGGGATCATGAGCGACGTCCTGACCTGAGCGGACGCACCATCAAGCGTGCTGAGCTGAATCGGCTCACCGCTGGCGGCGGCCCGAATCGCCAGCCCGAGGAACGAGCCGACAGCGAGCTTCGCGTCGGCGGCCAGCTGGCGCAGCGTCCGAGTGAGATCTGCCCCGGGCTCGTCCAGAGCCTCGCTCAGCGCGGCCAGATCGGCAGCGAGAGCCGCGGTGATCTCCACAAGGGGTGTACTCCGGTGGCGCCCCCGAGCGCGGTCACGTTGCCAGGAACCGAACCCGCAAGTCGCGGTGCCCGGCATGGGATCGCAAGACGCGGGTCAGGGCCCGGATCCGTCAGGTTCCCTGCACTGAACGGTACTGCGCCGGGCGCCGCTTGCGTACCCGGGCTCAAGAGATGTTGTGACGGGCCCGGGCGCGGCGTACCGCTTCGTCGACTATGTGCTGCGCCACCTCGCCGAGCCTGGTGTGCTCGCTCTGGCTGATATCCCGCAGCCGCTCGAACGCCTCCTCGCTGGTGCCGCCGGTTCGGGCGCGCAGAATGCCGATGGCCTGATCGATGACCGGCCGACGGGCCAACGCTGCTTGCAGCTGGTCGGTCAGAGTTTGAGCTCGGGCCAGGACCTGGGCGTTATGTACGGCCACTGCGGCCGGGACGGCGAAGAGTTCAGCGAGTTCGACCGCATGGTCGTCGAAGACGTCCTTGCCACGCGCGTAGACGTTGATCGCACCGATGACTCGATCCGGCAGCGGCAGCGGCAGGGACAGCACGCTGTGCACGCCCAACCGACCTACTCGGGGACCGAACCGGGGCCATTGCTTCTCCCCGCCCAACGAGCCCGACCGGACGGTGCGTCGTTCGAGAGCGGCGGTGATACAAGGACCTTCGCCGAGCACCACGTACTGGATCTCGTCGATCTCGGCAACGAACGGGTCGCTGGCCGCCAGCGCCTGAACCCGGTTGTCGGGATCTTCGACCTGCAGCAGCGTCACCCCGGCTCCGTCCGCGCCGGGGATTGCCCGCGCCGCGAACCCCGCCACCCGGGCGAGCAGGTCCTCCAGCCCCAGGCCTCCGGTCACGAGACGAGCCAGGTCGGCCAGGCTGGCCTGTAGGTCGGCCGCATCGAGCGCGGCCTGCTCCGGAGTCGGCAACCCCGAGGGCTCACCCCTGTCCGGATGGAACTCGCTCATCACTGGTCCCTACATCATCGGTGCCGTCGGTGCCCATCATGGCACCGCTTCGCACCGAGCAGGCACAGATCCCGGCCCAAATCAGCGTCGGTAGTGGGAACCCGGCGTGTTCTTCGTCGAGCAGACACATGTTCGCGACAGTGCGTTTTGCAGGGTGGCTTCGCAGTACCGCACGGCGACGCGGTCGTGCAGCGCGAGCGCGTGTCCGCAGACGTCACACATCTCCGAGTCGCTGTCGGTGGCGATCGCCTCGACGGCAATGCGCCGAGTGGCCGTCATGACGGTTTCCCGGCGAGCGCGGCGGCGAGTTCGAAGATGCGTCCGGGTGGTTCGACGCTGCCCACTCCGCCGGCGAGTTGGAGGACCCGCTCGGCGAAGGCGGCGTCGGCCTCCGGTGGGACGACAAGCACGTCGATGTGTTCGTCGTCCGAGGAGTCGAACAGCGTGAGCAGCAACGGATCCTGGCCCCGCAGACCGCGAAGGCGCACGACCCGCTCCTCCAGCTGCATCCGGCGCGGCACCGGCTCCCAGAACGGCAGGTTGTACGAGACCCGATCGACATCACGGCAGGCCGTCCACAACACGTCGAACAGCGCGGGAAGCTCGGCCCGGAGATCGCGCGATCGCGGCCACCAGCCGGCGTCGACGAACCCCACCTCGGTGACCGGCTGGCGGAAACTGAGTCGGGCATCAGGGCGGGACGTCGGCGCGAGCGTTGAGGACGGACGATGGAAGGTCGTCATGATATGTCCGTAGAGGCCCCGAAGGCCGGTAGCGAGATCGCCGGGGGCGAGGCCGGCACGGCAGCCAGCGTACGAGATAGCCTCGGCAATCCTCAGCCTACGCGCCCTTCCCCCCCGAGACGGCGTACCGCGTCGATCAAACGCTGAGCGGCGTAGCCCCAACCACACTGCGTATGATCGTCATTGCTGGGACCCTGCCGGCCTGAGACCGAGTTTGCTGCCTGATCGCCGCGATCTCGTGAGCGTCAGCTCACCGCTCAGGAGCGTGATCGGGAATCTCGTCCTGTCTGGACGGCACCCCATGACCACTGTTACCCCCCTGCCGGCGCTCGGGCTCGAGACTGCGGAAGCGGCCGCCGGGAGCGATTACGCGCAGCTGTCCAAGCAGGTCCGACAGGCCGGGCTGATGCGGCGCCGGCCGGGCTACTACACGGTGAAGATCGCGATCACGGTCGGCCTGTTCGCCGCCGGTTGGACCGGCTTCGTGCTGCTCGGCCGTTCCTGGTACCAACTGCTGATCGCGGCGTTCCTCGCGGCCGTCTTCACCCAGGTCGCGTTCCTGGGGCACGACGCCGGGCATCGACAGATCTTCGCCACCCGTACCGGCAACGACCTGCTCGGTTTCCTCTACGGCAACCTGCTCGTGGGGCTGTCCTTCGGCTGGTGGATCGACAAGCACAACCGCCACCACGCGCATCCAAACACCCAAGGGGCCGACCCCGACATAGGCGACGGGGCGCTCGCCTTCACGTCCGCGCAAGCCCGTAACCGCAGGACCGTCCTGGGCCGGATGCTCGCCCGAGGTCAAGCTTGGCTGTTCTTCCCGCTGCTGTTGCTGGAGGGTTTCAATCTGCACGTAGCCAGCGTCCGTGCGCTCCTGGACCGGTCGGACGGTGCACACCGCCGGCGTTCGCGAACCGTCGAGGCCGCCTTGCTGGCCGGGCATACCGCGGCGTACCTCACGGCCCTGTTTCTCGTACTCACGCCGGGGCAGGCCTTCGCGTTCATCGCGGTGCAACAGGGACTGTTCGGCCTGTACATGGGTATCTCCTTCGCGCCCAACCACAAAGGCATGCCGATCCTCTCGGCGAGTGCCAAGACCGACTTCCTGCGCCGCCAGGTGCTCACGTCACGCAATGTCCGGGGCGGTCGGGTCACCGACTTCGTGCTCGGCGGGCTGAACTACCAGATCGAGCACCACCTGTTCCCGTCCATGCCGCGCCCCAATCTGCGCCGGGCACAGGCCCTCGTCCGCGGCTATTGCCACAGCCACGACGTCTCCTACCGCGAGGACAGCCTGCTCGGCTCCTACGCCCAGACGCTGCGCTACCTCAACCGCGTCGGCAGCGAAACGGGCTAGGGCCGCTCTATTGACGACTTCGCCACCGCATCGAGGATCGCCTGCGCGAGTTCGGCCGGCTTGGTGAACTGGGGCCAGTGGCCGGTCGGCAGGTCCACGATCTCGTAGTTGTGGAGGCGGCCCAGCTCGCGGGTGTAATCCTCGTCCTTCGCGATGAGGTCCCGATGCACAGCGGCCGGGTACTCGCAGGCGATCACCGTCCCGGGCACGTCGTAGCGGCGCTCGTCGGACAACCGTTGCGGATCGGTGAGCACGCCGAGCGGCTCGGGGATCGCGCGGGCCCGGACGGACGCGCGCAGCGTGTCGTCGAGGTCGACGACGTCCTCGTCGTCGAAGACGGCCCAGTCCGGGAGCGGCACCTCGCCGTTGACCACAGGCAGATGATCGTTGACGTTGTCGCCCTCGCCGAGCGGGACGCTGTCGACGTAGACCACGCGGGCGACTCGGTCCGGGCGGCGGTCCGTGACCCCGTAGGCGATGGCGCCGCCGGCCGAGTGGCCGACCAGGACGACCTTCTCGGCGTCGATCGCGTCGATGGCCTTGACGACGGCGTCGATGTGGTCGGCCAGACCGATACCGGAGCGATCCGCATCGACCGATTCGAGGCCGGGCAGCGTCAGCGCGTGCACCCGGTGCCCCGCCGCCTCCAGTGCGGGTGTGATCTGGTCCCACGAGGACGCGTCGAGCCAGGCCCCCGGGATGAGGATGAGATCCATGCGCGCGACGCTATCGCCGGGCAGTGTCAACGTTGGGCGATCGCGAATACCCGCAGGTGGTCGTCATGGGGGAAGGCCACCGACAGAATCTTCGTGCCGGCCGGCGCGACGTACGGCTTGGTGGCGAACACGTAGGCCCCGGGCGTGCCTGGGCCCAGGCGCTCGGTCATCCACGCAACCACCGTGTTGCCGTACGCCGGAGCGAGGCCGCCGTTCGACGGATCACCCTCGGCCGATGGAGCCAGCCAGTCGCCGAAGGACAGGTCGGCTGTAGTCGTACGACCGTCACTCAGCGTCAGTGTCGCCGTGTTGGTGGAGCCGCCATTGACTCCGGCCCCGATGAACGACAGCCGCGTGGCCGGCTGCGCAAGCGTCACCGCCTGGCCGGCCGGCGCCATCGTGTCGGCGTATCCGTGCGGCGCCGTCGGCCACGTGAACGTCGTCGTCGCCCCGCCGGCCCGCGTGTTGTGAACTGAGCCCGCGGTGAGCCCCACCGCGTCCAAGGCGTCGCGCGAGTACGCGTTCGAGGCGCTACCGTCGAAGCTGCCCCGCGGTGCGTCCGAGTAGGCCGAGCCGACGATGGTCCGGGTGGCCTCGAGCGTGCCGGGAGCCACGACCCGAAGCGTGACGTGAGTCGTGGTGCTCGCCCCGGCGGCCGCGACCGTGACCTTCGCGTCGTAGTACCCGCTGGGGACGGACGAGGCGACGTGGAACGTCAACCCGGTAGCCCCGTGCCCCGTCGCGTCGAACGACCGGAGCCCGACGTGGTCCAGCGTGATGCCGGGACGAGCCGAAGCACTGGCGGTATACAGGCTGGCTGTTGACGTGATGCGCTGGACGTCGAGCGCGCCCCGCGCCGTGCCGCCGGGCGCCGCGTCGAGCACGCCGAACAGCGCGCTGCCGGTCGGCGCGACGTTGGCCGCCAGGGCGTTGCCGCCCGCGCTCCACGACGGCGGTGCGTCCTGGACCCCGGTGCCCCACGCGCCGTGCGTGGCGCGGACGTCGTAGTCGATGCTCGTGTCGCGATCGAACCGGGACGCGTCGACGAACGTCGCCGTCTGGGACCGGTGGTCGACCCGCATCCCGTTGATGTACTTGGGGGCCTGGTCGCGGCCGTCCTGCGCGCCGGGCGCGTTGGTGGTCAGCGTCCGCCCGTTGCCGAGGTGCACGACTGACCGGTCGAACAGCGGCGTGTTGACGGCGAGGTAGTCCGTGCCCGGCGTCACGGGATAGATCCCGAGCGCCGACCACACGTACCAGCTGGCCAGCGCACCGAGGTCGTCGTTGCCCGGCTCGGCGCCGGCCGGCTGGTAGCCGAACAACGTCTGGGTGGCTTCGTCGACGACCTCGGTCGTCCGCCACGGCTCGCCGAGGTAGTTGTAGATCCACGGCACGCCGAACGCCGGCTCGTTGTCGAGGTTCATGTACGGCGCCGTGGTCCACGGGCCGTTCACCAGGCCGTGGCTGACGAACTGGTCCAGCCGCTGGATTGCGGTGGCCCGGCCACCGAGTGCGTTCACCAGGCCGGCCGTGTCCTGGGGTGCGAACCACAGGTACTGGTCGACGTTGCCCTCCTCGAACCCGACCTGACCGACGGTGTCGACGAACCCGCGGTACCCGAAGTCGGGCGACGTGGTACGCGGATCGCCCTCGGGGAACTTGCCGTTGAGGTCGCGCGGCTGGACGTACTGCGTCGTCGGGTTCCACAGGTTCTGCCAGTAGTGCGAGCGGGCCATGAACTGACCAGCCGTCCGCCAATCGCCCAGCGCCGACGCGAACTGGCTGATCGTGAAGTCGTCCACCGAGAACTCCTGGGTGTAGGAGGCACCGGTGACGGCGTGATCGGCCTGGTACGGCCAGATCTGGGGCGCGTAGTGCCGCTCGTTGTAGACGTCGGCCGCCGGGCGCTCGATGATGCCGACGCCGGTGTTGCCGGGCTCGTGGTTCGTGCCGCCCGTCCACTCGCCCGCGGTCGTCCCGACGGCGGCCTCGACCATGTGGGCCAGCGCGGTGGAGGTGTCCCAGTCCCGTGCACCGAATGCGTAGATGTCGACCAGCAGCGGCACGACGCTGTCGCCGTTCATCTGGTTGGTGGCGGTGTTGGCGACCGTCCACCGGGGGAAGGAGCCCATCTGCTCGGCGGCGTTGACCAGCGACTGCGCCTGATCACTGGCGATCTGCGGCCACAAGAGGGCGACCAACTGAGCCTGGGACCGGTAGGTGTCCCAGTCGGAGAACATCGAGTACTGCACGCGCTGGCGTCCGTGCGCGCCGGGGGTCTCGGACACGTTGTGCACCTGCGGATGCGTCTCGAAGCCGAGGTACTCGCCGTTGACGTCGCTGAACGTGCTCGGATGCGTGATCGAGTGGTAGAGGGTGGTGTAGAAGGTGCGCAGGTCGGCATCACTCTGCCCGGCCGTCGGCGCCGAGACCGCGATCTTCTCCAGATCCTGGGCCCACGCGGAGCGGTTGGCGTCTCGGACCGTGCCCAGCGTCGTGGCGTCGAGCGTCGGGATCTCGGCCTTGAGGTTCCGCAGCGCGTTGTGCGCGCTCACGTAGGAGATCGCCATACGCGCCCGCACCACCGTCGTACCCGGGGCGAAGGTGAAGTATCCGCCAAGCTCGACGTTATTGCCGTCGCTCGACACCGACGTCCGCCCCGCCTGGGCCGCAGTGCCGCCGACCCAGGTTCCGGACGTCGCGATGGGCTGCTCGAACTCGAGCGCGTAGTAGGTCGTGACCCGGTCGCCCTTGCGGCAGAAGTTCCCGTTCACCGCCTGGGCCGTGACGATGCCCGTCTGCGGATCGATCGACATCGCCGAGCTGTAGCGCGACGTCCAGGACGCCTGGTTCGGCTTGAGAAAGACCTTGGGCGTCGTCCCCGCGGGGTAGGTGAAGGTGGCCGTCCCGCCACGCGTCGTCGCCGACAGCTCGGTGGTGATGTCGGCCGCGCCGTCGTTGGCCGTCACTTTGTAGTAGCCGGGCTCGCCGACCTCGGAAGCGGGGTCCTTGAGGATGCGCCGGTTCCACGGTGCTGTCGTCGATGTCGTCCCCGACAGGTCAGACCAGGTCGTCGGCAGGATCGGGAAGTCGCCGCCGTACCCGCAGCCCTGCGACGCATGGGTCATCGAGAATCCACGGATCGCCTGGTCGTTGTACTCGTAGCCCTTTCCGCGAAGACTCGACGTGTAAGGACCGGCGATCGCGTTCCCGTTGGTGTCCGGCGAGAACTGGACCATCCCGAACGGCATGGCCGGCCCGGGGAAGTTGTTCGTCGGCCCCGAGGTCCCGGCCAGGGTGTGCACGTACGGCAGCGGGTCCGCGACAAGAGCGGCGTCCGCGGCCTGCGCAGCACCGGTTCCGGCGACCAAGGTCAACGGAACAGCGAGCCCTCCGGCGACGAATGCGGCGAGCGACCGCCGCGGGAATCGGGTTCGGGGCCGAGCAACCATGGCAACATCCCTCGCTCTCCGCGCGGGCGGCTACCTTGCCCACGCACGAACGTTCTCCGGCGTTGGCGCCAGTGCCAACGTGTCCATCCATCGCTGTCTGGATGACTTCACAGGGGGTTATGACGACGTTGTCAGAGACATCGACGCATGTCAACAATGGGCGATTCGATCGCTGGCCGATAACGGTGTCAGGCCCGGATTTCCAACCGTCCGTACGGAGAATTCGGTCGGACGGCACCGGGCTGAAAGCGGGCCGTGGCAGCCTGATCCAGTCGGCCACCAAGGAGGGAAGCATGGAGCTCAGCGTCCACACCTTCGTCAGCCTCGACGGCGTCATGCAAGGTCCGGGCGGCCCGCAGGAAGACCCGAGCAACGGCTTCGAGCGTGGCGGCTGGCTGGTGCCGCACAGCGCCGACGCCTGGGGCAAGGTCGTCGACGGCTGGTTCCGGCGAGCCGACGCCATCCTGCTCGGGCGGAGCACCTTCCAGATGATGCGCACCTACTGGTCACAGGTGACCGACCCGGACTGCATCGTGGCCACCGCCCTCAACACTTGGCGGAAGTACGTCGTCAGCACGACGTTGTCGGACGAGGAGGCGGCGTGGGGGCCGACCAAGGTGCTGCGCGACAACGTGGTCGAGCAGGTCCGGCGGCTCAAGGAGGAGCCCGGCGGCGAGCTGCAGGTGCACGGTAGCTGGCAACTGGTGCGGACCTTGCACGACGCGGGGCTCGTCGACACGTACCGGCTGTTGCAGTTCCCGGTGGTCGTGGGCGAGGGCAAGCGGCTGTTCGCCGACGGCGCAACGCCCGCGAAGTATGACGTAGCCGAGTCCGAGTCGGAGGTGCTGCGCGGGGGCGCAGTGTCGCTCACCCTGCGCCAGGCGGTCTTCGGCACGATCGGCGCCGGCGAGTACGCGGTCCACGACGGCAAAGAAGTCACCGCCTGAGCGCGGCCACGGTGTAGGTGTTCAGCGCATACGTCCCGCCAGGACTTGTGTGACGAGGCGGATGAACTGTTTGCCGGCTGGCCGGTTGGACGTCGGACCTCGAGTCAGCATGGTGACCGCGACTGGAGGCAGCGGGCCGAGGGCCGGCGTGACGAACTGGTTCGGGGGTGCGGGGTTAGTGGTCATGACGGGCTCCGAGCGGTCAATAGTTGGATGCGTTGCTGGTCAGACGAGTGGCTCGCCGCCGTCGACGTTGAGCGAGACGCCGGTCAGGTAGGTGTTGGCGAGGGCGAAGACGACCGCCTCGGCGATGTCGTCGGACGTACCGATGCGTCCAGCCGGACTGTGCTCGGCCCGGTGGGTCAGCAGCGCCGTCTTGCGCTCTTCGCCGAGGCCGTCGTAGGCGCCGGTGTCGACGGTGCCGGGCGCGATCGCGTTCACCCGAATGGGCGCGAGCTCGACGGCGAGGGCTCGGGTGAGCGTGTCGACGGCCCCGTTGGTCGTGCCGACCGCGAGGGAGCCGGGCGCGGACTTGCGCCCCGATGCGCCGGAGAACAGCACGAACGATCCGTCGCTCGGCATGATCGGCGCGAGGTGCTTCGCCAGCATGATTGCCCCGACGACCTTCGTCCGGAACGACAAGGTGACCGCGTCGGCATACAACTCGCCGACCGGGCCGCGCGCCCGCGCCGACACGGTGGACACGACGTGGTCGACGGTCCCGAGGCGTACAGCCAGGCTGGCAATGCTCGCCTCGTCGCTGACGTCGACGGTTTCGACGGTCAGATCGGGGTAGGCGGCCTTGAGGGGAGCCGGCTCACGGCCGGCAACGACGACCTTGGCGCCGGCAGCACGCGCGGCGAGCACGACGGCACCGCCGATGCCATCGCCGCGACCGATAACGAGGACGATGCGATCTTGCAGGGTGGGCATGGTTCCTCCTCAGGAGACTTCGGTGATTTCGTCGACGTCCAGGCCGCGGTCGATACCGTGCGGTGTGACGGTCTGTCCGGGCTCGAGGTGTAGTTGGCGGCCGTCGAGGTAGACGTCGATCCGGTCGGGCTCGAACGAGATCAGGTCGCTGACGCGGCGCACCTCGGGCCAGGCGTCGCGGTAGGACCACGCGGCCCGTTGGTGGTCGCCGATGTCGTAGTAGCTGGCCAGACCCTTGTAGGGGCAGAACGTCTGCCCATCGACGGGCGTCAGCGCCGTCTCGTCGACATCGGCACGAGGCACGTACCAGCGCGGGGCGAATCCCGACTCGTACAGCACGAGTGGACGCGTCGAGTCAGCCACGACGCGCGACCCCTCGCGGACCACGAGGTGGCGAGAGGTCTGCCGGATGTCGTTGCGATGGTAGGGGTCAGCGGCGTGCCCGACGATGCGGTCGTCCTCCTCGTAGAACGCATCCATCGCCCGCCAGGCGAACGCGATGCGGTCGCGTAGTTCGCCGGCGTGGTCGGGGGCGCCGGTGTGCTGCCAGGCCGCACGCTCGGCGCGAGCCCCGCCGGCCTCGACGGTGAACCAGGCCGTCGCGCCGAGGTCGCGGTGCTGGGTGACGCGGTCGGTCGCGCGCAGGACGCCGGCGCGGACGTCGGCGAGGGGGAAGTACGCCACCGGGTAGTGCGCCGGCTCGTGCAACAGCAGGACGTCCTCGCTGTCGGCGATCCACTCGCCACCGAACCTCACCCGCAGGCGCCGGCGCAGCGGCTCGGCGAACAGCATCCGCTCGGGTAGCGGATCGGGGAGGAGGAAGCGTCCTATCGGTGCGGCGCCGAGCGGACCCTGCTGCCAGGACAGGCCCATGATTGTGCTCCTAACTTCTTTAATCAAGTTTGCAGGTTAGACTCTAATCACGACTTGGTGTAACCTGTCAAGGGATAGTTGGAGGTTAGACATGGAATTCGGGGACGAGGCCTTCCTGCTCGACCTGCTCAACAGCACGCCGATCGTGGAGGGCGTCCAGCAGGACGTTCTGGATACGGCATCAGCCGGACGCGCGTGGCTGCGTGAGCGTGGTGGCACCGGCTCGGTCGCTGAGTGGGGGGCGGTGCGCGAGGTTCGCGATGCGCTGCAGGACGTGGTGCGCGGACAGCGAGCGCCGCGGTCACTCGCACCGTTTCTGGCGAAGGTGAGCAGTCGCCCGTCGATGTCTGACGACGGCGTGGACTGGCGTCTGGACGCACCCGCCGACCGGGCCACCGCAGCGCGAGCTGTGCTGGCCTGGGACGCGGTACAGCGCACCCGGCCGGGGCGGCTACGCCCGTGCGCCAACCCCGAGTGCGCGCGGTTCCTCATCGACCACGGCAAGCCCAACCAGGCCCGGTGGTGCTCGATGGCCATCTGCGGGAACCGCATGAAGGCCCGCCGCCACTACGAGCGGACGCGCCGGTCATGAACGGAACCTTGCTCTCGCTGAACGTCGGCCGGCCCAAGAACGTCGAGTGGCACGGGCGCACCGTCTACACCGGAATCTGGAAGAGCCCCGTCTCGGGTCGTCGCCTGGTGCGTCGGCTCAACGTCGACGGCGACGGCCAGGGCGACCTCAACGGCCACGGCGGCGAACAGCGCGCGGTGCTCGTCTACCAGCGCGACTCCTACCGCTACTGGCAGAAGCACTTCGCCCGCGACCAGCTGGAGCCCGGTGCGTTCGGCGAGAACTTCACCGTCGAGGGTCTCGCCGACGACGACGTGTACATCGGTGACCGGTACCGCATCGGCGAGGCCGAGTTCGAAGTCACCCAGCCGCGCGTCACCTGCTACCGGGTCGGCCTGCGCCTCGGCGAACCGGAACTACCCGCGTTGCTCGTCGCCCACCACCGACCCGGCTTCTACCTGCGCGTGATCGCCGAAGGACACGTGCAGGCCGGCGACGAGATCGTCCGCACCCGGATCGGCCCGCATGCCCTGAGCGTGGCCGATATCGACGCGTTGCTGTACCTGCCTGACCGGGACATCGAGCAACTGCGCGCCGCGGTGGACATCCCGGCGCTCAGCCCGGGTTGGCAGGAGTCCTTTCACGAACTGCTGGCCGGCGCCGAGTCGCCCGCCGCCACGCCGGCCGCCACGCCCCCGGTCGGCGTCGAGCCTGGCTGGACCGGGTTCCGCCGGCTGGGCGTCACCAACATCGTTTCGGAGAGCGCCACCGTCGCGTCGATCTACCTCGCGGCGAACGACGGTGCCCCGCTTCCGGCTCCCCGAGCCGGTCAATACCTCACGGTACGGACGGACGCCGGCGACCCCGCCCCAGTGCGCAACTACTCGCTCTCCTCGGCCCCCGACGCCGGCACCTACCGGATTAGCGTCAAGCGCGAACCCCACGGTCTGGTCAGCACCTACCTGCACACCCAGCTGCACAAGGGCGTCGTCCTCGACGTGGCCGCGCCGCGGGGCGAGTTCGTGCTCACCGACGCGAAGGAGCCGATCCTGCTTATCTCCGCCGGCGTCGGCGCCACCCCGGTGCTGGCCATGCTGCACGAGCTCGCCGCCGAGCGCAGCCCGCGCGACATCTGGTGGATCCACGTTGCCCGCGATCGCGCCAACCACGCATTCGCCGCCGAGGCGCACCAACTCTTGCAGTCGCTGCCGCACGCCACCGAGTACGTCCACTACACGGCGACCTCGGGACGGCCCGGCGCCGCGACCCTCGCCGATCTTCACGCGCCTATCGACGCCGACGCTTACCTCTGCGGTCCGGAGGCGTTCATGACCAATCTGCGCGACGCGCTCGTCGACCTCGGCGTCGACGCCGCCCGCATCCGCACCGAGCTGTTCGGAGCCCGCTCGGCGATCAACCCCGGCGTCATCGATGCCCGACCCGAGCCGCCGCACCAGCCATCCGGACCGCTCGGCACCGGACCGCAGATCACCTTCGCCCGCAGCGGCCTCACCACCCGATGGTCCAGCGAGCACGGCACACTGCTCGAACTCGCCGACGCCTGCGACGTCCCCACCCGATGGTCGTGCCGCACCGGTGTCTGCCACACCTGCATCACGCCGATCCTCGCCGGCGACGTCAGCTACACCCCGGCCCCGCTGGAGCTGCCCGGCACTGGCCAGGCGCTCATCTGCTGCGCCCGACCCAGCACCGACGTCGTCCTCGACCTCTAGTGTCCTGAGTCAGAAGTTCGTCGCCAGATCCGGTGATCCAGGTGTGCGCTGGCAAGGCGGACGAGGAGCGGATACCGCTGTTGTATCGGCGACGAGGACAACGCCGCCAGCGTGCAGCTGGGCGCCGGAGGTGGCGATAGGAACTTCTGACTCAGGACACTAGGACGTATCTGCTTACTCCCGCTCGTCGCGAGCGGGTCACCCTGGCCCGCCGGCGATCAGTTTCGGGGAAACGCTGTCAGCGAGGATGCTGGGCTCACAACAGCGGCGTGGTAGGCGCGAAGCGGCCCGCCGTCGCGGTTGCTGGCGTCAACGGCTGCCCTGGAGGACACATGCGCGAACAGATCGCCGCATCGCAACCGGCCCGCAAGCGCCGGCTTCGCCCGCGGCTGGCCGTTCGTGTGTCGCTGGGCTTGGGTGGGCTGCTGGCTCTGCTCATCGCCGCGATCACGGTCGCCTTGATCATGGTCGTGACGGTCAGACACGACCAGACGAGGCTCAGCGATCGCGATGTGCCCTACGCCAACGCCGTCGCTACTGCTGCGCTGAATGCGAAGGGCATCGCCACGGACGAACGCGGCTTCCTGCTCACCGGCGATCAGCGGTTCATTGCCGAAGCTGACCAGCGCGTCAGCGACGCCCGCACCGCCTTCATCGCCGCGGTGAACGCCGCCACGAACGCCGTCCAGCGCGACGCGGTTCACCGCGCCTACAGCGGATTCGAGGGCTGGGTCCAGGCGGTCTACACCGAGTTCGCGAGCTTCAAGGCCGGGCATCACTCCGCGGCGATCACCGACTCACTCGGGCCAGAGCGCACGATGCGCAAGTCCTATGAGCATTCACTGGCGACCGCGCAGGCAGCCGGTCAGCGGACCATCGACTCGGCCAGCAACTCAGCGTCGGCGACATCCTCTCGCTCGATGATCATCCTCGTGGCAACCCTGATAGCGGCAATAGTCCTCGGGTCTGCCGTCGTGTACTGGCTCTTCCACACAATCGCGTTCCCGCTATTCAGGATCGCGACGCTGCTCACCACGCCGTGACCCAGCCACGCTCCCCGTCCGGCAGCTCCGGAGCGAAGCCGAACTCTCATATCTGGAGCCGGTCGACGAGGTGGTCGACGTCGGCGACGGTGACGGTGAGCGCCGAATGGCCCTTTCGCCGAAGCGGCGACGGAACCGGCTTGCGGAAGTGCACGCAGACTCCCGCGTTCCGATTGGTCCCGAACGTTAGTCCGTCATCGACGCGTGACCCTCTCGCGCCGGCGGCCGTCCACCACCGGTAGTTGCGGGTGACGTGAGCCTCATCGATGTTGGCGAGCGGCGTCTCCATTCGAAGCAACCCGAACGTCGCCCGGAATGTCCCGTCGTCGGTGATCGTGACGCCGTCCTTCCACGGACGGACCCCGAATGGGAGCCAGAAAGGCGCGAGCCGCTTATCCACGGCGTAGGCGAAGAACTCAGCCATGACATCTCCTAGCGGACGAGACGGTCGCGCAGGACTCAGCCTACTTACCGCCAGTCGGCGTACCGGATCTCGCCCAGAATCGCCTCGCCGGCCGGGACCAGGGATCCCTCGCAGAGCTCCGTCCCGAAGTAGCGGGCGTGCTCATCGGTGACCACCTCGCGCGGGTCGTTTCGCTCGGCCAGCGCCTTGCGGAAGAACTCGTCCATCCGGTACTGCTCCGGTCCGGCCAGGTCGACCCGTCCGTTGAGCGGTGCCGCCGTGGCGGTCCGGCCGACCACCTGCGCGACGTCCTCGCCCGCGACGGGCTCGAACAGCACCGGCGCCATCCGGATCGTGCTGCCCTCGGTGGCGGCGTCGGCGATGCTCGGGACGAACTCGAAGAACTGGGTCGCGTGCACCAGCGAGTACGGGATCGAGGAGCTCTCGATCAGTCGCTCCTGCGCGACCTTCGCGCGGAGGTAGCCGCTGTCGGGCAGTCGCTCGGTGCCCACCACCGACAGCGCGAGGTGATGACGAACACCGGCGTTCGCCTCTGCCGCCAGCAGGTTCCGGGTGGACGTCTGGAAGAACTCCAGCACCGCGGCATCCTCGAACGATGGCGAGTTCGACACGTCGATGACCACTGACGCTCCGGCCAGGACATCGGCCAGCCCTTCGCCGGTCAATGTGTTGACGCCGGTGTTCGGCGATGCCGCCACCGCCTCATGGCCGTGCTCTCCGAGCTTCGTCACGAGCTTCGACCCGATCAGCCCGGTACCGCCGATGACCACGATTTTCATGGGCATTCCTCTCTGTCCGCCGGGGCAGTCGATGCCATCCGGTCGCCAGCTAAGACCGGACGGCCACCCCACCTGTGACAGCACTCGCCGGATCTGTTGCCTCGATCACGTGGACAGCGCGGTGATCTTGGCCGGGTTCATCATCCAGAGCACCTGGTCGATGCCCTCGGCCGAAGCGGTGACCGTGAGCACCGCGAACACGTCGCCGTCACGGCTCAGCAGCGCGGACGCCTGCCCGTTCGCGCTCGCCCACTGCACATCCACGCCGATCCAGAAATGGCTCGCGAAGGCCCGGACGACCTTCGCCACGCGGGCCGCGCCGACAACCGGGGTCCGAGACGCTGCCCGGACGACGCCACCACTGTCGGCGAGGCTGGTGACGTTCGCGGCGAACAGGTCCTCCAGCGCAGCCAGATCGCCGGAGCGGGCGGCGTTGACGAACGCGGCCAGCAGCTTGCGCTGCTCAGCAGCGGCGACAGGTATCCGGCGCTCGGCGGCCACGTGCTTGCGGGCTCGGCTGACGAGCTGGCGCACCGCGGCCTCAGTCAGCGCAAGGATGTCGGCGATCTGCGGATACGGGTAGTCGAACGCCTCCCGCAACACGTACGCGGCCCGCTCATTGGGCGAGAGCCGCTCCATCAGCAGCAGTACGGCGAGCTCGAGTGCTTCGGCCCGCTCGGCGCCCAGGTATGGATCCGCACCGGTGTCCACCGGTTCGGGTAGCCACGGGCCGACGTAGGTCTCGCGGCGAGCACGGGCCGTCTGGGTGGCGTTGATCGCCAACCGGGTGGCGGTCGTCGCTAGGTATGCAGCTGGGTTGAGCACCGCTCTGCGGTCGGTGCCCTGCCACCGCAGCCAGACGTCCTGCACCAGGTCCTCGGCCTCGGTGACGCTTCCCAGCATCCGATACGCGATCCCGAACAGGCGCGGCCGCAACTCACCGAAGACCGCCACGGCCCGTTTCACCTCATCGGCATCGACCTCCGGCCCACCATCGGCCACGGTCATCCGCCCGTCTCGGCTACGTCCTGGGCCAGCCGGGGATGATCAAGAGTCCGCCAAAGGAATTCGAAGATCAGCGCCCATTTGTACGCGCGCTGCTCGTTGTTGGCCGCCGCGCCGTGGCCGCCCTCGATGTTCTCGTAGTACCGGACGTCCAGGCCGTACTCACGCATCCGGGCGACCATCTTGCGCGCATGCCCGGGATGGACCCGGTCGTCCCGGGTGGAGGTGACGAACAGCGCCGGCGGGTACGAACCATCTGGTCGGACATTCTGGTACGGCGAGTAGCCGCGCAGATATCGACCCTCGACCGGATCCTCGGGATCGCCGTACTCGGCGACCCATGACGCGCCCGCCAGCAGCTTGTGAAAGCGCAGCATGTCCAACAACGGCACCTCGCTGACCACAGCCCCGAACAGCTCCGGATAGCGGGTGAGCATCACGCCCATCAGCAGGCCGCCGTTGCTGCCGCCGCGGATACCGAGTTGCTCACGAGTGGTGATTCCGCGGTCGACAAGGTCCACCGCGACGGCGGCGAAATCCTCGTAGATGCGCAGCCGGTTCGTCTTGAGCCCCGCCTGATGCCAGGCCGGCCCGTACTCCCCGCCGCCGCGGATGTTGGCCTGCACGAACGTGCCACCGCGAGCCAGCCACCCGCGTCCGACGAGCCCGCTGTACGTCTCGGTCCCGGCAATCTCGAATCCGCCGTAGCCGGTCAGCAGCGTCGGCGCCGGATCACTGCTCTCGCGGCGCACGACGAAGTACGGCACGCGCGTCCCGTCGGCGGACGTGGCGAACAGCTGCTCCACGTCGAGCCCCGTGGAGTCGAAGAAGGCCGGCTCCCGCTTCAACGCCTCGACGAACTCGTCGCCTCGGCCGAGGTCGCCGCGCCGCAGCGTGTTCGGCTCGGTGAATCCGCTGAACTGCAAGAAGTACTCATCGCTGGCGTACGGGTCGGTATCGACGACATCGGTGTGTCCGAGGTCGGGCACACCGGGAAGCGGGCGGCGTCGCCAACCATCCTCAGTGTGGCTGTGGACCTCCAGCCGGCTGCGAACGTTAACCAGTGACTGCACGATCAGGTGATGGCGCGTCCAGGCGTGATAGCCGAGCGCGCTATGTGTGTCGGGCTCGAACAGCGCCGTCAGATCGCGACGTCCGGAGAGGTAGTCGTCGACGGCCGCGACGAGCAACGAACCGGCCGGATACTCGCGACCACCCACGACCCACGGCGAGCGGGTCCGGATCAGCAGCCACTCCCGATGGACGTCGATGTCGGCGTCACCCGGTACGTCGAGTCGCGTCAGCTCACCGTCCCGGACGAGGTACTCCTCCGACGTGAAGAAGCCGATTCGCCGGGACACCCCGCTGCGCTCGAATCCCTCGGTCGGGTCGTGCCAGGCCCCTACCAGCACGTCGTCCGGATCGCCTTCGAACACGGTCACTGCCCCGGCCAGCGGCGTGCCTCTCTGCCACTGCTTGACCACCCGCGCATAGCCCGACGACGTCAACGAGCCCGGGCCGAAGTCGGTGGCGACGAAGATCTGGTTGCGATCGATCCACGCCACCTCGGTCTTCGCCTCCGGGAGCGTGAACCCGTCCGGCACGAACTCCAGCCGGTCCAGGTCGAACTCGCGCACCAGTGCCGCATCCGCTCCCCCGCGGGACAGCTCCACGAGTGCCCGGTCAAGCGTCGGGTGCAGGACTGCGGCGCCCTGCCAGACCCAGTTCTCGCCCTCGGACTCGGCCAGCTTGTCGACGTCGAGCAGAAGCTCCCAGTGCGGGTCAGCCGTCCGATACTGCGCCAACGTCGTACGGCGCCACACACCACGCGGGTGCTCGGCGTCCTGCCAGAAGTTGTACAGCCACTCGCCTCGACGGACCACCGATGGAATCCGATCGTCGGAGTCCAGCACCTCCCGCAACTCGCCGTACAGTGCCTCGAAGCGCGGCGAACCGACCAGCAAGGCTTCGGCCTCAGCGTTTCGCTCCCGGGCCCATTTCAACGCAGCGACGCTGTCGACATCCTCGAGCCACAAGTACGGGTCGGGGCCTTCGTCCTCATCGAGCGCTTGCCCCGGCGGGAAGCAAGCCGCGCTGTCCGCACTGCCTCCTCCATCCGTTCCGTCGATATTCACCGACTCTCCACTCGCGATCGAACGAATCTCCGTGACCACCACCACCCGAGATCTCGGATTTGGACTCTCCCTGAAACCTAGCGCGGTGTGTCAGCCGTTCGTGGACGGGCCCCATGGCGCACCGTCCACAGTGGACAGTCATTGGCGGCGACCTGCTCGTCGACGCCCCGATGCCGGGACAGGCGCTCATTTGCTGCGCCCGTCCCGGCACCGACGTCGTTCTCGACCTCTAGCGTCCGACCGCCGGCCGGACGAGGTGTTCGATCAGTAGACCTGGACGTTGTAGGCGGACAGTGCGGCAGTGACCGGCTGGAAGAAGGTCGTTCCGCCCTGCGTGCAGTCGCCGCTGCCACCTGAGGTGAGGCCGACTGCCGCGTTGCCGTCATAGAGCGGACCGCCGCTATCGCCGCCCTCGGCGCATACGTTGGTCTGGATGAGTCCGTTGACGGTTTCGCCGCTGTCGTAGTGCACGGTTGCGCCCAACGCGCTGACCGTTCCGCTGTGGACGCCGGTCGTGCTTCCCCGGCGCGTCACCGTCTCACCGACGAAGGCGTCGGCCGCGTGCGTGATCTCCTGGCTGCCCACGGTGCCTGGGTAGTTGGTGTAGGACGGGTCGTACTGAACGAGCGCATAGTCAGTGCCCGGGAACCTGGAGTCGACGGTGTCACCGAGCAGTGTGGCGTGGCTGGTCGAGGTCCACCAACGCGGCTCGACGTTGCCGCAGTGGCCGGCGGTCAGGAAGTAGTGGGTCGAGCCGCTGACAACGTTAAAGCCGAGCGAGCAGCGGTAGGTCGACCCGTATATCGCGTCTCCGCCGGAGACCTCGAGCCGGAAGGTTCCGCTCGTGACGTGCAGTCTCGCCGCATCGCCGAGGCGTTGGACGGCAGTTCGAACGGCCGCCAGATGGCTTCCCGTGACGGTGCGGTCGACGGAGACGACGACCTGATTCGACGCCGGATCGACGCCCCACGCGGTGCCCGAGAACGCGACCGATCGGTCCAGGCTCTGCATGGTTGCGGCGAGGCGCGCAGCGTTGTTGGGGCCGGGGCTTGCCCCGGTCGGTGATGCCGCCGCAGCGGCGATGGCGGTCAGGCCGACCGTCGCGATGACAGTGGCCGTGACCCGAAGGGACAGACGGGTGATCCTCATGTAGGTCTCCTGGGGGTGAGACCCGCGCGGGGTTGAGTTTGCGCAACGTTTTGGTACCGGCTCATCCAGGATGCACCTATTGCGACGATTCGACAAGGGGCCAGGCGGACATATACGACCCGTGCCCAGATCGTCCACAGTGGACAGTCAGGCCGGTTGGCCGTTAAGCAGGTTGCGCACGCGGCTCGTGGCGGCGACCACGACGCTAGGCAGTGCGTCCTCTTCAGAAGCCGGGCGCTGCAGATCGCGCAGCGCTGCTGACCGAGGCACCGTTCCAGGCTGATCACCAGGTCAGCGGTCGCCGCCGGTTCGCGACTAGCGCGCGGGTGAGCGGCTGGACAGGCGCGGTACGGGGCTGGGCGGATGGTTATCCGCGGGCGGCGGTGTAGAGGCTGTAGCCGGCGAGGCCCATCATGACGAGGGCAGCGACGCGGACGATTGCGGTGATGGGGATGACCCGCAGCAGGGTCTTACCGCCCAGCATCGCGATCAACGCCACGGCCCACAGGGCGAGCGTCGCGCCGATGCCGACCGACAGCGGCGCGTGATAACGGGCGGCGAGGTTCGCGCACAGGATCTGGGTCAGGTCGCCGAACTCGGCCAGGAAGACGACCGCGAAGGACATGCCGGCGACGCGGCCGAACCCGGCCTCGGCGGAGGCCTCCCCGACCCGTTCCTCCTCGTCGTCGTCGCCGGCGCCACGTCGCCACAGCGCGACGGCGCCGGCGAGAAAGAGAGCACCAACGATTGCCTCGACCCGGCGGTGAGGCAGCTGCGCGATCAGCGATCCAGCCGCGACCGCGATCACGACGTGAACCGCGAAGGCGGCCGCGACACCGGTGAACACCCAGCTGGCGCGGTATTTGGCGCCGAGTACCAGGCTGGCGATGGCGGTCTTGTCGGGCAGTTCGGCGACGAAGATCAAGCCGAACGCGCCGCCGAGGACGGCAAGGTTGAGCACGAGAGTCGGGTCCTTCTCCGGTCAGGGCCCCGGACCGGGCGCTCCCCCCGAAATGCGGGACGGCACGTCGGACCCGCAGCCTGGGCTGTCGTTGGTCCGAACGTCTCGTCCGACCGCGAACCCGGTGGGTTTACGTGGCCCTGGCCACCGGGCTGCTTGCGCAGCCAGCGTGTCGATGAGCCAGTGAGGTGGACTACTCCCGCTCACGGCTCAGCTTAGTTGGCGGGACGTCGCACCGGCACCCGGCGCGGCTGTGAACAGCGTCTCGACTCAGCCTGGTCGCGGGCGCGGAGCTCCTCGGCGACCAGCCGGACAACTCTGATTTCTTTGCTGGTTTGGATATCAGCCTGGGCGCGAGTCACAACCCGACCAGGTTGACGCCGCCCAGGCGCAGGGTGTGATGATGAACGCTCACCCAACCCAGCCGGGGGGTTGTGGAGGATCGACGTGAGCGCAGCTGGGCGTCGAGGTCGACAAAGGTAAGCAGCGAAGCCGAGCCGATGTTGCGGGTCGTCGCGCGCCTACGACAGCAGTTCCCCGAGTTGCCCGCCGACGCCGTCGAGCAGGCCGTGTACGGGCGATACGACCAGTTCGACGGCGCCCCGATACGGGACTTCCTGCCGATCCTGGTCGAACGCTCCGCGCACCAGGACCTCAGCGCGCGCTAGGCGGCGTGGTGACCGCGGCGGGGACGGTGCGGCTTGGCGGGGTCGAAGTTCTCGTCGGCGACTGGCGGCGGGCGGCCGTCGCCGGCGAAGAACGGTGAGTTGTCGGGGTCGGGGAGGTGCGGGCCGAGCGGGCCGTGCTCGAGACGCAGCTTGGCGGTCTGACGCTGCGCCCGGCGGGCGTAGGTGACGCCGGTGCGCACGAGGGTTACGCCGAGGCAGGCGACCAGCGCGATGCCCAACCCGGCGAGCAAGTACCAATACGCATGCCAATGCCAGGTGTGGCCCAGCGCGTGCACCGTCACCGTCGCCTGGAGGTTCTGCCCTATCAGGATGATCGCGGCAGCGGCAGCCACGATGAACAGGATCAGTCCTATCACCAGCACGGGCGGCCTCCCAGGCCAACACCGTCGAGGGACACATCCCCGACCTGACGAACCCCGCAGGCGAAGACTAACCGTGCCGCGGAACCCCGTCGAGATAGCAAACCGGACAGCGCGGCCACCTGCAGCGCAGCGATCATGTACCTGTCCGCGAGCGACGACCGTCCACAAAGGACAGTCGCCAACCAAGCCATCACATGCCGCAGAACCAGTGGCGACCATCCTGGCTGTCGCGTGCCGATCCGCGCGTTACCGCAAGGTCGTTCGACGACCGCTTCTATCGACGGCTACGCGCACACCGCGTGTGGTTTGCCGGTCAAGGCTGGATGTTCTCCAGGTCTTCTAGAAGGCTCCGGTTTGTCGGTTGCCAGCCGAGCGCTTGCCGGGTGTGGCTGCTGGAGGAGGGCTGGTCGGTAGCGAAGATCGGGCCGAGGGGGCCGTACGTTTCCTGTGGCACGGTCTCGACTGATAGCCCCAGTCGCCGGCCGATGACCACGGCGATGTCTCGGACCGCGTCGCCCTCGTCGGCCACGGCGTGCCAGGCGGTCCCGCTCGGCGCTCGTTCCAGGGCCAGCCGAAAGAGGACGGCCGCGTCGAGGGCGTGCACGGCCGGCCAGCGCTGGGCGCCGTCGCCCGGGTAGCCGGCCACGCCGGTTCGGCGCGCGATGTCGGTCAACATACCGGCGAATCCGCCCGTGCCGCGGTTGTGGACGGTGCGCGGCATGCGCACGGCGCTGCTGCGGACCCCGCGGGAGGCCAGGTCCAGGACCGCGTTGACCGCCCGGCCGCGACCGCCGACCGGACCGTCGGTGGGCAGCGGGTCGGCCTCGGTGGAGGCGCGGCCGGGCACCCGCGGCGTGCCCGAGACCGTGACGAAGGGGCGGTCGCTGCCGACGAGCGCTTCGCCGAGCGTCGCGATAGCGGCGCTCTCCTCGGCGACGCACTGGACGAGGGCCTCGGCGCTGCTGAAGTCGTTGCCGAAGGCCAGGTGGATCACCCCGTCGGACTGAGCAGCGCCGGCGCGCAGGGTGTCCAGGTCGGCCAGATCGCCGCGAAGCGGCTCGGCGCCGGCGGCCTTGACGGCCAACGCGGACCCCTCGGAGCGAGCGAGGGCGAGAACGGTGTGGCCGTTGCCGAGAAGCTCGGCGACGACCGCGGAGCCGATCAGACCGGTGCCGCCGGTAACGAAGACCCGCATGAAACCACTCCTAAGGTGATGGGTCCATGGCTCGGTGGGAACCAGGAGTGCGCGAACGGCTCGTCGTGGCGGCCGTCCATCTGTTCACCGAGCAGGGGTACGACCCCACGACGGTAGCGCAGATCGCCGAACGGGCCCGGGTCACGAAGAGCACGTTCTTCCGCTACTTCTCCGATAAGCGCGAGGTCCTGGTTGCTGGGCAAGAGACGCTGAGCCGCCTGCTGGCCGAGGGGATCGCCGAGGCACCGGTGGGCGCCAGCCCGCTGGAGGCGGTCGCTACCGGTCTTGAGCGGGCATCGAGCGCGATGGGGCCGATGAACCGCGAGCTCGGCCCTCGCCTAAAGGCGGCCGTCGCTGCGAGCGCCGAACTCCAGGAGCGCGACGCCCTCAAGAGCGTCAGCCTCGCGGCCGCCATGACAGCTGCCCTCGTCGCCCGCGGTGTGCCCGACCCGACCGCACATCTGGCCGGCGAACTCGGTCTCCTCGCGTTCAAGCGGGGCTTCTCCGAGTGGTCCGAAGGCGACCGTGACACCGAGAACGAGCTCGCGAAATACACCTTGGCCGCCCTGGACGAACTCCGGGCTGCGAGCGCATCGCTGGGCTGACCAGGCCCAACAGCCCTGACCGACCATCCACAGTGGACAGTCGCTGGGAGTCCCGCTACGCCGGAAGGTCAGATCTCAGCCGCAGTCCTGCGGCCTGACAGCGCCGGGCACTCAGTCTGGCTGTGCGGGGAGCGCAGTGCCGAGCTTGCTGGGGGAGCTGACGCCGAGCTTGGCGAACACCTTGCGCAGGTGGTACGCGACGGTCGCCGGGCTGATGAATAGTTGCGCCGCAATCTCGGGATTCGAGGCACCCTGGCCGGCCAGGCGCGCGATGTGCGCTTCTCGAGCGGTAAGAGCATCTCGCGTCTGTGCGGTTTGTTTGGGGGCGCGCTCACCGGTCGCACGCAGCTCGTGTCGCGCCCGTTCGGCGAACGCCCCGGCGCCAGCTGAGACGAAGGCTTCGTACGCGGCACGAAGCTGATCACGTGCGTCACGCCGGCGGCGCTGGCGGCGCAGCCACTCGCTGTAGAGGAGCTGAGCGCGAGCCAGCTCCATGCGCAAGCCAGTACGTCCGAGACGGTCGATCGCCTCCTGGTAGAGATCCTCCGCGGCCTGGTTTCCGGCCAGCATTGCCCGCAGACGCGCCTCGGTCCCCAGCGCCCAATCGGTGCCGCTGGTGCGGGTGGTCTCCGAAAGTAGGTCGAGGGCCCGGGCCGCGCGGGCGGTCTGTCCGCTGCGGACCGCTGCCTCGATCAGCTCGGGCAGTACCGGGGTGGACCACAGCTCCTGCGGGTGCTCGCTAGTTTGCTCCGCCGCGGTCAGCGCCTCCTCGTATCGGCCGAGGCCGTTGTCCAGCAGCGCCGTTGCCGAGTGGATGGAGGCCAGCGCCAGTCCCGCGCCTCTGGTCACCGACGTCGTCCGACTGCCTCGATCAACGCCGTGAGCGTGGTTTCGTCGCCCTGCCAGGCGGCAAGCTGAACGGCACCAAAGGGATGGAGGTGGAGCTGGCTTCCGGCCGCCTCGACGATCTCCTCCCGTTCCGCTATCAGCGCCCCGGCGGTCGCGAAATCACCCGTCCAGACCAGCACAGCGGACAGCGCGTTGAGTGCGGCGGACAGCGCGACGAGGGCACCGGCATTACGGGCGAGGCGTACCTGGCGGGCGGACAGCAGTCGGCAGGTCTCGCAGTCCCAGAGAATGACGGCGGCGTAGGCGGCGAGCCCTCGGTAATCAGAAGCGCCAGACCATCCAGCAGCAGGTCGGGCCCCCCGCTGGCTGCGGCGAGAGCGGCGCCCAGCGCGCGGCCTCGGCTACCTCCCGCGCTCCGCCGCCGATGGCCAGACGGCCCGCGAACAGGGCCGTGGACAGCGCTTCCAGGTACGTCGCCCGCGCCATTCTGATGTCGAACGGCTCGAACTGGCGGGCTGCTTTCAGCAGCAGCAAGGGAGCGTCCATGACGCGTCTGGACATGAACGCGATCTGGCCGCGCAGCAGCTCCGCGCGGGCCCGCTGCCATTCATCCAGTGGTCCCGCCTCCGCGCGTACCGATCGAGTGGGAGCGGGTGGGTACCCGCAACGTCATGCTGGGCAGCTCCCACGCCCACAGCTGTTCAGTCCGGCTCCCCCCGGGCAGGGCCGGTGGAACATCGATGAGGCCGGTGAGACGTGTCGGCGTGCGATTGATCCGCAGCACGCGATGTTCGCGATCGAGCTCGCGCCACAGAACGCGTGGTTGGTCAGGGAGCACGTCGATCAGCGCGACCCCGTCCTCGTCCACGACCGTCACTACGCCACCGTCGTACGTCGGCAGGATCGTCGCGAGCCGCAGCGTCGCCCACAGGCGAAAGCGACGGGTGACCAGATCGAGAGGATGCGGCCTCACCGCATTCAAACCCGGCCGTGCGCCCAGTTTCCCGCTGCCTGCGATGACCGCAACGCGACGCTGCCCGTGCGCCTGATGCGAACGCAGCCGCGCTGGCGGGAACGGTTCGGCCAAGCGGGCTGCTCAGTCGCGGGGCTTGTCCCCAGCGGGAGCAGCGCCGTCATAGTGCTGCCGGGAGGCGAGCACCGAGTCCATGCTGGCCTCGACTTGGGTGATCAGTTCGAGCAGTTTCGCCGCTACGTCCTGGCCTGGGGGTGTCAGCGTGTACTCGACCCGGAGCGGAAAAACGCTCAGTTGATGCCGGGTGATGAACCCGTCGCGTTCCAGTGCCTGCAACGTCTGGGCTAGGACTTTCTGGCTGACGCCCTGGACGCGGCGGCGAAGATCGTTGAATCGGATCGGTCCGTCCTGCAGCGCGGCGAGCACCAGGCTGCCCCACCGTCCGGTCACGTGCTCGAGCACGGGACGCGACGGGCAGGTCCGGGAGAAGACATCGAAGGGTGGGTCGTCCGGCCCGTCTACCGCGTCGTCCTTCTCAGCCACCCAGCTAATGCTACCTGAATATACCGGTTACCAGGAGAGCGCGGTCTCTAAAAGATACTATAGGGTTCGGTCGACCCGTTACCCACACCCCTTGGGAGCTCGCCATGATCGATCGCCGTTCGATGCTCAAGTACAGCGGCGCCGCCGCACTCGGCACGCTCGCGCTCAGCGCGGTGGCCTCCGGCACGGACCTCGCCTTCGCGAACGACTCCACCCCGCCGCCCCAGCCGGCCCAGTCCGTCTCCGTCACGCTGCTGCCCGACCCGGCCACCACGGTCGTGCCGAGCCCGCCCTTCCCGAAGGGCCTCACCCACGAGGAACGTACACACCTGGTGACCTTCGACGAACTCGACTTCGACGTGTTCACCCACGCCGAATGGAGCCGACTCAGCGAAAGCCACGCCCACAACATTCGCGCCCACTGGCCCGACGGCCACTACACCGACGGCCTCGACAAGCACATCGCCGACCTCGTCGCCCTGTTCGCCTGGGCACCGGACACCCGCATCCAAGAACACCCAATCCGGGTCGCCAAGGACAACCTCACCGCGGTAACCGGAGTCATGCGCGGCACCTTCACCCGCCCGATGCCCGACGGTAAGGGCGGCACCATTCCCCCCACCGGCAAGGCCTACGCCATCAACATGGCCACCGTCGGCATCTGGAACCGCTCCGGCGTCATGGACGAAGAATTCCTTTTCTGGGACAACCTCACCTTCTACCAGCAGATCGGTCTGGCCTGACCCTCCAACGAAACGCGGGGTCGCCTCGGCTGAACCTGTCACGGACCCTGAGTCACGAGATAAGCAGAAGCGTTCGCCTGCCGCGTCCCCTTGCCGATGGAGAGGACGCCCGCCGTCCCCCAGCCGGTGGACGCTCGGAGCCCGCAGGTGACCTGGGGCAATCCCCGCCCCGTCGGGCGGCCACCACCCGACCCCGGCTCCCTCCCAGGTGCCGCTGAACAGCCGCGCAACGTCGGTTGGGGCGAGTTCGGTCCGGGCCACCCTCGCATTGGAAACTCCCGGGCCGCCGGGCGTCTAACCGGGACGCGTTCGCACGAGAATGCACGGTATGAAAAGGGGGTGCGCCCGCGTCGTGTCAGGCTGATTGCCCCACCGACGCCGAGCACGTCTACATCCTTTGTTACGGCATGCCCAGCCTCGTGCGCGATCGCGACTATCTACGCGACGACCCGTCCCTCGACTTCCCGAACACTCAGTACGTCGGCTGGACGCGGCTGCACCCACCGATCAAGCGCGTACGGGCAGCACGGCGCTCGCTCGGCGCACTTCGTTGCCCAGATCCGCCCAGGAGCATTGAACGACGAGGACGTCGTGAAACGTACGGAGCGATGCCCCACTTGCGGGGCGAGTCTGTGGTACTACGCCGAGAGCCCGACCTACGCTGCCCGGAGACGGCCATCCTGGTCACGGAAGGTAAGGATGGCTTGAGCGCGAAGGTACCGGGACCGCCGTTCCGTTTGCCGAGCGGTTGATCAGCGTGTTCGAACCGCGCACATGAGGTGATCTGGCGTCACCGGTCACGCGTTGGATGTGTACGGATCGGCCGAGATCGGGCTATTCGAGCAGGTCTCGGGGGCAGGTCACCCCTGTGCCTGTGGCTGCGAGTTGGAGCAGGTTGTAGAGGGTTTCGCGCTGAGTCGCATCGAGTGCGCCGAGCGTCTCTTGCTCGACCTCTGTTAGCGCGGACTCGGCCTTGGCGAGCTGGTCCGCGCCGGTCTGGGTGAGCTCGACCAGGTGGCGTCGCCGGTCGTCGGGTGAGCGTCGCCGTTCGACGAGCTTGTCGGCTTCCAGTTCGTTGAGGAGTCCGACGATGTTCGTTCCGTCCATGGCGAGGGTGGTGGCCAGCGCCTGCTGAGTGCTGCCACCGAGACGTTGCAGCACCGTGAGCGCGACGAGGTGACGCGGTCGCAGGCCCAACGGTGCCAGCACCGCCTCGGTCCGCAGCCGCATCCTGCGGGCGAGGTAGTCGAGCAGCGCACTGGAGCGGTGCGTCGGTTGGGTGACCACAGGCACAGCCATACAAATGAGTGTACCTGTGGCAGCAATCGGTGTGGTACAAATGATTTATGCTCCACAAGCCATCTATGAAAGGCTATTGACATGCCGCACCTGCTGCACATCGACTCCAGCGTCCAGGGCGACCGTTCGGTCAGCCGCCAGCTGACCGCCCGCGCACGCGACGCCTGGCGGGCCGCGCACCCCGGCGGCACCGTCACCTACCGCGACCTCGGCGCCAACCCCCTCCCGCACCTGGACGCGGCCACCGGCATGGCCCGGGGCATAGCACCGGAACTGCGCACCCCGGCTCAGGCCGCCTCGTGGGCACTGACCGAAGAGCTGATCAACGAGATCAAGGAAGCCGACACCATCCTGTTGGGGCTTCCGCTGTACAACTTCGGCGCACCCAGCAGCGTCAAGGCCTGGGTCGACCACCTCATCGCGCTCGGCCTCTCACTGGATCCCGAGACCCACGCCCCGCTGCTCGGCGGCCGCGACTTCGTCGTCCTCGCCAGCCGCGGCGGCGGCTACGCCGAAGGCGCCCCCCGACACGGGTGGGACCACGCCGAACCATGGCTTCCGCACGCCACCTCGATCATCGGCCTGGTACCGCGCTTCATCACCGCCGAGCTCACCCTCGCCCACACGACCCCGGCGATGGCCGACCTGATCCCACTCGCCGAGCAGAGCCTCGCCGAGGCCGAGCACGCCATCGACGACCTGTGGACGCCAGCACCGGCCTGGGCCTGACCCATCCCCGCGGCCGCACCTCGACCCAGCAGGAGTCCACAGTGGCAATCGACTCGCCCAGCGCGGCGGTTACCGCCGGGCCCACCACCGGCGGCCGGCTGCGTTCACGCGATCACCCCGGCCTCGTCCTCATCCTGATCCTGTCCGTCCAGCTGATGGTCGTGCTGGACGCGACGATCGTGAACATCGCACTGCCCGACATCCGCACCGCGCTGCACTTCTCCTCCACCAGCCTGTCCTGGGTGATCAACGCCTACACGCTGACCTTCGGCGGGCTGCTGCTACTCGGCGCCCGGGCCGGTGACATCCTCGGCCGGCGGCGCACCTTCCTCGCCGGCATCACCCTGTTCACGGCGGCCTCGCTGCTCGGCGGTTTCGCCGCGTCCTCCGGGGAACTGCTCGCCGCCCGCGCCGCGCAGGGCATCGGAGCCGCGCTGGCCTCACCGTCCGCGCTCGCCCTGCTCATGACCATGTTCCCCCAAGGCCGTGAACGCACCCGCGCCGTCGGCCTCTACACCGCGGTATCCATCGGCGGCAGCGCCGTCGGGCTCATCGCCGGCGGCATGCTCACCCAATGGGTCTCCTGGCGCTGGGTGCTGTTCGTCAACGTCCCGATCGGGATCGCCGTCATCGCCCTGTCACGCCTCGTCCTACCCGAGACGCCCCGCCGCCCGGGTCGCTTCGACCTCACCGGCGCGCTCACCTCGACCATCGGCATGACCGGGCTCGTCTACGGCTTCGTGCACGCGGGCTCCAACGGTTGGGCGAACACCGCCACCATCACGTCCTTCGCCGTCGGCGTGGTGCTCCTGGTCGCCTTCGTGCTCACCGAACTTCGGGCGCCCTCGCCGATCACCCCGCTCCGGCTGTTCGCCGACCGCAACCGCAGCACCTCCTACCTCGCCCGCCTGCTGATGGTCGCCGGGATGATGGGCATGTTCTTCTTCCTCACCCAGTTCCTGCAGAACCTGCTCGGCTACAGCCCACTCAAGACCGGCGTCGCCTTCCTGCCCTTGACCGCCGTGCTGTTCGCCGCCTCGACACTTAGCGCCCGCGTCCTCGTGGAGCGGGTCGGCAGCCGAGCACTGATCGCCGGTGGCGTCACCCTGTCCACCGGCGGGCTGCTGTGGCTCACCCAACTCTCCGAAACCAGCACCTACCTCTTGCTGCTCGGCCCCCTGCTGCTGTTCGGGCTCGGCAACGGCATCGCGTTCGTGCCGCTCACCACCGCCGCGCTGAACGGGGTCGCACCCGAGGACGCAGGCGCCGCATCCGGGCTGGTCAACGTCATGCAGCAACTCGGCGGCTCGCTCGGGCTCGCCGTGCTGGTAACCGTGTTCGGAACCACAAGCACCAACGCCGCCCGCCACGTGACGCCCGCCGAGAGCGCAGCCGAAGTAGCCCGCCACGCCTTCGTGGTCGGCGCCGACCGCGCCTTCCTCATGGCCACGATGTTCCTCGCCGCGACCGCCTTGCTGACCTGGTTCGCCATCCGGCCCACGCCCCAACACGCAACCGATACCCAGCACAGCAACGACCCGGTCCCCGTCGAGGCCTAGCAGCACTGGACCTGGTCGACCATTAGGGAACCACTGATCAATCCCGCCTGCTGCACGCCACGGCGCCATTGATCAGCGCTTCCCTAGTCCGAGAACGGACCAGCGCGTCGGTCAGACTTCGGCGACGTCGCCGGTGTAGACCGTGAACGTCGTGCCGCAGCCCTCCGCGTGCTTGCGGTTCTCGGCCATCTCGGGGGTCGCGGCCGAGGCCTTGAAGGCGTCCTCACTGGGCCAGAACAGCTCGGCGACGAGGTACGGCGTGCCGCCCTGCGGATGACTGAGCTGGAAGCTGCCCAGCCCGGGCACGGCCTTGACAAGGGGGACGTGCTCGTCGGTGTAGCGGCGGTCGAAGGCCTCCTTGTCGGCCGGCTCGTCGTAGACCACGGTCAGTCGGTACATCGGCAGTTGCCACCCTTCGGTGTCGGTGTCAGATATGCGAGGTCGGTCACCCTATGATCCCAGGTCGGTGCTCACCGCGACCGGCGCGATCGAGGTCCACGCGCCCCGAGTCACGACGAACGGGGCGGCAGCCTAGCCTGGGCGACTCGCGGTGATCCGGGACATGCACCGTTCGTCGGGGTGGGGAAGTGCCTCTGCTGCAAGGGAAGCTTGTGATTGCGACATCTCTAGGCTTTCTTTGCTGGGGAGGCACCTTCCGGCGTGCGGTCTACGGCGTGGTCGAAGGATCTGCAGGTCACCGCGGTGGCTGTTGCTGCAGGCGGCCCGGCAGGTCTGCGCGCCGTGGTGTTACCGGGTCACGCGGGTCTCGGTGCCGGCGACGGCGGTGCCCGGATCGGTGCTGATCAGGCTGAAGGAGTTCCCAGATGGGCTCACGTACACATTGAAGTGGAACAGGCTGCCGGCGCTGTTGAACACGATCGTCCCGATGCAGTTGGCGTTGATGGTGTAGGTCGAGGTGTCGGGCATGTTGTTGCCCGCCAGGACGCCGTTATAGGCGGCGGTGATCACGCCGCTGCCGGTGCCCTTGCCGTTGAAGGTGTCGAAGCCGGCCTCGGACGCCGGAGTGCTCTGGCCATTGGAGATCGACCAGCTGATGTAGCCGAAGGTGTAGGTACCCTTCAGCGTCGCGTTGCTGCACGACGGTGTCGAGCGGATTGCGGCGCTGGGGGCTGCGCTGGCGGTTCCGATGAGCGACACGACCCCGACCGCGGCCAGGGCGACGCAGGCCGAGGCTAGGACCGTGATGCGGCGGCGCGGGCGGATCCACCGGATGACTGATCGTGACATTGAAGACTCCTCGCGTGCAGATCGGTTGTGCGGGCCAGGCGTGGCTGCCCTGGCCCCGCTTCTGAAGCGCCGCTTCGGTTGCAGAGTTGTGCGGCACAACCGATGATCGTTCGTACCCGGTCCCCAAACATTGCCGTTAGCAGCCATCCGCCCCCCCCCCGGTAAACCGCAGGGCGGTATTCGTGCGAGCTACAAACGCAATGCGGCATGAGAGTGCGTGTCGTGGATTTCCGCTTCGCTGCTTTCGGGGCATCTGCGGGGTGGTTGGAGGTGGAGCCGCGATCTCAGAGGCCCGCGGCCCGGGTGGGTGCTGCCGTGTTGCCAGACGTCGGACGTGGACCCGCCGCGCCCCGTCCTTCCTGTCTGGGCGGCGGCCGCACTCTATGCCGGCAGCGCTTCGGCCGGGGCGGGCTCGGCCGACGCGGCCAGGCTCGTGCCCTTGCGGCGGAATAGAAGCACCGTGATGAGCGCGCCGGCGGCGAAGAAGCCGGCTGACCACCAGTAGGCGGTGGCGTAGCTGTGCAG
>DASXYL010000093.1:0-14930 GCA_036502575.1 Jatrophihabitantaceae bacterium | reverse complement strand
CCGAAAACCGACAGTTAGGCGACGTCACCACCCTGACCGACTCCACCGTCATGGACCTCATCAGCGAGAAGTTGCCCAGCGCCACGACGGAGGAGTGAGCGCTGGCCCGGTTTTGGTCACCCGCCGTCACATAGCCAGCCGGGTGACCAAAACCGAATGGGGTCAGCGCCGCGCAAATGGGTTGCCGGGCCGGCCCGGGTGGGGCAGCCTGCCGTCGATGGGCATCTCGCTGAGCCACGTGACGATCGACTGCGCCGATCCGTACGAGCTGGCCAGCTTCTGGCAGCAGGTAACCGGCTGGCCGCGTCCGGACGACGACCTCCCGGGTGATCCGGAGGCGTCGCTGTTCCCGGCGGACGGCGGCACCGGGCTGTGGTTCCAGAACGTGCCGGAGACCAAGACGGTGAAGAACCGACTGCACCTGGACATCAGGCCGACCGATCACACCCGCGACGTCGAGGTCGAGCGGGTGCAGGCGCTCGGCGCCACATTCGTCGCCGACTTCCGCGAACCGGACGGCAGCGGCTGGGTCGTGCTGGCCGACCCGGACGGCAACGAGTTCTGCGTACTGCGCAGCGACACCGAACGCGCAGCGCAAGCAATGTCCTAGCTGATCAGCTTTTCCCCAGGGCCTTGCCCGGGCTCATCCGGGAACGAGGACGCTTCGCGGAACGCGCGCTGCAGAGTCTTGAGACCGTCACGCAGCGGCAGGCCCTGCTCGCCGAGGTACTCCTGTGCGGCGGCGACCAGCCCGGCGAGCGCCGTGATGAGCCGTCGCGCCTCGTCCAGGTCCGGATGCGGTTCGCCATCCGGCGTCAGGCCCAACTTCTCCGCGGACGCGCTCATTAGCAGCACGCCGGCGCGGGTGATCACCTCGGTAGCCGGGATCTCGGCGAGTTCGCGAGGCGGCAGCGAATCGAGTGAGTCGAGGGTTTCGAAGCCGTGCGCGGGTAGCGGAATGCCGGCAATCGGATGCGGGCTCGAGGCGCTTCCCGGACTGCCGAGGTCGTCGGCGACGTTCACAGAGCTTGGGTCAGTGTCAGGCACGCTGCTACCCTGTCATTGCGACCAGCCTCCGCGACACGCGGGGGTGTGCAAGCGGAAGCCCACCAAGCCTCCCACCCGAGCCGCCGCGGCGAGCCGGGTCCGGTCCGTGGCGTCATCGAACGCAGATGGCGTAGCGACGCTTTCCGGCGTCCACGGGCTGGTCGGAGATTTTGCGGGCCCCGCGCGCACTGGCGCCGGGGCCTTTCGCATCTCGCGCGAGGCGCCGGTCCGACACAACAGGAACGACCGAGGAGGTCACATCAGCTCAGAACCCAGGATCAACGATCGGATCCGAGTACCAGAGGTACGACTCGTCGGGCCCGAGGGCGAGCAGGTCGGCATCGTGCCGATCGGCAAGGCACTCGAACTGGCCGCCGAGGCGGACCTGGATCTGGTCGAGGTCGCCCCGATGGCGCGGCCGCCGGTCTGCAAGCTCATGGACTACGGCAAGTTCAAGTACGAGAGCGCGCAGAAGGCACGCGAGGCCAGGCGCAACCAGACCCTCACCGTCATCAAGGAAATGAAGCTCCGCCCCAAGATCGACTCGCACGACTACCTGACCAAGAAGGGTCACGTCGAGCGGTTCCTCAAGCAGGGCGACAAGGTGAAGGTCACGATCATGTTCCGCGGACGAGAGCAGTCCCGTCCCGAGCTCGGCTTCCGCCTGCTGCAGCGGCTCGCCGACGACATCCAGGAGCTTGGATTCGTCGAGTCGTCGCCCAAGCAGGACGGCCGCAACATGATCATGGTCGTGGCGCCGCATCGCACCGTGAAGCCCGTAAAGCACGGGGGCCCAGCCGCCGACAGTGGCGCTGAATAGAAGCGATAGAAGCGACAGAAGGACCGTCAATGCCCAAGAACAAGACTCATAGCGGGATCAAGAAGCGCGTCAAGGTGACCGGAAGCGGCAAGTTGCTCGCCCAGCGCGCTGGCATGCGCCACAACCTGGAGCGCAAGTCTTCGACGCTGACCCGTCGGCTGAGCGGCACCACCGAGGTCGCCCCGGCCGACGCGCCGCGCGTGAAGAAGCTGCTCGGCCGCTGATCGACCGTCCGCTGAACCAACCAGCCCCCAGCCGCCCGAGTTCGGGCGGCCCGAGACCTTCAAGGAACCACCGTGGCACGCGTCAAGCGGGCAGTTAATGCCCACAAGAAACGCCGCAGCACGCTCGAAGCGGCATCCGGTTACCGCGGACAGCGCTCCCGGCTCTACCGCAAGGCCAAGGAGCAGCTGCTGCACTCCTCGACCTACGCCTACCGTGACCGCAAGGCGCGCAAGGGTGACTTCCGCCAGCTGTGGATCACTCGGATCAACGCGGCGGCGCGCGCGAACGACATCACGTACAACCGTTTCATCCAGGGCTTGCGCCTGGCCGGCGTGACGGTCGACCGCAAGGTCCTGGCCGACCTCGCCGTCACCGACGAGGCCGCGTTCGCTTCCCTCGCGAAGGTGGCCAAGGACGCCGTGGCCGCGAACGGCATTGGTGGCGTCGAGTCGAGCCCAGCCGCTTGATCTCCGACACGAACGCCCGGCTCGTGGCGGCCCGCCGGCTCACCCGCCGGCAACCTCGCCACGAGGCTGGGCGTTTCCTCGCCGAGGGCGCCCAGGCCGTACGTGAGGCGCTGGGCCGGTCGAAGGTCGTCATCTCGATCTTCGCCACCACCGACGCGATCGAGCGCAACACCGAGCTGGTCGAGGCCGCCCGCACGCTGGGCACCCGCGTCGACGAGATCAGCGTTCGCGCGTCGGCCGCGTTGTCCGAGACGGTGCGTCCCCAGGGCATCGTGGCGGTGTGCCGCAAGGTCCACGTCCCGTTGCGCAAGGCGTTCGACGCCGAGCCGCGTCTGGTCGCCGTGCTCGTCGATGCCAACGATCCGGGCAATGCCGGCACGATCCTGCGGACGGCTGATGCCGCCGGCGCCAAGACGGTGATCTTCGCCGGCGACAGCGTCGACCTCTACAACGGCAAGGTGGTGCGCGCGTCCGCGGGCAGCATCTTCCACATCGACGTCGTCAGCGACGTCAGTGCCGACGACGCCGTGACGGCGGCCCGGGCGGCCGGCTGCACGGTGCTCGCCGCGACCGGAGGCGGCGCCGACAACCTGGACGACCTGATCTCCGGGCACGCTCTGGAGAAGCCGACCGCCTGGCTGTTCGGCAACGAGGCCAACGGCCTGCCCCGCGGCGTGATCGACTCGGCCGACCGCAGCGTCCGCGTGCCCGTGTACGGCGACGCCGAGAGCCTCAATGTCGCCGCCGCCGCCGCGGTATGCCTCTACTCCTCAGCCCGCGCGCAACGAGCCTGATGCGGCGGGTTGGCCGTCTTTCGTCGAGTGGCGCGTTCGGCGTCGAGTGGCGCGTTATACCGCGCCACTCGGGCGATAATGCGCCACTCAACGAGGTGGCCGGGGGGCGGGCTGCATGGCTACCTGGAGCGCTGATTCCTCCGTGATAGGTTCGCCTAACTTTGCCGTCGCTTGAAAGGTCGCTCGTCGCGCCATGAGCTACAACAAGTTGCCCGTCTTCGAAGACTCCGGCTATGTGGTCCTGGATTCCTACGACCAGTCGCAAGACCCCGCCGAGTGGCTCGACATCGAATACGTCGACTGGAAGTCCTCGGGCGACACCCGCTTCGCGCCGATCGCCAGCGCGTACGGCGACATGGAGTGCAACGGCTTCTGGAATCACACCCCGCCCAAGACCGACAAGGACGGCGTGTGGGTGCCGAAGAACGCGGAGCTGGCGCCGCGGCTGAAGGCCCGCGCCGAGGAGCCGGGCGCCAACATCGGCCGCTGCCGGGTCATCGAGCTACAGCCCAACACCTACACCGACTGCATCTACAACCTGCACCGCGACGACAACAACCGGCTCAACCCCGAGGGCACCGGTTGGATCGTCCGGGGCTTTTTCAACCTCACCGACAACCCCGACTCGGTGATGATCCTGCGTGAGGATCAGGACGACCCGTCGACCGAGACCCGCATCCCGTTGCCGGCGGGCACTCAGGTCATCATCGACACCCAGCGGCTGTGGCACGCGGTGTGGCACCCGGGCGATGAGCCGCGCTACTGCCTGATCACGTCGTGGGAGTCCGGCCCCGAACTCGACGCGTACATCAGCAAGCTCAACCCGCAGACCAAGGCCGAGAGCCGGCCGCTCGACCCGGAGTTCGCGGCCAAGGCCTACGCCGATGTCGCCGAGCGCAAGGCCGCCCGGGCCGCCGCCCGCGCCGCGGCCAACGGCGGCATGGATTCCCCCATGGAAGAGGTCAAGTCCGAGGCCTGACCCGCATCGTCACCGGGGGCCGCTGCGCAGTTGCGCGGCGGCCTTCGTTATTGCCTGTGGACGCGCTCCTAGACTCGACATCGCCAGCCCCGGCCCAGCCAACGAGGACATCCATGAGCTACGACCCCGTCGAGCCGAGCGTCCTGCAGCCCGAGCAGCTGCAGCACGCCGTCGACGACGCGCTTGCCGCCATTGCCAAGGCGTCCGACCTCGACGAGCTGAAGGACGCCCGGTTGGCCCACGCCGGTGATCGTTCGCCGTTGGCGCTGGCCAATCGCGAGATCGGGCAACTGCCGCCCGCCGCGAAGGCAGCCGCCGGCAAGCGGGTCGGCGAGGCGCGCGCGGCGGTCAAGGCGGCGCTGGAGAGGCGCCAGCACGAGCTCGAGGCCGACCGTGACGCCCGGGTGCTGGTCGAGGAAGCCGTCGACGTCACGTTGCCGTGGGACCGCCGCCTGGAAGGTGCTCGGCATCCGCTGACCACACTGCAGGAACTGATCGGCGACGTCTTCACCTCGATGGGATACGAGGTGCTCGAAGGCCCTGAGGTCGAGACCGAGTGGCTCAGCTTCGACGCCCTGAACATCGGGCCGGACCATCCGACCCGCACGCTCATGGACACCTTCTACGTGGCGCCGCCCGGATCCGGTCTGGTGCTGCGCCCGCACACCTCGCCGGTTCAGGCGCGGGCGATGCTCGAACGCAAGCCGCCGATCTACATCGTGTGCCCGGGCAAGACGTTCCGTACCGACGAGCTCGACGCGACGCACTCGCCGGTGTTCCACCAGCTCGAGGGGCTCGTGGTCGACGAGGGCATCACGATGGCGCATCTGAAGGGCACGCTGGACCACATGGCGCAGGCGTTCTTCGGCCCGGGCATCGTCACCCGGCTGCGGCCCTCGTACTTCCCGTTCACCGAGCCGAGCGCCGAGCCCGACCTGCTGTGCTTCGTGTGTCGGGGCCAGTCAGTCGGCAACCCGGACTGGGACTGCCGCACGTGCGGCAGCGAGGGCTGGATCGAATGGGGTGGCTGCGGCATGGTCAACCCGCGCGTGCTGCGCGCCTGCGGCATCGATCCCGACCGCTACTCGGGCTTCGCGTTCGGCATGGGCATCGAGCGCACGATGATGTTCCGCAACAACGCCGCCGACATGCGCGACATGCTCGACGGCGACGTCCGGTTCACGCAGGCGTTCGGAATGGAGGCCTGACGTGCGGGCATCGGTGAGCTGGGTGGGGGAGTACGTCGACCTGCCGGCCGGCGCAACGCCGCGCGAGGTGGGCGATGCCCTGGTGCGCGTCGGGCTCGAGGTCGAGCGGGTCGACTCCGCCGCGGAGGGCATGTCCGGGTCGATCGTGGTGGGCCGTGTGCTGTCGTTCGAGGACGAACCGCAGAAGAACGGCAAGACCATACGCTGGTGCACGGTCGAGGTCGGCGACGCAGAGCCACGCGGCATCGTGTGCGGCGCGCACAACTTCGCGGTGGACGACCTGGTGGTGGTCGCATTGCCGGGGTCCGTCCTTCCGGGTGGATTCGAGATCAGCGCCCGCAAGACGTACGGGCACGTGTCCGACGGCATGATCTGCTCGGTCCGTGAGTTGGGTATCGGCGACGATCACGCCGGCATTCTCGTGCTGCCCTCCGACGCCGGGGTGCCTGGCGACGACGCGCTCGAGGTCCTGGGTCTGCGCGATGCCGTGCTCGACATCGCCGTGACGCCCGATCGCGGCTACTGCCTGGCGGTGCGCGGGCTGGCCCGGGAGGCGGCGGCCGCGTTCGATGCGCCGTTCCACGACCTCGCCGAGTCGGTGACCCTGCCGCCGGTCGACGGGGCCGCCTACGACGTCCGCGTCGATGACCCGAGCGGGTGCGACCAGTTCTCGGTCCGCGCCGTGGCCGGCCTGCGGGCCGACGCCGTCAGCCCGGAGTGGATGCAGCTGCGGCTGCGGCAGTCCGGCATGAGGCCGATCTCGCTGGCCGTCGACGTCACCAACTACGTGATGCTCGAGACCGGTCAGCCCCTGCACGCCTACGACCGTTCGAAGATCAGCGGCGCGCTCGGCGTGCGCCGGGCCCGCGCCGGCGAACGACTGTCCACCTTGGACGGGGCTCAGCGCGTCCTCGACCCGGGCGACATCGTCGTTACCGACGACACCGGCCCCATCGGGTTGGCCGGCGTCATGGGTGGGGCGTCCACCGAGATCGGGACGGGCACGTCAGAGGTCGTCCTCGAGGCGGCGCACTGGGACGCGACCTCGATCTCGCGCACGGTGCGCCGGCACAAGCTGCCGAGCGAGGCGGCCAAGCGATTCGAGCGCGGCGTGGACCCGGCCGTCGCCGCGGTGGCGTTGCAGCGCTGCGTCGACCTGCTGGTCGAGCACGGCGGAGCCGCCCCCGTCGAGGGCTTCACCGTCGTCGGCGCCGGCCCCGCGCCGGTCGAGATCGCCATCGCCGCGAGTCGGCCCGGTGCGGTCGCCGGCCTGCCCATCGACGCGGCGAGCGTCGTTTCCCGGCTGACTCAGGTGGGCTGCGCCGTGAGTTCTCCCCAGGGCGATGACCCGCTGCGCGTCGTCCCGCCGAGCTGGCGCCCCGACCTGACCGACCCGGCTGACCTCGTCGAGGAGGTCGTGCGCCTGGAGGGGTACGACAAGATCCCGTCGATCTTGCCGACCCCGCCGCCCGGACGCGGCCTCACCGACGAGCAGCACACCCGCCGGGCGGTCTCGCGCGCGCTCGGCGCCGCCGGTTATACCGAGGTGCTCAGCTCCGTCTTCGTCGCGCCGTCCGTGCACGATGCGTTCGGGCTCCCGGCCGACGATCTGCGCCGGCGCGCGGCTCGGCTGGTCAACCCGCTCTCCGAGGCCGAACCCGAGCTGCGCACCTCGCTGCTGCCCGGCCTGCTGGCCACGCTGCGGCGCAACGTCGGCCGCGGGATGCGCGACCTGGCGCTGTACGAGATGGGCCTGGTGTACCTGCCTCGTCCCGACGCGAAGCCGGCACCCATCCCCAGCGTCGAACACCGTCCGAGCGACGACGAGATCGCCGCGATGTACGCCGCGGTACCGCCGCAGCCGCGCCACGTCGCCGTGGTGCTGGCCGGTGAGGTCGAGCGGGCCGGGTGGTGGGGCGAGGGCCGGACGGCGAGTTGGGCCGATGCCGTGCAGGCGGCGCGCATCATCGCCGGGGCCGACCGGGCCGAGCTGACGGTGCGTAGTGCCGACCACGCGCCGTGGCACCCCGGACGGTGCGCCGAGTTGCTGCTGCGGGGCGACGCTGGAGACACGGTCGTCGGGTACGCCGGTGAGCTACACCCACGGGTGATCGCCACCCTGGAACTGCCGCCGCGCACCGCCGCGATGGAGCTCGACCTGGACGCGTTCGCGCCGCCCGTTCCGGCCCAGGCGCCGGACATCTCGCCGTTCCCGCCGGTGCTGCTCGACCTCGCGCTGGTGGTGCCGGCCGACGTGCCGGCCGCGACGTTGCTCGATGCGGTGCGCGACGGCGCGGGGGAGCTGCTCGAATCGGTCCGCCTCTTCGACGTCTTCTCCGACGCCGAGCGCCTCGGCGCCGACCGCAAGTCGCTGGCGTTCGCGCTGCGGTTCCGGGCCCCGGATCGCACCCTGACCGGTGACGAGGCCGCCGCCGCGCGCGATGCCGCGGTCGCCCGCGCCGCCGAGCTGTGCGGAGCCGAGCTACGGGCCTAAGCGCTTGAGCGCCTCGCGCCGCGACAGCGGACTGAGTTCGTGCGCCGCCACGAACGCGCGGACCCAGCCGGGGTCGGTCTTGGCGTACTCGCGCAGCGCCCAGCCGATCGCCTTGCGGAGGAAGAAGTCGCGGTCGTCGACGTTCGCCGCGATGGTGTCGGCGAGCAGCTCGGTGTCGGTCGCCTGCTTGAGACCGATCTGGCAGATGATCGAGCTGCGGCGCAGCCACCGGTCCGGGTCGTGCGCCCAGCTTCGGAGGGTTGGCGCCATCTCGTCGGGGAAGGCGGTCAGTAGACCGCCGATTCGGTGCGACACCTCGTCGACGTGGTCCCACCACGCGCCCGTGGTGATCATCTCCTGGTAGAGGGGCAGCAGTGCCGTGGTCTGCAGCCGGCGCGCGGCCGGAACGTCCACCAGGGCCGTGGCCGCATAGCGCTCCTCGCGGTGGGTGGCGTCGCGCCACAGCGCGGCGGCGGTGGCCGACAGCGCATCCGTCGAGCCCGGCGGCCGCGACATCGCCTCGGCCCGGACCAGCGCGCGGACGGCCGGCACCGGCACGCCCAGATAGGGCATGGCCGATTTCATGTACGCCTGCATCTGCGGGGCCCGCGACGGTTCAGCCGCGGCGCGCAGCCCCGTCCGCACCCGTTCGACGAGGATCCGATCGGCCGCCACCGGCGCAGCCTATGCGGCGGGGCCGCTTGAATGAAATTGCACGGCACTGCATAATTGTGCGCATGGGAACTCGGGTCGCCGTCGTCGGCGCCAGTGGCTACGCGGGCGGTGAGCTGCTGCGACTGCTGGGCGCCCACCCGCACCTGGACGTCGTGGCGGCGACCGGGCAGCAGAGCGCCGGGCAGCGCATCGGCGAGGTGCACCCGGGCCTGCGCTCTCTGGCCGACCTGACCCTGGCGGAGACGTCGCCCGAGGCCGTCGCCGACGCCGAGCTGGTGTTTCTCGCCCTGCCGCACGGCGCGTCGGGATCGTTCGCCGAGGGGCTGCCGGATGCTACGAAGATCGTCGACCTCGGGGCCGACCACCGGCTCGTCGACCCGGCCGCGTACGAGCGGTACTACGGCGGCGGGTATCACCCGGCGTGGACGTACGGGCTGCCCGAGCTGCCCGGCCAGCGCGCCCGCATCGCGTCGTCTCACCGGGTCGCGAACACCGGCTGCTACGCCGTCGCGACGATCCTGGCCCTGGCCCCGCTGGTCGCCGCCGGGCTGGTCGAAGCGGATGACGTCGTCGTCGTGGCCACGAGTGGCACGTCCGGGGCCGGGCGCTCGGCGAAGGTCAACCTGCTGGGCAGCGAGGTGATGGGTGACGTCACGCCGTACAAGGTCGGTACGCACCAGCACGTCCCGGAGATCCTGCAGGCCACCGGGGCAACCAGCCTGTCGTTCACCCCGCTGCTGGCCCCGATGCCCCGCGGGATCCTGTCGGTGGTGACGGCGCGGCCCGCCGGAGGCCTGCCCGACGTCCGGGCCGCACTCGTCGGGGCCTATGCCGACGAGCCGTTCGTGCACGTCCTGCCCGACGGGCAGCAGCCGCACACGGGGGCGACCGCCGGCTCCAACTCGGCCCAGCTGCAGGCTGTGGTCGACGCCAGCTCCGGGCGAATCCTCGTCACCAGCGCCATCGACAACCTCGGCAAGGGAGCCGCCGGGCAGGCCCTGCAGAACGCCAACCTGATGCTCGGTCTGCCCGAAACAGCCGGCCTGGCGATCGATGGGATCGCCCCGTGAGCGTCACCGCGGCTGGCGGTTTCCGGGCGGCCGGTGTTGCCGCCGGCCTCAAGGAGAGCGGTGGCCCCGACGTTGCGCTGGTCGTGAACGACGGCCCGTCGGACGCCGCCGCAGCAGTGTTCACCGCCAACCGGGTCAAAGCGGCGCCGGTGCTGTGGTCGCAGCAGGTCGTCGCCGACGGGCGGCTGCGGGCCGTCGTCCTCAACTCGGGCGGCGCCAACGCCTGCACCGGCCCGGGTGGCTTCGCCGACACGCATTCGACTGCGGAGCGGGTCGCCGCGGCCCTGGGCGTCGGGGCCGGCGACGTCGCGGTCTGCTCCACCGGACTGATCGGCGAGCGACTGCCGATGCCGCAGCTCCTGGCCGGCGTGGACGCAGCCGCGGCGGCCCTCGATCAGACCGGTGGCCGCAATGCCGCTGAGGCGATCCGCACCACCGACACCGTGGCCAAGCAGGCCGTGTTCGCCCACCCCGACGGCTGGACCGTTGGCGGCATGACCAAGGGCGCCGGCATGCTCGCCCCGAGCCTTGCCACGATGCTTAGCGTCTTGACGACTGATGTCTCTGTCGACAAGTCCACTGTGGACAGTGCGCTGCGGACTGCGGTGGCTCGCACCTTCGACCGCGTCGACGGCGACGGCTGCATGTCCACCAACGACACCGTCGTCCTGATGGCGAGCGGCGCCTCGGGCGTGACGCCAGATGCTACCGAGTTCACCTCGGCGGTCGAGCACGTATGCCACGACTTGGCGCAGCAGCTGGTCGCCGACGCCGAGCGCGCCACCAAGGAGGTCACGATCGAGGTCGGCGGCGCCGCGAACGAGGACGACGCGGTCGAGGTCGGCCGATCCATCGCCCGCAACAACCTGCTCAAGTGCGCGCTGTTCGGCAATGACCCCAACTGGGGACGCGTTCTCGCCGCCATCGGCACGACGAGCGCCGCCTTCGACCCTGACGAGCTGGACGTGACCATCAACGGCATCGCCGTCTGCCGCAAGGGCGCGGCCGGCGACCCGCGCGACCTCGTCAACCTATCCAGCCGAGCTGTGCACATCGGCGTCGAGCTGCATGCCGGCGAGCACGCCGCCACGATCTGGACCAATGACCTCTCGCACGGCTACGTCGAAGAGAACTCGGCGTACTCGTCATGAACGCGCTGGAGAAGGCGGAAATACTCGTCGACGCGCTGCCCTGGCTGGAGCGCTTCCACGGCAAGGTCGTGGTGATCAAGTACGGCGGCAACGCCATGATCTCGCCCGAACTGCAGAAGGCCTTCGCCGAGGACATCGTCTTCCTGCGCTACGCCGGGCTCAAACCCGTCGTCGTGCACGGCGGTGGGCCGCAGATCACCGAGCACCTGGGCCGGCTCGGCATCGAGACCGAATTCCGGGGCGGGCTGCGCGTCACGACTCCCGAGGCGATGGCCATCGTCCGGATGGTGCTCGTCGGCCAGGTGAACGGCGACATCGTCAACCTGATCAACGACCACGGCGCGTTCGCGGTCGGGCTCTCCGGCGAGGACGGGGGACTGCTGACCGCCGAGCGCCGGCCGGCGTTCGTCGACGGCGAGCCGATCGACATCGGACAGGTGGGCGATGTCGTCGCGGTCGACCCGAGCACCGTCGACGCGCTGCTCGACGCCGGCCGCATCCCCGTCGTGGCCACCGTGGCGAGGGGCACCGACAGCCTGTCCTACAACGTCAACGCCGACACCGCGGCCGCCGCCCTCGCGGTGGGACTCGGCGCCGAGAAGCTGGTCGTGCTCACCGACGTCGAAGGCCTCTACGCCGACTGGCCGGCGAGCAGCGAGGTGGTCAGCCAGATCGATGCCGGCGCCCTCTCGGCGATGCTGCCGGCCCTGTCGTCCGGCATGGTGCCGAAGATGGAGGCCTGCGTGCGGGCCGTCGACGGCGGCGTCCCGCGGGCGCACGTGCTCGACGGACGCGTCCCGCACGCGCTGTTGCTCGAGATATTCACCACCGAGGGCGTCGGCACCATGGTGCTGCCCGCTAAGGAGTCGGCGTGACGATGCAGGAGCGGTGGAATGCCGCGATGATGCCGAACTACGGCACGCCGCCGATCGCCATCGACCACGGCGAGGGGGTGCGGGTCTGGGACGTCGACGGGCGCGAGTACCTCGACTTCGTCGCCGGCATCGCGACCTCCGCGCTGGGCCACGCCCATCCCGCCGTCGTCGAGGCGGTGTCGACGCAGGTGGGCCGGCTCGCGCACACGTCCAACCTGGCGATCCACGAGCCGGGGGTGCGGCTGGCCGAGCGGCTGCTCGAACTGCTCGGCGCCGACGGCCGCGTCTTCTTCGCCAACAGCGGGGCCGAGGCGAACGAGTGCGCGGTCAAGCTGGCCCGCGTCCACGGCCGGAAGAACGGCGGCCGGGTCGAGATCGTCGCCGCCCACGGCAGTTTCCACGGGCGGACGCTCGGTGCGCTGGCGATCACCGGCAACCCGGCCAAGCGCGAGCCGTTCGCCCCGCTGCCCGGCCCGGTGACGTTCGTCGACTACGGCGACCCGGACGCCCTCTGCCAGGCCGTCACCGAGCGCACCGCCGCCGTCGTCCTCGAACCCACCCTGGGCGAAGGCGGCGTCGTTCCGGCGCCGCCGGGCTACCTCGCCGCCGCTCGGGAGGCGTGCGACGCCGCCGGCGCCCTCCTCATCGTCGACGAGGTGCAGAGCGGCATCGGCCGCACCGGGCACTGGTTCGCCAGCATCGCCGAGGGCGTCCGACCGGATGTGATCACGCTCGCCAAGGGCCTCGGCGGCGGCCTACCGATCGGCGCCTGCATCGGGGTCGGCCCGGCCGGACACCTCTTCGCCGGCGGCGATCACGGCAGCACGTTCGGCGGCAATCCCGTCTCGTGCGCCGCCTCCCTCGCGGTGCTCGACACCATCGCCGACGAGCATCTGCTCGACGCCGTCAAGCGGGTCGGCGAGCACCTCGCCGCCGAGCTGTCGGCGCTGGCCGCTCCGGCGGTGAGCGAAGTCCGGGGGAGCGGCCTGTGGCGGGCGCTCGCCCTGCAGAGCAACCTGGCCGGCGCCGTCGAGACGGCCGCCCGCGAGAAGGGCCTGCTGATCAACGCCGTCAAGCCGGACGTCATCCGATTGGCCCCGCCGCTGATCCTGACCGAGGCCGACGTGGACGAGGCGATGCCGCGACTGCGCGCAGCGTTGGGAGAAGCGCATGCCTAGGCACTTCCTTCGCGACGACGACCTCAGCCCGGCTGAGCTTCTCGAGGTGCTCGACCTGGCCGACGCCATGAAGGCCGACCGGCTGGTGCGCCAGCCCCTTGCCGGTCCGCGCGCGGTCGCCGTCATCTTCGACAAGCCCTCGACGCGCACCCGGGTGTCCTTCAGCGTGGGCATCGCCGAGCTCGGTGGGTACCCGCTCGTGATCGACGCCCAGACCAGCCAGCTCGGACGGGGCGAGCCGGTCGAGGACACCGCCCGGGTGCTCGACCGCCAGGTCGCGGCCATCGTGTGGCGCACCTTCGCCCAGGAACGCATCCAGGCCATGGCGAACGTGAGCCGGGTGCCCGTCGTCAACGCGCTGACCGACCAGTTCCACCCGTGCCAGATCCTGGCCGACCTGCAGACCATCCGCGAGCACAAGGGCAAACTCGCGGGCCTGACGTTGAGCTATGTCGGCGACGCCGCCAACAACATGGCCCACTCCTACCTGCTCGGCGGCGTTTCGGCCGGCCTGCACGTCCGCGTCGGCGGGCCGGACGGCTATCACCCTGATCCGACGATCGTCGCTGACGCCGAGGCGATCGCCACCACGACCGGCGGCTCGGTCACCGTCACCGCCGACCCGGGTAAGGCCTTCGACGGCGCCGATGTGATCGCCACCGACACCTGGGTGTCGATGGGGCAGGAGGACGAGCAGCGCGGCGACGTGTTCGCCCCTTTCGCCGTCGACACGGCAGCGATGACGCGCGCGACGAGCGACGCGATCGTCCTGCACTGCCTGCCCGCGTACCGGGGCAAGGAGATCGCGGCCGAGGTCATCGACGGCCCGCAGAGCGTCGTGTGGGACGAGGCCGAGAATCGGCTGCACGCCCAGAAGGCGTTGCTGGCCTGGCTGCTGGAACGCAGCCGATGAGCAGCACGAAGTTCGAGGTGACGACGAAGGCGGCCCGGCACGCCCGGATCGTGGCGCTGCTCGTCGGCCAGCAGGTCCGCTCGCAGACCGAGCTGGCGGCGTTGCTGGACGACGAGGGTCTGCACGTCACGCAGGCCACCTTGTCCCGTGACCTGGACGAGCTCGGCGCGGTCAAGCTGCGCACCCCGGACGGCGGGGCGCCGATGTACGTCATCCCGGAGGACGGATCGCCGCTGGCGGCCCGGGGCGCCGACGACGCCCCGCCGCAGCGCCTCGCCCGGCTCGTCGCCGAGCTGCTCACCTCCGCCGAGGCGAGCGCCAACCTCGTCGTGTTGCGCACCCCGCCCGGGGCGGCGCAGTTCCTCGCGTCGGCCGTCGACCGCGCCGGCCTGCCCGAGGTGCTCGGCACCATCGCCGGGGATGACACCATCCTGGTCGTGGCCCGCGATCCGGCCGGGGGGCCGAACCTCGCGCGCCGATTCCTCGAGCTGGGCCAATCTCGATCAGAACCGAAGGAGGCGTGACCCGGTGAGCAAGGTGCTGACCTCAGTCCCCGTCGGCGAGCGCGTCGGCATCGCCTTCTCCGGCGGGCTCGACACGTCCGTGGCGGTTGCCTGGATGCGCGCCAAGGGTGCGATCCCGTGCACCTACACCGCCGACATCGGGCAGTACGACGAGCACGACATCGACGGCGTCCCCGCCCGGGCCCAGGCCTACGGCGCCGAGATCGCCCGCGCGGTCGACTGCCGCAAGCCCCTGGTCGAGGAGGGGCTGGCCGCGCTGGCCTGCGGCGCCTTCCACGTCCGCTCGGGTGGCCGGGCCTACTTCAACACCACCCCGCTCGGGCGTGCGGTCACCGGCACGATGCTGGTTCGCGCGATGCACTCCGACGACGTCCACATCTGGGGCGACGGCTCGACGTTCAAGGGCAACGACATCGAGCGGTTCTACCGGTACGGGTTGCTGGCCAATCCCGGGCTGCGTATCTACAAGCCGTGGCTGGACGCGCAGTTCGTCGGCGAACTCGGCGGCCG
>DASXYL010000092.1:0-38153 GCA_036502575.1 Jatrophihabitantaceae bacterium | reverse complement strand
GCGATCAGCCCGAAAGCCGCGCGGCAGCAGCAACCCGCGTCGCCGCAGCGCGCGCTCGACCGTCGAGGTGGACACGTCGTGTCCGTCGGCGCGCATCAACGCCGCGATCTTGCGATGCCCCCACGCCGGCCAGGCCTCGGCGTACTTCGCCGCCACCGCCTCGACCTCATCGACGACCGGCGTGGGCCAGGGGCCTTTGATCGGGTCACCGTCACGCAGCCGGGCCAGGCGGCGGTGGTAGGTGCGGCGTGGAATGCCAGCAAGACGAGCGAACCTCGAAACCGGCAGGCCCGCTGCCACTCTCAGGGCTTCGAGGTCGGCGAAGGGACGTGATGCACATACCCCGCGCCCTTCTCCCAGATCCGCAGCTGCACCGTCGCCTCAGCCAGCGCGAGCTTGAGCTGGTTGGCCTCCACCCGCAACCGGCGCTCCTCCGGAGTACCGGTGCCCCGGTCCGGGCCGGAGATCCTCTCCTCAAGAGCCCGCTTACCGGCATCGAGGAACTTCGCCCGCCAACTCAACACCGCATTGGTACTGACCCCGTGCCGGCGCGCCGCCTCGGCCGCGGTCAGCTCCCCGGCCAGCACCGCCAGCACCACCCGCTGCTTCTCCTCCACCGGCAACCGCACCGCTGGCTTACGCACGTCTCAGACCTCCGGTTCCGATCCGGCGACCCTATCGCCGGCGTGTGCCACAAATCTTGACGCAGTAGACGTACCGTCGTGCGAACATGTGTTCGTGTCCGGTGGCGCCGTCATCCTGCACGCTGACCTCGACTCGTTCTACGCGTCGGTCGAGCAGCGTGACGATCCGCGGCTGCTCGGACGTCCGGTGATCGTCGGGGGCGGCGTCGTGCTGGCGGCGAGCTACGAGGCCAAGGCATTCGGGGTCCGGACGGCGATGGGCGGCCGGCAGGCCCGCGCTCTGTGCCCGCAGGCGATCGTCGTGTCGCCGCGGATGTCGGCGTACTCCGACGCGAGCAAGGCGGTGTTCGAGGTGTTCCGCAACACGACGCCGCTCGTCGAGGGGCTCTCGATCGACGAGGCGTTCCTCGACGTCGGCGGGCTGGGCCACGTGTCGGGCACGCCCACCGAGATCGCGTTCCGGCTGCGCCACGACGTCCGCGATGAGGTCGGGCTGCCCATCACGGTCGGCGTCGCCCGGACGAAATTCCTGGCCAAGGTGGCCAGCGGGGTGGCCAAGCCCGACGGCCTGCTCGTCGTGCCGCCCGAGCGCGAGCTGATCTTCCTGCACGCGCTGCCGGTCGAGCGGTTATGGGGCGTCGGACGCATCACCGCCGCGAAGCTGCACGAGCGCGGCATCTTCACCGTCGGTGAGGTCGCCGAGCTGCCGGGGCCGACGCTCGTCTCAATGCTGGGGCGCGCCTCCGGGCGACATCTGCACGCACTTGCGCACAACCGCGATCCACGCCCGGTGCAGGTCGGTCGGCGCCGCGGCTCGATCGGTTCGCAGCGCGCGCTCGGCTGGCGGCCGAAGTCGCCCGGCGAGGTCGACGCGACCCTCGTCGGCCTCGTCGATCGCGTCACCCGGCGGATGCGAGCCGCCGACCGGATCGGGCGTACCGTCGTCCTGCGGCTGCGCTTCGACGACGCGACGCGGGCCACCCGCTCGCATACGTTGCTGCGTCCCACCGCGCAGACCGAGACCATCCTCAACGCCGCCCGGGCGTTGCTGGCCGGCGCCGAGCCGCTGATCGCCGCCCAGGGCATCACGCTCGTCGGCATCACGGTCGCCAACCTCGACAACGAGGGCGCGTTGCAGCTGCCCCTGCCGTTCGATGCAGCCGGCGCGCTCGACGCCGCCCTGGACGAGGTGCGTGAGCGATACGGCTCGACGGCCGTGACCCGGGCCGTGCTGCTCGGCCGCGATCCCGGCCTGACCGTCCCGATGCTGCCGGACTAGTACTTGAACGGGTGGAGCTGCTGGCCGGCCGGGCCGATGGTGAACGCCGTGGACGTTGCCGGGTTGAGCTGCAGGTAGTCGCCCATGTTGAGCAGGAACACGTTGTAGAAGTTGAACTTCTCGACCCGCCGGACGACGGTGCCGTGTTCGTCGAGCATCACCACGGCGGACATCGCATTGTTGTTCGGCGACTCGCCGAAGTAGTCGGGCGGCGCAACCTCCTGCACGGCGAACAGTTTGTGCACCGAGTCGGCAGCCGGGTGCTCGTAGGTCGCGCCGCCGGGCGTGACGAGCGTGCCGGTGTTCGAGCCCAGGTCATAGATGCCCAGCCCGCCGTACGAGCCGATCACTGCCTGATGCGTGGCCGAGTCGACGGCCGCGCCGGACGAGAATCCCGTTGTGACGCCGGGGATTCCGTGCACATCGCCCGAGTCGAGTCCGGCGACGACGACCCGCGGCGTCTGCGTCGCCGCGTCGTCGACTGCGACCACGGCCTGGTTGGTGGCCGAGTCCTGGGCGAACCCGCCGAGGGTGGCGCTCGCTACGCCGCCGAGGGCCGGGCCGAGATCCACAGCCGGGCTGAACGTGTTCTGCGCGATGTTCGACGTCGACACGAGCAGGCTCGGCGTCGATCCGCCGGTGCCGCTGACCACGGCGGTGTCGGCGGTGGACTGGTTGTGGGCTACGCAGCCCACCGAACCGAGCGCGTCGGGCGGGGTCCACGTTCCGGCCGGTTGGCCACCGACCAGCACGCGATACGCGGTGTCGTCCTGGTAGAGGCCGACGTCGCCGTGCAGGATGCCCGCACAGGCCCCACTGATCGTCGAGTACGTCTGGGCCGAGGACACCACGGTCGAGGTGATCCGTCCGGACGCCTGGTCGAACGTCTCGACCGAGCCGAGCTTCTTGCCGTCCGCCGTGACCTGGTTGGACGTGACGAACCCGTCCGATCCGTGCTCGTTGACGCCGAAGCCGGCGAGCGCCGAACCGCCGTCAGCAGCCGCCACGCCGTCCATGCTGATCGAGCTGACGCCGCTCGCCTCACCCACCGCGCGGCCCGACCGCGTGGGCAGTACCCGGACGACGTGGTTCATCGTCGCGTCGAGCGCGAGGGAATCGCCGTCGAGGGTGACGGTGCCGTGCGTGCCCTTCAGCGCGACCGCCGACACCGAGCCGGCGTCGTGCCCGTTGGCGTCGCGCGCGCTGCCGTTCGGGTTGTTGAACGTGTTGTAGTCGCGGAAGGGCGTTGGTCCGGGAGCACTGAATTCCACGACGGCGCCGGTCGCGCCCGGGACGTTGCGCACGTCGTAGCTCAGCTTGAACCCGCCGTGATCCGGGATCTCCAGGTAGTGCGCACCGTTCAGGGTCGGCGAAGCCGGGCGCGCGTCCGACGGCGGGGCCACCCGGGTGAAGGCGAACGTCGAGTCGTTCGGGCTGAACCAGCCGCCCGGCGCGTTCTGGATGCCGATGCCGTAGATGCCGGCACCGGACAGCGCGGACACCGGGACGTTCACCGTACCGGTAGGTACGGTCAGGGGCACCGTGTACGCCGGACGGAAGAACAGGCCGGTCGCGGTCTCGATCCGTCCCGGCTGCGACACGACCAGCACCGGGTTGGTGGCGCCGGTGAGTCGGCTGATGTCGTAGCGCACCGGGATCGTCGAGCCGCGCACGACCGAGGGCACGAGAGGCGCGACGACGCTCGGCACCGTGCCGTCGGTGGGCCCGAACGTCAGCGAGACGTCCGCGCGCGCCACCACCCGGCCGGGCACCGACGCGGTGTAGCTGATCGGCACGGTACGAGGCGTGGTCGACGCCAATAGCAAGCCGGCCGCCCCGAGGATGTCGGCCGGCTGCACCCGGGCCCAGGGCGTGGACGCGAGCCGCTTGCCGCCGACCGTGAGCCGATAGCTCACCCCGTGATCGGGCAGCCCCGTCCAGTCGGGCGCGACCGTGATCCACGCATCAGCGAGCCGACCGGCCAGCGAGACGTTGGCCGGATCGGTGGCCGTCATGATCGACCCGCCGAGCGCGCTCAGCGGCTGGCGCTGCTCGACCGCGATGCGGGCCACGCCAGGCGCGGATCGTCCGAACAGCGTGGCCACCGCGCGGCCGATGTCGAGCTGCGGGCCGACGTGGAGCGGGATGTCGGCCTGCGAGACGTCGGGCACCGCGGTGCCGGTGCGCTCGAGGAGATCGCGCACGGCGAGCGGATTGTTCTGCAGTGAGCGGTTATGGGTCAGCCGGGCGACCTGCAGCACGATCGCCGCGGCCGCCGCCGTCTCCGGCGCGGATGCCGATGTGCCGCCCTCGCGATCGACCTGGACCGCCGTGGCGCCACCCCCGTACGCGTGCGAGAAGCTGAGCACGCTGTCGCCCGGCGCGGACACGTTCACCCGCGAGCCGAACCCGGTCGAGTAGTTGCGCCCGCCGGTGTAGCGGGTGGTCGCGAACGCGTGCTGCGCCCGCAGCGCGGCGTTGCGGGGATCGCCCGGAGGCGCGGCGAAGATGTCGTCGAGTGTGGTCGCGCCGACGTCGATCGCGCCCGAGTCGCGCACCTGCGACGGGACGTCCGAGAAGCCGATGTCGTCGAGGCTCGTCGGCGATCCGACGTTCGTGGCGACCGAACCGCCCGACGTCGACACCGCGGCGTTGGTGTAGGTGCGCAGTCCGTCGTTCGCCGAGACGCAGACGACGATGTGGAACCCGTGGACGATTGTCGCGATGACGGACTGCGTTACCGGGTCGTCCTCGAGGTAGCGGCCCGCGAAGCCGTACTGGTCGTAGCCGAACGCGAGCGACGCGGTGATCACGTTCGGGTGCGGATTCTGGGTGGCGGCGGCGAGGAAGGCGGCGTCGACGTCGCTGACCGTGCCGCCCGGCGTGCCCGGAACCACGAGTCGGTAGGAGGCGCCAGGCGCGATGCCGAGCAGGTCGGTGAGCCCGCTGCCGAGGGCGTCGGGACGCTGGGCGCTGTGCGGCAACGGCGCCATCATCGAGAAGTCCAGGCCGATCTCGGCGAGGGTCGGGTCGTCGCCGCAGGACTCGCCGGTCGGGTCGAGCACGCCGTTCGCATCAGATGTGTAGGTGGGGATGAGCGGCATCGACGGCCAGTTGATGTAGCGCTGCCCGTTCATCACCTCGGTGGTCGGGCCGTAGTTGGTGGCGTAGAAGTTGCACGGGTCGCTCGGGTCGGCGGCCGCCGCGGCGTCGTCCAGCGTGCCGAGCGAGACATTGGTGATGATCTCGCCCTGGCCGGGCAACTCGCCGTGCTGCGCGATCGCGGTGTAGGCCGGGACGGCGTTCACCCCGGGGTGGTTGAGCAGGCTCTGCGCGCTCGACGTCAGGGCGTAGTTGTCCGGGACGCCCGCTGCGGTGGCGACACGTGGCTGCCGTGCCGCAGCCTGCAGTGTGGCTGTAGATACCGGCTGCGGTGTGGTGTGCGCCGTGCTGACCGTCCAGTTCGGACCGGCGTAGGCGACGTCGCTGCTCGAACGCAACCGAGTCACCGCTTCGGCGACCGAGGACCCCGTGACGTGCAGGACGTGCGCGGTGGAGACGTCGAGCAGCGGGTGGCCCAGTTCCTGCTCGGCGGTGACGCGCATTCCGGCGAGCTGGGACGCGGCCGATCCGGCGAACAGCGGCTGGGCGCGGTCGACGCCGAGTTGGGCCTGCATGCTCTCGAGCGCCGGCGTGACGCCGCTCCGGTAGATGACGAGGACCTGCTGGTCGGCGTACGGCGTGGCCGGCCCCTGGGCCAGGTCGGTGATGAGGTCGCCCTGCGCCGGCAACTGTGGCGCGAGGGTTTCGCCGCCCGACAGCGGCAGCTGCTCGATCTTGACGCCCCCGCCGCGGGCGCTGTGCACCTCGGCCATCCCGTCGGAGTACACCTGGGCCCACTCGCCGTTCGGCAGCGCCAGGTGCGGGTAGGCGAGCGTGGCGCGAGTCGGTGCGGGCGCCGGCGGTGTCGCGGGCGCCGCGATCGCCGGGACGGTGCCGAGCAGGGCGACCGCGAAGGCGGCGGCGACGGCGACGGTACGTCGGGACATGGCGGAACCTCCGGGTGATGACGACTGCGACGTCCGACCGGCGATTCCCCCGCTACGACTCCGCCCTGAGCCCGGCCGAATGCACGCTATTTCGCGCTGCGAATCAGGGTCAATGCACAGCGATGGCAGGAATCCGTCAGTGACCGGAACTCGTCAGGCCGGCCTTCATCATCAATCCACAGTTCACACGGCGTTGACACGCGGTTCATGGCGGCGGCTTAATGACACGGTTCGAATCTGTTGGACTTTGATCGAGAGTGTTTGATCAAGTTCATCGGCGTTGTTCATCGGTCTCCACACCCAGGAGGATTCGTGCGCACGTCACTCTCCGCCGCGGCAGCCGCCCTGCTCGCCGTAGCCGCCGCCCCGCTCATCGCAGCGGCCCCCGCCGGCGCCGCCTCGTACAACGGATTGGCCCTGACGCCGCCGATGGGCTTCAACGACTGGAACGTCTTCGGCTGCAACGTCAGCGCGGCGCAGATCGAGAGTGCCGCCCAGGCGATGCACACCAACGGCATGCAGAAGGCCGGCTACAACTACGTCAACGTCGACGACTGCTGGATCAACGGCCGCAGCGTCACCACCGGCGCGGCCGACAAGATCGCCGCCGGGCGGGACGCGAACGGGCACCTGCTCGCCGACCCGACCTACTTCCCGCCGAGCGCCCCGGGCCAGAACGACGGGATGAAGGTGCTCGCCGACTACGTCCACAAGCTGGGCCTGAAGTTCGGCATCTACGAGGACATCGGCACCGCGACCTGCCAGGGCCTCGCCGGCAGCTTCGGCCACGAGGCCATGGACGCGCAGGACTTCGCATCGTGGGGCGTCGACTACCTCAAGCACGACGACTGCAACCTGCCGCCGCAGATCCCACCGACGCCGGCCGGCTACCAGGCGGCCTACCAGGTGATGTCCGACGCGCTGAAGGCCACGGGACGTCCCATCGTCTACAGCATCTGCGAGCACACCGCCGTCGGGACGACCTGGCTGTGGGGCGCCACCCAGGGCAACCTGTGGCGCACGACGTCTGACATCAGGCCGAACTACGCGAGCATGCTGACCAACTTCACCAAGAACGCCGCGCTCGCGGCGTACGCCGGGCCGGGCCACTGGAACGACCCGGACATGCTCGAGATAGGCACCGGCCAGATCACCGCGCTCGCCGCGCCGGCCGCGCGGGGCGCGACGAACGTCAAGGTCAACAGCGTCTCGTCGGCGATCGTCGGCAGCCCGATCACGATCGGCACCGCCGCTGACGGCACGCTGCAGAGCGACACGATCACCGCTGTGGGCACGGCGGCCACCTCGACGACGCTGTTCACGCCGGCGGCGTCCGGCGACACGAACGTCAAGGTGGCCAACGTCAGCGGCTTCACCGTCGGCGGTCCGATCACCGTCGACGGCGAGTCGCGCACCGCCTCGGCCGTCGGCACCGCCGGCGCGCGCAGCACGCTGTTCACTGCCGCCGGCCCGGGGGACACCAACGTCAAGGTCGCCAGCGTCGCCGGCCTCACCGTCGGGCAGCCGATCTTCGTCGACACCGGCGTGAACCTCGAATCGCCGACGGTCACGGCGATCGGGACGCCCGGCGTCGCCACCACCCTGTCGGCCGCGACGGCGGTCGGCGACACCACGCTGAAGGTCGCGTCGGTGACCGGCCTGACCGTCGGCGACACCCTGGCGATCGACACCGGCGCCAACCTCGAGAACGTGACGATCACCGCCGTCGGTACGGCCGGCGCCACCGGCACGGGCGTGACTGTCAGCCCGGCCTTGACCAAGGTGCACGCCGGCGGGTTCCGCGGCGCGGCGGTCAAGGACGTCAGCCAGCCCGGCACGGGCGTCACCGTCGCTGCTCCGCTGACGCTGGCGCACGCCGTCGGCACGGTCACGGTGGGCAATGGCACCGGCATCACGTTCACCCCGGCGCTGAAGGCATCACACGCCGGCGGCGCCACGGTCGGCGGCCCCCTCGGTACCGGCTTGACGCTCGCGCAGCCGTTGCGTCGCTCGCACGCGTCCGCTACCGCCGTGGGAATCAGCGGCATGACGGTCACCGAGGCGCAGTCCGAGTTCAGCCTGTGGGCCGCCGAGGCAGCGCCGCTCATCGCCGGAACCGACATCGCCAACCTGGCCGCGCCGAACCTCGCCGTCTACAACAACCGCGAGGTGATCGCCGTCGACCAGGATCGCCTCGGCGTGCAGGCCGCCGTCGTCTCGAACGCCAACTCGCAATGGATCCTGGAGAAGCCGCTCGCCAACGGCGACCAGGCGGTCGTCCTGTTCAATGCGGCCGACACTCCGTGGACGGGTGCGAGCGTGTCGCTGTCGTCGCTCGGGCTCGACAGCCACCACCTCTACCTGGCGCGCGATCTGTGGACCGGTCGCACGTCGCTCACACACACCGGGCTGCAGGTGAAGTCGATCCCGGCGCACGGTTCGGTGATGGTGCGGATCTCTTCGCTCGGGCGACACTAGGGGATGCCCGACCTATTCGCCGGTGACGCCGTCGATGAGCTCGCGGGCGACGTCGAGTTGGCCGACATGCCGGGCGTATTCCTGCAGCAGGTGGAACAGGATGCGTCCGAGCGTGGGCGCCGTCGCCCCGTCGGGAAAGCGGCCGCCGATACGGGACGGTGTGTCCAGGCTGTGGGCGCTCGCCAACTCGCGTGAGCGCGCCACCTCGGCCTGGTAGGCGGCCAGCACGTCGGACGTCGGGGCCGCCACTTGCCACTCGGCGTCCTCGCTGCCCTGCCGCAACGGCGCCACGTCCTCGGCGGCGAAGCCCCAGCGCAGCCACCGCCGTTCGACCCACCCCAGGTGCTGGACGAGCCCGAGCGGCGACCAGCCGAGCGCCTCGACGGGTGCCCGCAACTGCTCGTCGGACAACCCGTCGATCTTGCGCAGCAAAGCCGCGCGGTACCACTCGAGGTAGCTAAGCAGCAATTCGCGCGGATCCGACACCGTGGCCGGCGGATCGTCGAGGGTCCAGGGCTGATACACCCGCCGACCGTATCGCGGGATCATTGCCGCACCCGCTGGCGTTGCTGCCGGAGGAACACGGGCCACTGAACGGAGTTCGCGATGGTCGCGGTCGACATACCGGCGCCGCCACGAGGCGTCGAGCTCAACGGCATCAACGTCATCAGCGAGGACGAGCGCAAGGGTCGCCCGCGCGACCTGTTCTGGCCCTGGTTCGCCTCGAACATCTCCGTGCTGGGCGTGAGCTACGGCTCGTTCGTACTCGGCTTCGGCGTCTCGTTCTGGCAGGGGGCGATCGCCGGGGTCATCGGCGTGGCCGCGTCGTTCCTGCTGTGCGGGCTGATCGCCGTGGCCGGCAAGCGGGGGTCGGCGCCAACGATGGTGCTCAGCCGGGCTGCATTCGGCGTGCGCGGCAACAAGCTGCCCGCCGTGCTCTCGTGGTTGCTGACCGTCGGCTGGGAGACCGTGCTCGTCGTGTTGGCCACGCTCGCCACGTCGACGGTGTTCCATCGCCTGGGCTGGGGCGGCGGGACGCCGACGAAGGTCGTAGCGCTGATCGTCGTCTCAGCGATCACCGTCGTGGCCGGGGTGATCGGCTTCGACCTGATCATGCGGCTGCAGGCGGTGATCACCGTCGTGGCCGGCGTGCTCACCCTGGTGTACATCGGCCTGGTGGCCGACCACGTCCACTGGCACACCGTCTCCGCGTTGCCGAGCGGCTCGACCCAGGACGTGGTCGGCGCGTTCGTGTTCGTCATGACCGGCTTCGGCCTGGGTTGGGTGAACGCCGCCGCCGACTACAGCCGCTACCTGCCACGCCGGGCGTCGGGTCCGGGCGTCGTCGGGTGGACGACGTTCGGTGCGGCGCTCGGGCCGGTGGTGCTGCTCGTGTTCGGGTTGCTGCTGGCCGGTTCGTCGAGCGACCTGAACTCCGCGGTGAGCGCTGACCCGATCGGGGCGCTCACCACGATCCTGCCGACCTGGTTCCTCGTGCCGTTCGCGATCGTCGCCGTTCTCGGGTTGATCGGCGGCGCCGTGCTCGACATCTACTCGAGCGGCCTGGCGCTGCTCACCGCCGGGTTGCGGATTCCGCGATACTTCGCCGCGCTCATCGACGGAACGATCATGGTCGGCGGCACGATCTACGTGGTCTTCTTCTCGCACAATTTCATCGGCCCGTTCCAGGGCTTCCTGATCACACTCGGCGTGCCGATCGCGGCGTGGTGCGGGGTGATGCTCGCCGACATCGCCCTGCGGCGCACCGACTACGCCCAGGACGAGCTCTATGACCGTACCGGTAGGTATGGCGATGTGGCTGTCCTGCCCGTCGCCTTGATCGTGGTCGGTACGGCGCTCGGCTGGGGATTGGTCACCAACACCTACGCGAGCTGGTTGAACTGGCAGGGCTACCTGCTCGATCCGTTCGGTCTGGGCGGCAAGTCCGGGGCCTGGCAGTACGCCAACCTCGGCGTTCTCGTGGCGCTGGCGTTGGGCTTCGTCGGGACGCTGCTCGGCTCGGCCACGCGGGTGCGCCGGCAGGAGGCGCAATGACAGCCTGGCTCGTCGTCATCGACATGCAGGACGTGTTCGCCGACCCAGCGAGCGAATGGGCCGCGCCCGGCTTCGACGGCATCCGGCCGGCCGTGCAGCGGCTGGTGCAGCACTTCGACGGGCGGGTGGTGTTCACCCGGTTCGTCGCGCCGGCCCATCCCGACGGCGCGTGGCGCGACTACTACGAACGGTTCCCCTGGGCGCGGCAACCGCCGGACGCGTCGATCTACGAACTGGCGGTCGATCCCGGCGATCACCGAGTGCTCGACGCGACGACGTTCGGCAAGTGGGGCGCCGCGCTGGCCGAGGCGACCGACCACGCGACGAGTCTCGTCCTCGCCGGCGTCTCGACCGACTGTTGCGTGCTCTCGACCGCACTCGCCGCCGCGGATGCCGGCATCTCGATCACCGTGGCGAGCGACGCCTGCGCCGGCGCGAGCCCCGAGGATCACCAGCGGGCCCTGGACGCCATGGCGCTCTACGCCCCGCTGATCACCGTCACAACGGTGGGCGCAGTGATCTCCCAGCCACGCCCAATAGAGTGACGCGCATGACTGAACCGCTTCGTTTGGGCGTGCTCGGCGCGGCCCGAATCTCTGAACGGGCCATCGTTCCGTCGGCGCGCGAGACCGGTACCCGACTGGTAGCCGTCGCCGCGCGCGATCGCGCCCGAGCCGCGGAGTTCGCCGCGGCGCACGATGTAGAGCGCGTCCTCGACTCCTACGCTGACGTGATCGCCGACCCCGAGGTGGAGGCGATCTACAACCCGCTCGCGAACGGGCTGCACGGCCCGTGGAACCTCGCCGCGATCGAGGCGGGCAAGCACGTGCTGTCCGAGAAGCCGTTCGCCAGCAACGCCGAGGAGGCGGCCGAGGTTCGCGACGCGTCCGCCAAGGCGGATGTCGTTGTGCTCGAGGGCTTCCACTACCTGTTCCATCCCGTGACGATGCGAATGCACGAGCTGCTCGACTCGGGGGAACTCGGCGACCTGCAGCACGTCGAGGCGACGATGATCATCCCGGCGCCGGACGACGATGACCCGCGCTGGTCGCTGCCGCTCGCTGGCGGCGCGCTGATGGACCTGGGCTGCTATGCGCTGCACGCGCACCGCATGCTGGCGCCGTGGGGCGGCGGCGAGCCGAAGCTCGTGGCGGCTCGGGGCGAGGAGCGCGACGGCAAGCCCGGCGTCGACGAGTGGATCGACGCCGACCTGGAGTTCCCCGGCGGCGCGACCGGATCGGCGCGCTGCAACATGGCCGGTGAGTACCTGCGGATGACCTGTCGGATCGTCGGCAGTCGCGGCGAGGCGACGGCGGCGAACTTCGTGCTGCCGCACCAGGACGACCGGATCTTCGTCGCCACCCCGGCCGGCGACCGCATCGAGCAGCTGGGCACCCGCCTGTCCTACACGTATCAGCTCGAGGCGTTCATCGCGCGGCTGCGCGACGGTGAGCCCCTGCCGATCGACGCCGACGACGCGGTCACGTCAATGCAGCTCATCGACGAGTGCTACCGCGCCGCCGGCTTCGAGCCGCGACCGCGCTACGAGCCGGAGAGCTAGTTCGCCGGGAAGCTGACCGGCACCGTGATCGGGGATGCGAGCGTGGTCCGGAACGAGTTGCCGGTGTTGGCGAACTTCGACACGAACGATCCCGAGATTTTCAGCGTCCCCGACGTCAGATCGGCCGGAACGTCGAAGACGTCATAGATGAGGCCCGAGGAGGCGATGTTCCGCGCGCGGATTGCTCCCTTTCCCCTCGGGGTGAACGTCATCATCGTGGGAGCGAAGCCGAAGTCTCGGCCCGGACTCTCGCGCAGCGTGTAGCCGACGTCGATGTACAGCAGGGCTCTGCCGGGTCCGCTCGCCTTGGCGTGCTTGCTCGGGATGCTGTAGTACAGCTGCGCGCTGGGGATGGATAGCGTTCCGGTCTGGCTCGATCCGCTGCTGCCGTCGGGGAACACGACCGGCTGCGAGAACGTGAACGTGAAGTTGCTGGTCCGGCCTATGGTGTCGACGCGGTGCGTTCGGGCGAGCACCTTGATGTTGCTCGCGGCGGGCTTGCCGTTCAGCAGCGACAGCGTCTGGCGGATGCCGGAGTCGGAGAGCACGAGATCCACCGCACGGGCGGCGTTCGGTACCGCGACCACGATGTACTGGTCAGCGTCCCCTACCGGGAGGCGGCGGGCCGACCCGCCGTTGATCGACACGAGCGCGGACCGGCTCAGATTTGCCGGGGTACCGTCGTTGCCGAGCGCGCCGTCCAGCTGGAAGGCGATCAGGCGATGGCCGTCCGGTGCGCTGCGTGCGTCGTCGCCGGTGCCATAGCGTTTGACCGGCCCGAGCTTGGTGACCGTGACGCCGCCGTTGAGCGCTCCGATGACCGCGGTGGCCGGCGCGGTCGGTACTGGCTCCTTTCCGACATCGGTAGCGATGAGCGCGTCGGGTGCCGCGGCCGGCGGCGCCGGAACCGTCAGCCCACCGGCTCCGGACGGCGCGTTCGCGTTGTCGGGACGCTTGAGGTTCAGACTCGACGGCACGGCTTCCGGAGCGTCGGATGTTGGCTGCGTGGATGGGGCTACCGCGACCTTGCCGGTCTTTGCCGGCTGGCTGCTCAGCTGGAACCGCAGGTACTGCTTGTCGGCGGCGCCGTCGATGAAGGCCACCGGGCCGCACCAGGCGAAGTGGTCGACGTCGGTCTTCTTCGCGTCCTGCGCCGGCTGGTCGGGCACGGCGTAGTAGCACCGGGTGTCGTTGCTCTTGACTCCGTGCCGGGCCGTGACGAGTGACTCGACGGTGGCGCCGGCCTGCTTGAGTGGCTGGTCCGGGTTGTCGATGGCCTGGCCGTCGAAGGTGAACGACGGCGAGCTATCGCTCTTGAACAGGAAGAACCCACCGACACTCAGGCCGGCGACGAGCACGACGACCAGAGCGATGATCAACGGGACGCGATTGCGCCGCTGCGGGGGAGGACCGGCGGCCCAGCCGGGTTGGTTCCACTGCTGGGGTGCCGGCTGTCCCCACTGCTGCGGGGGCGCGGGCGGCGGCGGCGCGCCCGGCTGGCCCCATTGTTGGGGTGCCGGTTGTCCCCACTGCGGTTGGTCCCACTGTTGCGTTGGGTAGGACGGCGGGACGGGAGCAGGGGGCGTCGGGGGTGGTGGCACCGCCGGCGGTGGCGCTGGCGGATCGACCGGACGGCGATCACCGGTCCAACGCTGCCCGTCGAAGTACTGCTGCCACGTGGCATCTTCGGGATCCTGATACCAGCCGGGGCTCGCCATGTGCTTCCTTCCCAACGACGGTTGTTGTCGAAGATCGTGTCATTTGCTTGATCGCGCCCACAATGGACCCCATGGCAGCTGCAGGCACGGGACCTGACCGGGACCGGGACCGCGACGGGACCGGCCGGGCGCGCAGTGCCCGTCCGCGCGACGGGCTCGGCCGGCCGCTGCCGCGGGGTGCGGCGGGCGTGCCGCGCCAGCCCGAGGGCGTGCCGCGTTCACCCGACGAGACGCTGGACGAGGCGCAGCGGCTGCTCGACGCCGGGATGCCGTTTCACGCGCATGAAGTACTCGAGGACGCGTGGAAGGCGGCGCCGCCGCTCGAACGCGCCCTGTGGAAGGGCCTGGCCCAGCTCGCGGTCGGGCTGACGCACGCAGCCCGGGGCAATCAGGCCGGCGCGGCCACCCTGCTGCGGCGGGGCGCTGCGGCGCTGCAGGCCTATCGCGACAAGGACATGTACCGCGTGGACGTGGCGGGCCTCGTCCCGTGGGCTGAGATGGCGGCCCACGATCCGGACTCGGCCGGCAGCCCGTCACTGCGCCGCTGAGCAGCGCCCGACCGACCCTTTCGCGCACTGGCGCCGACTATTCGATCTTGATACCCATGGCATGTCATGACGCGCCATGGGTATCAAGATCGTGTGCGGTCCCGGGTTAGAGCGTGGAGAGGTCGATCGCGTCGGCCATGGCCTGGTAGCCGGCGGGGTTGGGATGCAGGTGATCGCCGCAGTCGTAGGCGGCGAGCAGCTGCTGCGGATCGACGGGGTCGCGAGTCACCTGGTCGAAGTCGAGGACCGCGTCGAACACACCGCCGTTGTCGCGGATGAACGCGTTTACCTGCTGCCGGTTGGCCTCATAGGCATCGGTGTACTCGCGCCAGCCCTTGAACGCGGTGATCGTCGCGGCGACGACGCGCAGTCCGTAGCCCTGGGCCTGCGTGGCTATCTGGCGCAGGCCGTCGATCACCTGGTCGGGCGGCGTGCCGGCCTTGAGATCGTTGATGCCCTCCATGACGATGACGGTGCGGACGCCGGTCTGGGAGAACACGTCACGGTCGAGGCGGGCGAGCGCGCGGACGCCGGCGCCACCGGACCCGGGGTCGCCGTTGAACCCGTCGGTAACGACCTTGTTGCCACTGATCCCCTCGTTCGCTACGCCGTACGCTGGCGTACGGCCGAGCAGGCGCCGGGCGAGATCGTTCGGCCAGCGGTCGTTGCCGCTCTGGGTCGAGCCGTAGCCGTCGGTGATGGAGTCGCCGAGCGCGACGACCGTGCCGGCGGACGACGTGACATCGATGCCCGACAGCAACGTCCAGAATCCGAACGTGTACATGTTCGGGAACGTGGTGACGTCGTTCGTCCGGTCACCGCTGTAGTCAGCACTGCTGTACATGTCCTGCATGCCCAGGCTGTGTTGGGATGCCAGGAGCACCGGACCGGGCAGGTACAGGCTGACGAGCAGGCTCGTGTCGGTCGGGACGTCGAACCGCAGTGAATCCGACATGATCTGGCCGCCCGCCGGAATCGTCGCGTTGCGCCGTCCGCCGAACGTCAACGTGCGCGGTGTCGCCGTGCTGGCGCTGCCGGTCGCCTGAACGGCGATCGTCGCGTGCCCGATGGTCACCGGCGCGCGTCCGAAGGCGTTGTCGAGCCGGATACGCGTGTGCGTACCACCGATGCTCGTGTGCTCGACCATGCACAGGGTGCGGTCGGTCCACGGGCCGTTCACGAGGCCGTCGTCCACCGCGGTCGACCACGTGCCGGCCCAGCCGGGTGTCGCCGCCCGCAACGCGATGACGAAGACGTGCAGCCGGCCGCCGCTCGTGGTCGGCAGGGTCACCGACCGTACGGCCCGGTTTGGATCGGTCGGCGCGAGCACCGTGTAGAGCTTGGTGTCGGTGAACGTCGCGCCGGTCGGGGTGTTCCGGTGTGGCATGGTGAGCGTCTTCGTATCGTTGACGCCGGATACCCAGTCCGGTGCGGTGACCTGGTAGGCAGCGTGGCTGCCGTCCGCATAGTTGATCGTGCCGGCGCCGTTCGCGTCGCCGTTGGTGCCGGTGACGACCAGCGCGAGCGCGGTGCCGGATCCGCGCAGGGTGATCGTCTGCCCGGCGGCGACGACATTGTCGAGCTGGCCGGCCGCGGCCTTGGGCCAGGTGAGCGTCGTGGCGGCGACCGTCACGGGGGCGCCCGGCTGCCATCCCGCGGCGGCGAGATCCTCGGCCGACAGGCTGTACCCGTGGCCGTCCAGGTCAGCTGCCTGCGGCGCCTTGCCGGTGGCGATGCCGATGTTGTCGAACGCGGCGGCCAGGCTGGCGTAGGAGGTGGGCGCCGCATGGCGAGCACCTCTCGGATTGTGGTGGCTTCGCCCGTGAGCGGCGGGCAAAACCACCACGATCGGGGTCAGGGGGTGAGGGTGGCGGCGTAGATCTCCAGGCGGGGGTCGTTGGGCAGAGTCACCGACACGGCGGTCCTACTCGCGTCGAGCGGCAATGACGTGCCGAAGATCTGCACCGGCGGGCCGTCGACGCCCTGGCCGGCCTTGATCCGGTGGTCCATCGCGATCTCGACCGTGTTGCCGTTGTGGCCGCTCCCGGCGGCCCAGTCGGAGAGCGCGACCGGCACGGACGCCGTCGTCCCATCCGTGTACGTGACGGTCGCGGCGCTCACGACGTCACCGTTGTGGGTGGCGCCGAGCAGGTGCAGTGCCTGGTACTGCCCGGACGGCAACAACACCTGCTGGCCGTGCGCCTCGACGAAGTTGTTCGCCGTACCGGTGGCGTCGGGCAGCTCATACGTGACGCCGTGCAGCGCGCCCGCGCCGGCGGGGGGCAGCAGCGCGGCATCGTAGCTCCAGCCGCCGCCGTCGAAATTGCCCTGCGTGGACGCGGATGCGCTGGCGGTGCCGTCGTGGTTGACGTCCTTGCTGAGGTCGACGCCGCACTGGCCACCTGCCGTCACACCGCAGCGGGCCGCGCGCACCTGCACGGTCAGCTGCCTCGTGACGACGCCCGCACCGGCCACGCGCACCGTGACCGTCACCGGATACGAGCCCTCGGCCGTACCTGCAGGTATGGACAGGCTCAGCGGGATGTCATCGCTTGCCGGCAACCCGTTCGACTGCAGCACCTCAACTGGCGTGGGCGACGACGGCTTCCACCCGGACGGGCCGCGGACCGTCAGCTGCATCGTCTTGCTGCCCGGCCACTGGCCCACGACGTTCACCGTCGTCGACACCGACCGCTGCGCTGTGGACACGACTACCGTGCCCGGGTTGACGGCAGCACTCAAAGCGACCCGCCCGTCGGACGCGACCGGGTCGACGGACGGCGGTTCGTCGCCCGGATGCGTGCCCCACGCGCTCGGCGCCGACGCCACTGTGTACGCCAGCGATCCGCCGTTGCGCAGGCCGTCCCAGGACACCCAGGTCTTCTGCATGGTGGCGCCGTTGACGCGAGCCGTCGCGATGTAGCGAGCCTGATCCGAAACCCCCGGCGCCGTGATCGTCAATGCCTTCTGTCCTATGTGGACGGTCGCGGACGGGAACTGCGGCGTCGACAGCACGAAGTAGTTCGAGCCGCTCATCGTCGGGTAGATGCCGAGCGAGCTGAACACGTACCAGGCCGACATGGTGCCGAGGTCGTCGTTGCCGGTCATGCCGTCCGGGCCGGTGGTGAACAGCGTGTACGCGGCCCGCACCACGGTGGCCGTCTTGACCGGAGCGCCGGCCCAGGCGTACATGTACGGCGAGAGCAGGTCCGGCTCGTTGTTCGGGTTGTACGTCGCCTTCGAGTAGTAGTCGTAGGGCGAGGCGATCCAGTCGGTGCGCGTCGTCTCGGCCGGGTCGGTGAGCAGGTGGCCGTATGCGAAGAAGTCGTCCAGCCGCTTCTCGGTCGCCACGCGCCCGCCGAGCAGCGAGACCAGGCCGGCCGGGTCCTGCGGCACCAGCCACTGGTACTGGTAGGAGCCGCCTTCGTGGAATGCCTCGGACGCGCCGACCGGGTCGTAGGGCGCGAGCCACGTCCCATCGGCCAGCCGCGGCCGGAAGTGGTTGATGCGCGAGTCCCAGAGATTGCGGTACCAGCGCCCGCGCTGGGCGAACGTGGTCGCATCGGTGTCATGGCCGAGGCCAGCGGCCATCAGCGACAGGGCAGCGTCGGCGGCCGAGTACTCGAGCGTGGCGCTCGCGGGGTGAGCGCAGTCGTTGTCACCGCCGTGACTGACGCAGTCGGTGCCGACTCCGAGCCCGAACGGGATGTAGCCGTCCTTCTTGTAGTATTCGACGCCGGAGCGGCCGTTGTACTGGCTGTCGGTGGGCGGACGCGCGGTGGCGTTCTCGCGCAGCAAGGCGTACGTCTCGGCTTCGTGGCCGGCGAGGAAGCCCTTCGACCAGGCCTCGACCAGGGTCGGCGTGACGGGGTCGCCGGTCATGATGTTGGTCTCGCTGTCGGCCAGCGCCCAGCGGGGCAGCCAACCCCCCTCGCGTCCGATCGCCAGCAACGACAGGTCGTCATCGCGGGCGACCTGCGGTTGCAACATCTCGAGCAGCTGGTTCTGCGGGCGGTAGGTGTCCCACAGCGAGAAGTTCTGCCGGGGCGTGTAGTCGGTGGCGGTATGGATGGCGCCGTCCCAACCGAAGTAGCGACCGTCGACGTCGCCGGCGAGGTTCGGGTGCAGCATCGAGTGGTAGAGCGACGTGTAGTACGCGACCTGCCGGTCGTGCGTGCCGCCGGAGATCGTCGCCCGGCCCAGCGTGTCCTCCCAGCCTTGCTGCAGCGCGGCTCGCGTGGCGTCGAAGTCGAAGCCCGACCCGGTCTCGGCAGCCAGGTTCGCCCGCGCCCCGGCCACGCCGGTGTAGCTGAGGCCGACCTTGACGACCACCGAGTGGGCGTCCGCGAAGGTCACCCACGCGCCGTTCGCCCCGCCCGTGGTAGACGCATCGCGGCTGCCTGCAGTCAGCGTCGACTTCGACCAGGTGCCGAAGGTGCTGAACGGCTGCGAGAACGTTGCACTGAAGTAGACGGTGTGCTGGTCGTGGCCGGCGCAGAACCCGCCGTCGTGCACGCGTCCCTCGATGGTGCTGTCGCCGATGACGTGCACCTCGGAGTCGAGCACGGGCATGTTGGCCTTGCCGGTGTTGAACAGGATGTTGGCCGGCTGCCCGGCCGGGAACGTGTAGCGCTGCCATCCGGTGCGGTCGGTGGCGGTCAGCTCGGCGTTGATCTGGTAGCGCGAGAGGCCGACCTGGTAGTAGCCGGGCGTGGCCGTCTCGTCGTCGTGCGAGTACGGCGAGGTGTACGCGCTCGTGTCACCGCTGGTCACCGCGCCGGTCGTCGGCATGATCGGCAGCTCGCCGACCACGCCGCAGCCCACCCCGGACAGGTGCGTCTGGCTGAAGCCGAAGATGCTGCCCTGCTTGTAGTCGTACCCGCCCTGGCCGCCGGTATCCGGGCTGACCTGCACCATGCCGAACGGCGCACTCGCGCCGGGGAACGTGTTGCCGAAGTTCTCGGTGCCGACGAACGGGTTGACCAGCGAGGTCAGATCGGCTGGTGCCGCCGCGGCTTCGACGACAGTCGCCGCGGCGAGGCCGATGACGAGGATGCTTGCGCCGAGTGCGGCGGCCCAACGGACGATCGACGCCATGCGAATCCTTCCGACCCCCGCTGGGTTCAGTCGAGTCAGCGCTGGCAGCGTTGTCAGAGGCGGGCGAAGCTGGATCGGCGGGGGTGATGTGGGGGACTTGTGCCGATCGTCACGGGGATTCAACGTCAAGTCAAGAGGTATGCCGGAATGTGGGCCATCGCTATGACATCGGTGTCGTGGGGTCGATCAGCCGTAATCGCCGAAGCGTGGGGCATAGGTTTCGAGGGCGACTCGAGCACCGCTCGCCGCGAAGCTGATGGCGTGGTACCACCCGCAGAGCAGCAAGAGGTCGAGCAACTGGTCGTCGGCGAACACGGTCGTCAGCCGGCGCCAGAGGTCATCGTCGAGGTTCGCATCGTCGTGCAGGGCGTCGACCGATTCGATGAGCAGCCGGTCGCGATCGTCCGTCCAGCACGGGTCGGTCGCGGAGCCGTGGGTGAGCGACGTGACGTGCTCGCGAGTGAGGCCGACCCGCTCGGCGTAGTGGGCGATGTGCACGCCCCACTCGTACTCGCATCGGCACCGGGCACACGTCCGGTCGATGACGATCTCGCGGTCGCGCATGGACAGCGAGAGCTGCTTGTTGAGCTCGTAGTGACCCCAGCCCTGCATAGCCGTGGCCATCGGGACGTTTCGCGCGAACGTCCGGAACAGCAGGATCGGCGTCGCGCCCGGCGGCACCATGGCCTCCAGGGTTCGGGCGACATCGGGCGGGTAGGGCGGCTGGACTGGTTCGATTCTGGTCACGGGCTTCCTCGCTGTTTCTATATTCGAAACGTTCAGGGAGGGACGCTAACGTTTCGGATATCGAACCGTCAAGGGAGCACCTGATGGCGTCACGAACCCCCCGACCCGGCACGCCGGTCCGTGGATCGACGACGGGGCGGCCGGTCATGGCGGCGCTGGACCTGCTGGGCCGGCGATGGGCGCTCCGGATTCTCTGGGAGCTGCGCCACGGGCCGCTCGGCGCGCGCGCGCTGCAGGCTCGCTGCGACGGGATGTCGTCGAGCGTGCTCTACGAGCGGCTCCGCGAGCTGGCCGAGGCGCGACTCGTTCGCCAGGACGGAACCGACGCCTACCTGCTCACCGATCTCGGGGCGTCGCTCGGCGCGGCGCTCGAACCGCTCGATGCGTGGGCGACGAAATGGGCGCGGATCCGTTGATCAAGCCTTCGGGGCCGGCCGGCGAACGGGGCGCTCGCCGGAGCCACGCGCGATCAGCTGGGTCGGCAGCAGCACCCGGCGGGCCGGCCCCTGGGCCCCTTCGAGCCGGCCGAGGACCAGGTCGGCGCCGAGCTCGCCCATCCGCTCCGGGTCGTGCGCGATGACCGTGACGTCGAGCAGGTCGGCCAGATCGAAGTCGTCGAAGCCGACCAGAGCCGGTGGATTCTCGCGGCCGCGCAGGGCACGCAGCGCGCCGATGGTGATCCGGTTGTTGGTCGTGAACAGCGCGGTCGGCGCCGGATCGATCTCGAGCAGTTCGCGTACCGCGCGCTCGGACGTCTCGACGTCGTGCGAGTCGGCGCGCACGTACTTCTGCCAGTTCGCGATGCCGGCGGTGGTCATCGCGCTCTCGAAGGCGGCGATGCGCTCGCGGTGCGTCTCGAGCCGGCTCAGGTCACCGACCAGGCCGATGCGCCGGTGCTTGTGCTGCAGCAGATGCTCGACCGCCTTGTGCACCCCGCCGACGTTGTCGAGCACGATCGTGTCCGCGACGATGTCCTCGGGTGGGCGGTCGAGGAACGCGACCGGCGTGCCGAGCCGGCGCTCGGCGTCGAGGTAGCCGTGGTCGGTGCCGCTCGTGACGATCAACATGGCGCTGACCCGCCGTTCGAGCAGGTCCGAGACGAGCCGGTGTTCGAGGTCCGGATCCTCCTCGCTGCTCGCGGTGATCAGCTGCAGACCGTCGGCGCGCAGCCGGCGCTCGGCGCCGCGCGCGATGCGCGAGTAGAACGGGTTGGCGAGGTCGCCGATGATCAGGCCGACGGACGTCGAGCGGGCCCCGGAGCGCAGTTCGCGGGCGATCGTGTTGCGCCGGAATCCGAGTTGGGCGGCTGCGGCCTGCACCTTCGCGGCCGTAGCCTCGGCGACGTACTGCTCGCCGTTCATCACGCGGGAGGCGGTCTTCAGGCTGACCCCGGACAGCGCGGCGACCTGGCGCAGCGTGGGCCGGCTCGGCACGGCCCGCTCACTTGCATCTGACATCGTTATCCTGGTCCTCGGCCGGGCAGCGGGATCTCGGCGCGGAAGTGTGTTCCGGAAGCATAGGTTACCGACGTCTGCCGCACGTGAAGCGTGGGCAAACCAGAGCCGACAACGTTGTCCTACGGACGGCTGAGGCTGGCACGAGAAAGCGCAGCCCCCGGTGGCCAGTACCGGGGGCTGCGCGATTCCATCTTCGCGGGGCGGCGCTGTTCGCGTACCCGTAGAACTACGTGTGTTTCAACCCTTGATGGCACCGCCCAGGCTGGCGCCACGCAGGAAGAGGCGCTGGACCAGCAGGAACAGGACTATCGGGATGAGCGTCGAGATGAGCAACCCGGCGAGCAGGATGTCGAGCTCCACGCTGCCGGCGAGCGTGGGCAGCCGGACCGACAGCGGCTGCTTGCCCGGATCGGGCAGCACGAGCAGCGGCCAGAGGAAATCTTTCCAGGACGCGATGATCGCGAAGACCGAGACGACGCCGAGGATCGGGCGCGACATCGGCAGCACGATCGACCAGAACAGCCGGAACGGGCCGGCGCCGTCCGCCCGGGCTGCCTCGAAGATCTCGCGGGGCAGATTGTCGAAGAAGCGCTTGATCAGCAGGATGTTGAACGCGTTGGCGCCGGCCGGCAGCCATACCGCCCAGAACGAGTTCAGCAGCGAGTGGTGCAGCCCCGGCGGGTTGAGGATCGTCAGGTACAGCGGCACGAGCAGCACGACTGTAGGTACCAGCAACGTCCCCAGCACCAAGCCGCTGAGTATGGGGCCGTACTTCGGGCGCAGCACCGACAGGGCGTAGCCGGCGGTCGTCGCCACGAAGATCTGCGCGATCCACGACCCGGCGGCCAGCACGACCGTGTTCCAGATGTAGTGGCCGAGCTGCATCGTGGTCCAGGCGGTCGAGAGATTCGCCCAGTCCATGCCGTGCGGCCACAGCGCCATCGGCTGGCGCAGGGTGTCCTGCGTCGGGGTGATCGCCGACTTGGCCAACAGCAGGATCGGGCCCAGCCCGATCACGACGAGGGCGGCGAGCAGCAGGCCCTGGGTGATCCGCAGGCCGTACCGCACGATGGGGCGACGCCGGTCGCTGTTCGAGAAGATCATGACGTGCTCCACGATCGGGTGAGCCAGAAGTAGACGGCCGACAGCACAGCCAGGGCGCCGGCCAGCATCACGCTCAGAGCCGTTGCCGCGCCGTAGTCACCGCCGAGACTGTTGCCGAACGCGTAGTTGTAGATGAGCAGCAGCACGGTCACGGTGGAGTTCGAGGGGCCGCCGCCGGTGAACAGGTACGGCTCGAGAAACACCTGCGCGGTGCCGATCAGCTGCAGGATCAGCGTGATCAGCATGACTCCGCGCAGCTGCGGCATCGTCACGTGCCAGACCTTGCGCCAGTTGGAGGCGCCGTCGACCGACGCCGCGTCGTACAACTCGGGCGGCACCGACAGCAGGGCGGCCAGGTAGATGATGACCGTGCCACCCGCCGCCGCCCAGGTCGCCTCGAGCACGAGCGACGGCATCGCGGTGGACTCCGATTGCAGCCACGGGTACGGGCCCAGGCCGACCCATCCGGCGATGGTGTTGAACACGCCGGTCGGACTGCCGTCGTAGAAGAACTTCCACAACAGGACGGCCACCACGGGCGGCACGACGACCGGCAGGTAGGCCAGCGCCGAGTACAGCCCGCGCCAGCGCCGAACCTCGCTCATCAGCACCGCCGCCATGAGCGGTATCGGGTAGCCGAAGACCAACGCGAGGAAGGTGAAGTACAGCGTGTTGCGCACGGCGGTGCCGAGCAGCGGATCGTCCAGCACGTGGCGGAAGTTCGAAAGGCCCACCCAGTGCGCGGCGGTGGCCAGATTCGTCTCCTGCAGGCTCATGACCACCGCGCGCACGATCGGGTACCACGAGAAGACGCCGAACACGACCAGCATCGGCAACAGGAGGATCAGGGTGGAAAGGCCGCCGCCGCGTAGCCACGTCAGGGGGGAGCGCCGAACGCGCCGCCGGGCGACTGGCGCCCGCCGACGCGTCCGGCTCACCCTCCCCGGATCTTGGGCCGGCACGCCCGCAGGGGCAGGAGCGTCGGCCCGCGATCCAGGTCCGGTGGTATCGATGCTGGTCACGAACTGAACCTCAGCCCCGGTCGAGAACGTTCTGGATGTCGCCGTTGGCCTTGTTCAGCAGCGAGTCGATGTTCGCGTTCTTGTTGGTCAGGACGGCCTGCACCACCGGGTCGAGCGCGGTGTAGAGCTCCTGCGTGTGCGTGGCCGGTTCGGGGACCAGCGTCTGCGAGAAGACCCCTGTGGTGAACGACGTCATCTGCTTGAGCGGGACGTTGACATAGCTGGCGATCCAGGAGTTGTACTGGTCGAGCAGATCCTTGTTGAAGACCGGCAGCTTCGGCGTGCCCACCGGCTGCTTGCCGGCGACCAGGGTCTTGGCGTCGAGCTCGGCGCCGTCCTTGGTGGTGAGCTTGCGCATGTAGTAGAAGTCGATCCACTTCATGGCCGCGTCCTTCTGGGCTTCGCTGGCCTTGGTGCTGACGCCGGCGAGCGTGCCGCCGCCGAGGATGCCGGCGTCAGACGATGACGAGTCGAGCGGCAGCGCGGCCAGGCCGTAATCGTCGGGATTGATCTTGTTCTGCTGGACGAGGCTGGTGTAGACGTCCGAGCCGCCCATGTACATGCCGACCTTGCCGGCGGCGAACGCCTGGTTCATGGAACCCCAGTCGTAGAGGAAGTTGCTGCCCATGGCCTTGTCGTCCCACCGCATGTCGTGCAGCTTCTGCAGGGCCGCCTTGGTCTGCGGGTTGTTCACCGTGGCCGTCTTGCCGTCGGCCGATTCCATCCGTCCACCCAGCGCGTAGGTCAGCGTGGTGAGCATCCAGCCGCCGGTGGCGTTCTGGGTCATCTGGGCGAAGCCGGCCTGCCCTGTCTTCTCGGCGATCTGCTTGGCGTCGGCGCGGATCTCGTCCCAGGTCGTCGGCGGCTTGTCGGGGTCGAGGCCGGCCTGCTTGAACAGCGTCCGGTTGTACTGCAGGCCCACTCCGTACGCCTCGATCGGGATGGCGTAGATGTTGCCATCGGCCGCCTTGCCGGCGTCGATCACCTTCGGGTTGAACTGGTTCGCGTACGACAGCGACTGGAACTGCTTGTTGATGTCGGCAACCTGCTTCCGCTCGATGAGCCCCTTCCCGTCGGTGAACGGGAAGATGAACACCGTGGGCAGCGTGCCGCCGGCGAGCTGGGCGGCGAACGTCGTCGCCTTCCACTCGTACTCCTTGGGCTGCAGCTTGATGGTCGGGTTCTGCAGCTCGAACTGCTTGACCTGGGCGTTGAAGGTGTCGAACGCGGCCTTCTCGCTGCCGGGCTTCAACGAGACCACGCTCAGCGTGACGTTGCCGGGCTTCTTGTCCTCGGCCTTCTTCTTGGACGAGCTGCAGGCGGCGAGCCCGCCCACGGCCACGATGCCCGCGAGCGCGGCGGCCAGTGTGTGAGAAGTCTTCATCGGGATGTCTCCACTTCGGTGAGGGTCGGATAGCGCTCGGTGCGCAGCCACACTGCGGTATCTGTGGGCACTGCGCCTTCGGCCAGCTCGCCGCTGGCCAGCAAGATCTCGCTCTGCTCGGGGATCGCCACGGGCTCGGCGCCGAGATTGACGACGCATTCGAAGCGGTCGCCCCGGCGGAACGCCAGCACGTCGACGCCCCGGTCGAGCCACTGCATCGACTCGTCGCCCAAGGTGGCGGGCCTGATCCGCAACGCGCTGCGGTACAGATTCAGCATGGACGCCGGGTCGTCGGCTTGGGCCTCGGCGCTGAGCGACGCCCAGGTCTCGGGTTGCGGCAACCAGGGGTGGCTCGTTGCGTCGTCCGGGCTGAAACCGTACGTCGGCGTATTGGCGGTCCACGGCATGGGTACCCGGCAACCGTCGCGTCCCGGATCGCTGCCGCCGGAGCGGAAGTGCATGGGATCGTGGCGTCGCTCGTTGGGCAGGTCCTCCACTTCGGGGAGGCCGAGCTCCTCGCCCTGGTAGATGTACAGCGAGCCTGGCAATGCCATCGCCAGCAGCGCTGCGGCCCGTGCTCGGCGGGTGCCGAGGGTGAGGTCGGCCGGCCCGGCGGCCTCGTGTTTCGCGGCGAAGGAGAACGACGTGTCGGCCCGGCCGTAGCGGGTCACCGGGCGGGTGACGTCGTGGTTCGACAGCACCCAGGTGGCGGGCGCGCCCACCGGCGCGTGCGTTGCGAGGGTGGTGTCGATGGACTCGCGCAACCGCGCCGCGTCCCAGGGGCAGGCGAGGAATTCGAGGTTGAACGCGGTGTGCAGCTCGTCCGGGCGGAGGTAGCGCGCGAGCCGGTGGGCGTCGGGCAGCCAGATCTCGCCGATGAGCACGCGGGGATCCGGGTAGGAGTCGGCGACGCGCCGCCAGTCCCGGTAGATGTCGTGCAGCCCGTCGCGGTCCTCGTAGGGGTGCTCGCCGGGAGCCGCTGCTGGGTTCAGCTCGGGTAGCGCGGCGTCCTTGACCGGCAGGGCGGCCGAGTCGATCCGCACGCCGGCGGCGCCCCGGTCGAACCAGAACCGCAGGACGTCCTCGTGCTCGCGGCGTACGTCGGGGTGCTCCCAGTTGAGATCAGGCTGCTCGGGCGCGAACAGGTGCAGGTACCACTCTCCGTCGGCGCCGTCCTCGGTCTTGGTGCGCGTCCACGCCGAACCGCCGAAGATCGAGGCCCACCCGTTGGGTGGCTCGTCCCCGTGGCCGGAGCGGAACCAGAACCGTTCGCGTTCGGGCGAGCCGGGCCCGGCCTCGAGCGCGGCCTGGAACCACGCGTGCTGGTCAGAGACGTGGTTGGGGACGACGTCGACGATGGTGCGGATGCCGAAGGTCAGGGCGTCCTCGATGAGGGCCTCGGCCTCGGCCAGGGTGCCGAACGCGGGGTCGATCGCGCGATAGTCGGCGACGTCGTAGCCGCCGTCGGCCATCGGGGAGGGGTACCACGGCGTGAACCAGATCGCGTCGACGCCGAGATCACGCAGGTACGGCAGCCTGGCGCGCACGCCGGCGAGGTCGCCCACCCCGTCGCCGTTCGCGTCGGCGAAGCTCCGCACGTACACCTGGTAGATCACCGCACCGCGCCACCAGCCGGTGGCCGGCGTGACCAATGTTGCTGGCGCCGCCGATGTGGCCGGTGTGGCTGGTGCCGCGCTCGGGCTCGAGTCCGCCATGCATCCCCCGCTCGGATTTGGTTGGACGGGACGGTAGGCGCAACGACTGCGTAACGCAATATCGCAATCGAAATTTGCAAAATGTCTATGAGACATGGCAAGCACGGAATTTGCAGCAAGCCTTGCGCCGGTTTGCGCGGCCAGCGGGTCACGCCTTCCGGCTGCCGCCTGGGGCTGGATGCGCAGGAAGACCACCCGCCGAACGCCGAGGCGGCGCGACCGGAGGCTCGGCTAGCGGCGGCAGTGCGTCGGCGGTGGTCTGAGCGGGTTCGGGCGGGCTAGGCGCCGGCGGTGGCGAGGGCGGGGGTCGGCGCGGGGGCGGTGGAGCCCCGCACGACGAGTTCCGGCTCGTAGAGCAGCTCGCTCGGCGCGATGCTGGTGCCGTCGATGAGTCCGACCAGCACGTCGACGGCGGCCCGGCCCATGGCCTCGATCGGCTGCCGGACCGTGGTCAGCGGCGGGTCGGTGCAGTTCATGAACGCCGAGTCGTCGTAGCCGACGATCGAGACCTCGTCCGGGACGACGAGTCGAGCCCGGCGGGCCGCGCGCACGGCACCCAATGCGATCGGATCGCTGGCGCACACCAGGCCGGTGACGCCCTCCCGCAACAGAGTCGCGGCCGAGGCCTGGCCGCCCTCGAGGGAGAAGAGCGAGTGCGCGACGTTCTGGTCGGGCAGCTCGAATCCGATGCGCTTGGCCAGGGTTCGCGCCGCGGCCAGCTTGCGTTGGGACGGCACGTGGTCGGGCGGTCCGAGCACCAGCCCGATCCGGCGATGTCCCAGGGCGAGCAGGTGCCCGATCGCCTGCTCGACCGCGACCGTGTCGTCGCAGGACACCCGGGGAAAGTCCAGCCGATCGATGGCGCCGTTGACGAGTACCGCCGGCAGCCGGCGCTCGGTGAGTCGCGCGTAGTGGTCGTGGGGGGCGTCGGCCATCGCGTAGAGGCCGCCGGCGAAGACGACGCCTGACACCTGCTGCTGCAGCAGCAACTCGATGTAGTCGGCCTCCTGCACGCCGCCCGCGGTCTGGGTGCATAGCACCGGGGTGAACCCCTGCTGCGCCAGTGCCCCACCGACAACGTCCGCGAACGCCGGGAAGATCGGATTCTGCAACTCCGGCAGTACCAGGCCGACCAACCGGGCCCGCTCGCCGCGCAGCTGCGTCGGACGCTCGTAGCCCAGCACGTCCAGGGCGGTGAGCACTGCCTGGCGGGTCGCCTCGGAGACGCCGGGCTTGCCGTTGAGCACCCGGCTTACGGTCGCCTCGCTTACGCCGACCTTGTCAGCAACCTCAGCAAGTCGTCGCGCCATGCCCGCAAGCATACGACAATTCTTGCAGGTACTTGCGATCAGCCGATGCGGGTCGCCGGCCAGATCGCGCCGATGGCGAGCCCAGCGAGCAGCAGCCACCCGAACGCACGGTTGTGGACGAGGCACACGCGGTGGTACCAGAGCGGCCAGCCGACATATCCCGGCGGCGGAGCGTCGGGGGCCGGATCCGACAGCACGCGCAGCGCTCGCAGCGCCCGCGGTCCGGCGACGAGCACGACGGCGGCGAACGGTGTCATTGCCCCGACCGCGACGGCCACCGCGGTGACCGCGTACATCGCCACGAGCACGAGACGATTCAGCAACCGGGCGTTGCGTTCGCCCAGCAGGACCGGCAGCGTGCGCTGCGCCTGCGACGTGTCGAACGCCCGCTGGTCGATGTGCTTGCCGATCAGGATGGACGCGACGCCCAGTCCGTACGGCACCGAGTCGAGGAACACGTCGCCGGACAGTCGTCCGGTGATGACGTAGTAGCCGCCGCCGATCATCAGCGGCCCCCACACCGCGAAGGCCGCCACCTCGCCCAGACCGAGCTCCTTCAACGCCCGCGGGGCCGCGTCGTACGCATAGAGCAGCAGCCCGCCGATCGCGGCGAACGCGACCGCACCCCAACCCCGCAACGCGACGAAGTAGGCCGCGATGCAAAGCGCCAGCCCGCCGAGCACGACCAGTCCGGTGGCCAGCAGGCGCACGCTGACGGCGCCGGACGCGATCGGGTGCAGCGTGTACCGGCGGCGCGGCGAGTCGTCGGTGTCGTGACCGCGGCGGTAGCCGAAGTAGTCGTTGGAGAGATTGCTGATCGCGTGTAGGACGACGAATCCCAGCAATACCAGCAGAAACGGCAAGACTTCGAAGCGGCGGTCGGTGGCGGCGAGCAGTCCGGCGATGGCCGCTGCCTGGGCCGAGATCACGAGGATGACGCTGCGGGCCGAGTACAGGAACCGAGTCACCGGATCGAGCCCGGCCAGGTCGTCGGCCCGCGCCGGGTAGAACCCGGTGAACGCACCTGCCCAGGCGAACGCGCGTCCCTTGCCCAGTGTCGCAGTAGGCATGAAATTCAGCGTACTTACTTCGACCGCCAGAGCCGGTCTGCCTCCGGCAGCAGCATCGCCTGCAACTTGTCGAGGCGATCGAGCAGTTCGCGTTGCTCACGCTCGTCGAGCACGCCGGTCCAGGCCGCCTCGGCCCGGTGCAGCTCGGGCAAGACACTCTCGATGGTGGCCGTGCCTTCGTCGGTGATCTCGACGAGAACGCCGCGGCGGCTTTGCGGATGTGCTTGCCGCCGCACGAGTCCCCGGGCCTGCAAGGAGTCGAGTACCCCGGACAGCGCCGGCCGCGACGTGAAGATGCGGCGCGCGATGTCGGACGGCTGCAGGGGACCGCCCTCGGCGCGCAGCACCTCGAGCACGCCGAGGGAGGATGCGGAGGGCAGGCCGTAGTCCTGGACAAAGGCACTCACGCGGGCGTTCAGGGCGATTCCGGCCCGGACCAGATTGATGACGATCTCGGTCGCGGTCGCACGCGAGCCCGGCCACTCGTCTTCGAATCCGTCGTGCACCCGGAGATTTCCCGAGCTGGTCATATGCCTCTCCCACCGCCGGCCGCATCGCCGTGACGACCGTACGGGCGGGTTCGCGTGCTGGCCAGAGGCGCGCTGCTACGGGACGACGGTGACCGGCCACCTGGCGTCGCGCACCAGGCGCACGGCGAGCGAACCGAAGAAGCGATGCCCCCGCTGCGAGGACCGGCCGACGATCACGGCGTCGACGCGCATCTCGTCCGCGACACGGGTGATCTCGGTGTACGGATCGCCGCGCCGCTCGACGAATATCACCTCGACGCCCAGGGGCGGGGTGCGCTCCTCGATCTGGGCGCGCAGGTTCCGGGCCACGCTGTCGTGCATCTGGATCAGCGCGCCGACCGCCGATGGGACGCCGGCCGCGATGCCCGCGATCTGGCCGACGTACACGCACACGACCTTCGAGCCCTGCCGTCGGGCGAGCCCGGTCGCGTAGGCGCCGGCGCGCATCGAGGTGTCCGACCCGTCGATCGCAACCAGGATCAGCGACGGTCCGTCGGTACCCAGCTCGAACATCGTCGCTTCCGCTTCTGTGTGGTTCTGCGGACCATAGTGCCCGGGACGCAAAGATTGGGTAACTGTCGATTTCAGCAGCAGGCCCGTTTGACCCGTGCGTCGCGGGTTTGATTGCAATGACGACTATCCCTAGTGGATTGAGCTTATTGTCCCTAGGCTCTGGCGCCTGTCAGGCGAATCTCATCGACGCGACGGAAGGTTGCGATGCGAGGCAATCGGGGACTGGTAGGCGGTCTGACCATCGGGGGAGTGGCCGCAGCGGTGACAGCGGCCGTCGTCGTCGGCGGTGGAGCCGCGGGGGCAGCGCCCGGAACGGTGCACACCAAGAGCGGCTCGCCGCTCACGATCCGCGCGACGCCCAGCGCCGCGTCCAAGGCGGTCGGGACGCTGAAGAGCGGTACGAAGGTCACCATCACGTGCCAGACGACCGGGCCGGTCGTCGATGGCAAGTACGGCCGCAGCGCCGTGTGGGACAAGGTCGGCAAGGGCTACATCTCCGACGCGTACGTCTACACCGGCTCGGACAAGCGCGTTGCGCCCGCATGTACCAAGCCGAAACCGAAGCCGACGCCCGCGCCGACCGGCAAAGTCGCCAAGTTGATCGCCGCGGCCAAGTCGCAGATCGGCAGGGGGTACGTCTACTCCTGGGGCGGCGGCGGTAAGAACGGCGCGAGCAACGGCATCTGCTGCAGCCCCAGCGGCTACAACGACACGCACCGCTTCGGCTACGACTGCTCCGGGCTGATGCAGTACGTGTTCTGGCACGCCGTGCACAAGGACGTCGGCGGCAGCACGTATTACCAGTACAAGGGCAAGCACGTCGCGAAGAGCAAGGTCAAGGCGGGCGACATGATCTTCTGGGGGCACGGCAGCAGCACGACGCACGTCGCCCTCTACATCGGCGGCGGCAAGATGATCGAGGCGGCGCCGCCGCGCAACAAGAGCAGCGTCCACATCACGTCCGTCCGTTGGAGTGGCACCATGCCCTACGTCGTGCGGGCCGTGTGATGCTGTCGGGGTGACCGAAGAGCGCAACGTACAAGGCAACCGGCTCGAGGAGTGCGGCACCGATCCGGTGACCGGCTTCTACCGGGACGGCTGCTGCAGTACCGGGCCGGACGACATCGGCAGCCACACCGTCTGCGCGGTGATGACTACCGAGTTCCTCGAACACCAGCGTCAGATCGGCAACGACCTGATCACGCCGCGGCCGGAGTTCGGATTCCCGGGACTCCGGCCCGGCGATCGCTGGTGCGTGGTCGCCGTCCGGTGGCTCGCCTCCTACGAGGCGGGCGTGGCGGCACCCGTCGTGCTCGCGGCCACCCACGAGCGGGCGGCCGAGATCATCCCGGTGGAGGCACTGGACGAGAACGCCGTCGACGTGCCGCCGGATCTCAGCGCGCTTACCTGAGCGTCTTCTGCCACTCGGTGAGCGTGCCGATCGGCGCGAAGCCCAGCGCCCGATTGACGCGAAGCATCGGGGCGTTCTCGCCCGCGTTCCACGTGAACACGCGCCGGATGCCCGGCATCTCGTCCACGAGCGCGCGCAGGTTCGCTGCCTTCACCAGCAGGCCGAGCCGGTGCCCGCGGTGCTCACGCAGCACCAACGTCGACCACTGGTAGGCGGTGTCGGGCGTGTGCTTGGCGATGCCGATCGTGGTGTAGGCGACCAGCCGGCCGGTGGCCCGCTCGCGCGCGACCGTTTCGACGATGCGCCGTCCCTGGGCGCGGGCCAGTTCGAAGTCGCGGAGCACGCGCGCCTCGTCCCACTTCTCCTCGACCAGGTCGAGGCCGCCCTGCGGGGCATCGGTGCTCATGCGACGGGAGAGCAGCGCCCGGTCGGCGAGCCGTTCGTCCGGGATGCCGTCCCACGCGGTCAAGGTTTCATAGCCGGTCGCGTGCTCCTGCGCCTCGGCCTCGGCCGTGGCCAGGGTGCCGTCGGGCAGTGGCAGCGTGAGCTCGCTGCGGATCTCGCTCAGCACCTCGGCGTAGCCGTGTCGGGCGGCGAAGCCGGCGGCCGGGTCGTCGTGCTCGATCGCGACGTCGGACTCGGCACCGAACACGGTTCGTCCCTCGTCCCGCGCCGCCTGCTCGACCACGGCGAGCATTGCCGTGCCGACACCGAGGCGGCGACGGTCGGGCCGCACGGCCAGCTCGATCGCGGCCCGGTGGGTGTTGTCGTGCACAGGCAGGTGAATCTCGAGCTGGCCGACGACCTCGCCGTCGAGCACGCCGGCCCAGGCTCGCCGCCGCTCGTCGTCCTGTAGGCCGTAGGACGCCCGCAGCTCGTCGGCCGACCACGCCGCGGTGTGGGTGCCGTACTCGGCGCGGGAAGCGGCCTCGCCGACGCCGACCCACGCCTCGAACAGGTCGCGGTGCGCGGGGTCGAACGGGTCGACGGGGACGATTTCCACGCCCGCGACCGTCCCAGCGACCCGGGCACCGGGGCAACTCGTTTTCGGCTCCCTCTATGTTTCTGCCATGGAGGACGGACTCTTTCCGGCGACCCGGCACGCCCTGCTGCACCGCATCGCCACCGCGCAGGCGGAAGGGCGCGCCCCGTCGGTGGTGGGTGCGGTCGTCCGGGACGGCTCGCCGGCCTGGGTCGGGGCCCGCAGCTGCGTCGACGGGCATCAGCCCGACAGTGACACGCAATACCGGATCGGCTCGATCTCCAAGACGTTCGTCGCCGTGCAGGTGATGCGATTGCGGGACGAGGGGCGCCTCGATCTCACCGACCGGCTCGACGGGCACCTGCCCGGGACGGCGGTGGGCGACGCGCGCATCGGCGAGCTGCTCGCGCACACCGCGGGGCTGGCGTCCGAGTCGGCCGGCTTGTGGTGGGAGCGCGTGCCCGGGCCGGACTCGCTGTCCGAGGCCCTGGGCGAGGATCCGATGCGGCAGCCCGCCGGTCGTCGCTTCCACTACTCGAATTCGGGGTACGCCGCGCTGGGCGCGCTCGTCTCGCACCTGCGGGGGGAGCCGTGGGGCGCCTCCTTGCAACGCGAGATCCTGACGCCGCTCGGGATGACCCGGACCACGCTCATGCCGACCGAACCGCACGCCGGGGGTTGGGCGGTGCATCCCTGGGCCGACGTCATGCTGCCCGAACCGTCCGAGGACGCCGGCCCGATGGCGCCGGCCGGCCAGCTGTGGTCGACCGCCCTGGACATGTGCCGGTGGGCGACGTTCCTTGTCGCGGGAAGCCCGGCCGTGCTCGCCGCGTCCACGCTCGAGGAGATGCGCACTCTCGCCGCGCCCGGCGACCATACTGGTGGGTATGGACTGGGTTTGCAGATCCTGTACGACGGGGACCGCACCCTCATCGGTCACGGTGGATCGATGCCCGGATTCCTCGCTACGGTATGGACGAGCGTCGACGAGCGACTGAGCGGGATCGTCCTGGCAAATACCACAGCCGGGCTGAATGTTGGCGGCCTGGCCACGGACCTCGTCCGCATCGTCGCCGAACACGAGCCGCCGCTGCCGTTACCCTGGCGTCCGTTGCCGGAGGTCGACGAGCAGCTGCTGGCCCTGACCGGACTCTGGTACTGGGGCCCGACGCCGTTCGGCCTGTCTCTGTTGTCTGATCGCGGTCTGGAGCTCAAGCCCCTGCGCGACTCCGGCCGCGCGTCGCGGTTCCGGGCCGGCCCGGATGGCACCTGGGTCGGACTGGATCACTACTACGCCGGGGAGCGGCTTCGCGTCGTCCGCGATCCCGCCGGCGCGGTGTCGCACCTGGACGTGGGCACCTTCGTGTTCACCCGGGACCCCTACGACGCGAATGCGCCCGTCCCCGGCGGCGTCGACCCGGAGGGCTGGCGCGGCCTCCCCGGCTGAGTTATGCATCGGGCCGTCCGAGGCCGAGGGCGCCTCGCGGGTGATCAACAGCCCGACAGCTTGCAGAAACGCACGTTCCCCGGCTGTTGATCATCGTTTCGGGGGACGCCGTCTTGCGGTTCGGCACCGCGAGCAGGTACGCGCACTTCTACGACCGGTTCCGCGACGCCATCAAGAACACCTGGACGGTCGAGGAGGTCGACCTGCACGCCGACCTCAAGGACTTGGACAAACTCAGCCCGGCTGAACGTCATCTGGTCAACCGGCTGGTGGCGTTCTTCGCGACCGGTGACACGGTCGTGGCGAACAACCTGGTGCTCAACCTGTACCAGCACGTGAACGCCCCGGAGGCGAGGCTGTACCTGAGTCGGCAGCTGTTCGAGGAGGCCGTGCACGTCCAGTTCTACGTGACGTTGCTCGACACCTACGTGCCCGACGAGCGCGAGCGCCACGAAGCGTTCGCCGCGGTCGAGAACATCCCATCCATCCGACACAAGGCCCAGTTCTGCTTCACATGGATCGATTCCATCTACGCTCTGGACCGGCTCGACACGCGTGAGGACCGCGGGGCGTTCCTACTCAACGTGATCTGCTTCGCGGCGTGCATCGAAGGGTTGTTCTTTTACGGTGCTTTCGCCTATGTGTATTTCCTGCGATCCCGAGGCCTGTTGCACGGTCTGGCGTCCGGGACCAACTGGGTGTTCCGCGATGAGTCCATGCACATGGCATTTGCGTTTGATGTTGTCGACACTGTGCGTCGGGAGGAACCGGACCTGTTTGACGAGGCCCTCACGTCCCAGGTGCGGGAGATGATCACCGATGCGGTGGCCTGCGAGGTGCAGTTCGCCGAGGACCTGCTCGCGCAGGGCGTCTCCGGGCTTCCGGTGGCGGACATGACGTCCTACCTGCAGTATGTGGCTGATCGGCGCCTCGCCCAGCTGGGTCTGGCGCCCGAATACGGGGCGGTCAACCCGTTCGGATTTCTGGAGCTGCAAGACGTCCAGGAGCTCTCCAATTTCTTCGAGAGACGAGTCTCGGCCTATCAACTGGGAGTAACCGGGTCTGTTGATTTCGACGAGGACTTCTAGGTCCAAGCCGTAACGGATGCCCCACCGACTCGTTGCCACCTGTTAGGCGCTTGTAGCGCTCGATGTGCAGATAGACCGAACCCTTCCTTCACTGACGTGGGAGAAAAAGTATGGCCGTGCGCCGTCCATCGTCCTCGACAAGTCGGCTGACGCCGGCTGCTCGTGCCCGGACCATCCGCAGAAGTGTTGCGGTGCTGGCTGGCTTGACGGCTGCGGGGGTAGCCGTCGCGTTCGCCCCCACTGCCTCTGCGGCACCGACCCCGGTGTCACAAGCAACGGGACGATTCCTGTCCGGCTCGATCGGGGGCACCGACCTAGACAACCTCGTCGCGGTGAAAGGCGAAGCCGCCGCGAACAACGGCGGCGATGCCGTGACCAACCAGCACTCGCTGAACGCGACGCTGCTCAACACCCAGCTGCTGAACCTGCCCAATGGCCTGCAGCTTCCGGGCGGCGGCGTGATCAAGCTCGGCGCCGTCAACCAGTTCGCGCAGGCGAACCAGACCGGTAGCGCGCACGGCGCGTCGGGGGCTGTGACGAACTCCGGGGCGATCGGCCTCGGGGAAGAGGCCGGCTCGCCGCAGAACGACGCCACGATCGATCTGACGAACACGCCGCTCGCCTCGATCGCCGGCCTGAAACTGTCGGTCGGCGCGATCGCCGCGACGGCCGATCAGGCCACGGGCAAGGGCGGGTCCCAGAGCGGGACCTACCAGCTGGCCGATCTCAAGCTCGAGCTCAGCAGCCCGACCCTGGGCGGCGCGGTCAAGACGCTGACCGGTGGCTCCAGCAACGTGCCGGGTCTGTCCGACCAGATCAGCAAGCTCGGTGGCGACGGCCTCAACATCGGCCCCCTGCAGAGCGTCAGCACGAAGAACTCGGTCGCACCGATGAGCAGCGCGCTCGGATCGCTCGGCGACGTCAACGTCGGCGACGGTGCGGTTACCGGCAGCCTGACCGGTGGCACGCTGACCATCGACGTGGCCAAGCTGCTGAAGACGGTGCTCAACCTCGATCTGAACAACCTGCCGCCGAACACGCACCTGCTCGAGTACGTCGCGCAGGCGCTGCCGAAGGCGCTGTCCAACGGCCTGGCGGAACTGAAGACGCAGCTGACGTCGCTGTTCGACAAGCTGTCGCTGAACCTCAACGGTGTGCTGCCGGCGAGTGGCGGCCAGGCGACGTCCGCGCTCGACGAGCTGCTGGCGCCGCTGACCAAGGCGCTGGACAGCGGGGCGTCGAGCCTGTCGAACATGGTGTTGGTGCCGCTGGCCAAGGCGGCCGAGCAGCTCGTCGACGTCATCGTGAACGTCCAGGAGAACAACAACGGCCTGTTCACCGAGCGCGCCCTGCGGGTCGATCTGATCGGTGACCCGCTGGCCCGGCTGAACCTGGCCTCGGCCTCCGTGGGTCCGGGCACCGGCCCGAACGGTGCTACCCCGACGCCGCCGGCGTCGGGTCCGAGCACCGGCGCACCGCACTCGCCGGGTTCCGGCGGGACGGGCCTGGCCAACACCGGGCCGGGCTGGGCGGCCAAGGCCGGACTGTTCGGCCTGCTCGCCCTGTGCCTCGGTGGCGCGATGGTCGGCGCGACCTTCAGCGTTCGCCGGTTCGGCAAGCATCACGCATAACTGAGCTAGCCCAAGTGGCGCGCCACCGCGATCTGCGGTGGCGCGCCATTTGTGTCCGGACGCGATGAGCGCTCGCGCGAAGAGACTGCCGGCCGGCGGATCAGGCGTTGCGCAGGATGTCGAGCAGCGCCGTGCCGTCCGGGACGCCGAGGCCGGTGCAGGCGTCCCAACCCGGGCCGGCGGTGTAGGCGCCGTTGTTGCCCTCGGTGATGTCGCGCAGCCCTGGCGCCGGCTTTCCGGCCTGGGCCGCGGCATAGAGCGCCGGCTGCAGCAACCCGAGTGGGCGTCCGAGCGACTGCGCCAACCGGGCCGCCAACCCGGCCCACAACGGCGCCACGGCGCTCGTGCCGCCGTACACCTGCGACTGCCCGTCGACGTAGACCTGGTAGCCGGTGCTGGGGTCGGCGTCGGCGGCGATGTCGGGGACGCCGCGCCCGGTGCCACCGCCCGAACGCGCGGGCACCCCGGCGTTCGCTTGCCAGGATGGGACGGGGTAGACGTCGCTCACCCCTCCGCCGGTCGCGCCGCCCGTGGTGCCGCCGTTCCAGACCGTCTCGCTGGTGACCGTGCCCGTTGCCGGGTCGGCCGACAGTGTGGTGCCGCCGCAGCCGAGCACGTGCGGGCTGGACGCCGGGAAGTCGCAGTGGACGCCGCTGCTGGCGCGGTCGCTGCTGCCGTCGTCACCGGACGCGGCCGTGACGGTGACGCCCAGCGTGGCGGCGTCGGCCATGGCGTTGTCCATCGCCGAGCGCGCCTGGTCGGTCCAGTCGTCCTCGCTCTGGCCCCAGCTGATGCTCAGCGCCGTCGGGGTGGGTGTCGCCTGGCAGGCCTGGGACACGCCGTCGAGGAAGCCCTTGTCGGTGTTCGGCGCGAAGTAGACCAGGACTGCGGCGCCGGGAGCGAGCGCCCCGGCGACCTCGATGTCGAGGAGGACCTCGCCGTCGGCCCCCTGCGGGTCGGCCCCTGGCTGGTTCTCGGCTCCGTCGACCGAGACGGCGGTCACCGTCGGGCCGGTGATGCCGAGGCCCGAGAAGTAGGTGTCGAGGTCGTCCGGGCCGAAGCCTCCGCCGAGCTCGAGGATGGCCAGCGTCTGACCCGCGCCGGTCGTGCCCTCGGGGAACCTGTAGACACTGCCCAGCTCGAGCGGTGTGTAGGAGACGGCCGTGGCCGCAGCGTGCGGCTTGCGGTGGTGCGCCCGTGTCTGCGGGCGGTCGTCCAGGCCGAGGACGGCGACGACGACCCCGGCCAACGAGGCCGGAACGGAGAGGGCACCGGTGCGATGACGGTGGCTGACCGAGCGTCCCGTCGTCGGG
>DASXYL010000091.1:0-36935 GCA_036502575.1 Jatrophihabitantaceae bacterium | reverse complement strand
AGCAAAAACCCCTGATCACGAACCGGATACCGAAAATCCTTAGCCACCCACACATTGTCCGAGACCACCACCCACAACAACCACCACGACACCAGCCGATTTAGCAACAGGCTCTCTAGCCCCGCGAGGCGCGGACAACTTGGTCGGACGTTGCCTGCTGTGGACGAGGCGACCCAGTGATCAGCATGATGTGCCTCACGTAGACGGCGGGAGGCGGTGTCGGCATGGACCACAAGCTGCTGGTCGACCTGATCTCCGTGCCGCTGTTCACCGGGGTCATCGGCTACATCACCAACTGGACCGGCGTGCTGATGTTGTTCAAGCCGCTGCGGTTCCGGGGGGTGCGGGTTCCTGGGCTGCGGGTGCTGTTCCCATTCTTGCCGCGGCGGGTGCAGGTGCTGCCGCTGATCCGCTACGACGGGCGGATGGGCTGGCAGGGCATCGTCCCGTCCCGCACCGACAAGATGGCCAGCATCTCGGTCGACAAGGGCTTGTCACGGCTGGGCAGTATCGGTGACTTCTACCGCGAGCTCGAGCCGGACAAGATCGCGGCGCATCTCACCACCATCGCTCGGACCGAGATCCGCGGCGTGGTCGAGATGATCATGCTGCGCGAGAACCCGCAGTTGTGGCACGACCTGCCGCCGATCGTGAAGGAGGCGGTGTTCGCCCGCGTCGAGCAGCAACTACCGGCGATCGTCGAACACCTCACCGCCGAGATCGGCGAGAACATCGACCAACTGATCGACGCCAAGCTGATGGTGATCTCCTATTTCGAGGCGCATCCGCAGCTCATCTGCGACCTGTTCCAGGTGATCGGCAAGAAAGAGCTGTGGTTCATGCAGAACTTCGGCTTCTACTTCGGCTATCCGATGGGCTTCCTGCTCGTCGCCGTCCTGCACGCGTTCCCGCACTGGTACGTGCTGCCGGTCGGCGGCGTGATCATCGGCTGGACGGTCAACTACCTCGGCATCTCGATGATCTTCGAGCCGATCTTCCCGAGGTGGTACGTGCCGTGGCGGCAGGGGCTGTTCATCAAACGCAAGGACGAGGTGACCGAGTCCTACGCGCAGCTGATCTCCGACCACGTCATCACGTTGCAGAACATCGGCAACGAACTGCTGCACGGGCCGCGTTCGGATCGCACCCAGCAGATGCTCGAGGACAACCTGCGTCCGGCCGTCGACAAGGCGGTAGGCCCGGCGAGGGCGGCGGTGCGCGTGGCGATCGGCACGAAGGAGTACGACACGATCCGGGCCTCGGTCGCGTCCGAGGCGGCCGACTTCGCCCCGATCGCGTTCACCGACGCGGAGTTCAACAAACAGCAGTCCAAGAAGATCTATTCATTCATCGCCGCGCAGATGAAGAAGATGGGGCCCGACGAGTTCGTAGAGATGCTCCGGTCGGCGATCAAGCAGGATGAGTGGCTGCTGTTCCTGCACGGTGGCGCGCTGGGCCTGTTCGCGGGCTTCGTCCACCTGGCGATCTTTGGAGTGTGACATGACCGAGTCGGACAACCAGGACGTCAATCTGGTGCGAGCGGTTCCCGGCATCGCCCGGGTGGTCGTGACGTCGTGGTGGCACGCCGTGTCGTGGTCGGTCGGCGCGACGGTAACCGGCGGGACCGCGCTCGCCAAGCGGGCGATGAACGGTGACCCGGCCGCCAACATCGCGTCCGACGCCGCCGCCGACCTGCGATCGTTCGCGTGGCGGGTCCTCGGCCTGGGCGAGCAGGCGACACCGGAACGGCCGGCATCAGCCGAATCCCTGCAGGCGCTCGGGGCGAACCTGCTGCACCGGTCAGCCGACGTGACCGTGACCGAAGAAGGCCACCCCGCGTACGCCCGCATCCTGGCCGAGATCACGCCGGACGAGGCCCGCATCCTGCGCTTCCTCTACCGCGAGGGTCCGCAGCCGGCAATCGACGTCCGCACCAACCGGCCGCTCGGTGTCGGCTCGGAGCTCATCGAGGGCGGGTTGAGCATGATCGCTGAGCACGCCGGCTGCCGGCACGTCGACCGCATCCATCCCTACCTCACGAACCTCAATCGGCTGGGACTCATCGAGTTCTCCAAGGAGCAGGTGGCCAACCCGAACCGCTACCAGCTCGTCGAGGCCCAACCGAACGTCGCCGCGGCGATGAAGCGCGCCGGGCGCTCGCCCCGGACGGTGCACCGCAGCATCCACCTGAACGAGTTCGGCGAGGAGTTCTGCCGCGTCTGCCTGGAGCCCAGCCCCAACGGATTCGCGGCCGGCGGATCAGCGCAGGGGCACTAGTTTCGGACGTCCGCCGATACCGCCGGGCGGCCAGATCCGGAAGGACACCCGCCCGACGATGGCCGATTGCTCGACGAACCCGAACGTGCGCGAGTCCTTCGACGACGCCGGGTTGTCGCCCAGCACGAAGTACTCACCGGCCGGGACGGCCGCCTGATCGCCCGTACTCGCCGTGCCGTCCGGGGCGCAGCAGGTGGTCGGGCCAGTGCCCCAGTCGACGCGACGGTGGGCGTCCACGACGAACCATTCGCCCTTGCCCGCCGGTTGCAGCAATACCTGGGCCTGCCCGTCAACGGGGCGGATCTGCACCCGGTCGCCCGGCAGGCCGACGACCCGCCTGATCGACAGGCCGCCGATGTCCGGCGCGTGCAGCCCCACGACGTCGAAGCGGCCCGGCCCGGCCGCGTGGTAGGCCGACGTGTCGACGAGCACGCGATCGCCGCTGTGCAGGGTCGGGCGCATGCTCGCGCCGCTCACCCGTTTGGACTCCCCGAAGCCGACGCCGATAGCCACCACAACGGCCGCGACGAGCACCCCGATGCCGACGAGCAGCACCTTCTTGGCGTTCCAACGACGGGTGGCCGGCTCCGCTGTCGTCACGCGCGAAATTGTGCCCGGTCACGGTCACGGCCGATGCGGCGGTGCCCGGTAGTCGAACAAATGCACGCCGCACACCAGGGCAACCTATATCACATCCGGCAATTCGCCGAGAATTACAACGGTGGGTAACCGAAACCCTACGTTCGTGTGGTCGTTGTGACTTCTGGATCAGGGGAAGGGGAGTCACCCATGACTCAGGTAATCACCGCGGGCCGGTCCCGTGGGGCACACCGCAGCAACAGCCATGGCGAGGGCGGCGTCGCCGTCTCGCAGCTTGCGCGCGTTCATCGGACAGCGACGCGCCCGCGTCCGCGTCCACGTCCGCGTCCGACGGCGGTTCGCCCGCCCGCCGCGACGCACGTGAGGTCACTGGCCGGTTCGCCGCGCGCATCGGCGGCCCTGGCGGCGTTACGGGACTGGGCCGAGAAGCGCCCGTTCTGGGCCGGACTGTTTCTCGTCGTGGCCGGCGTCGAGATCGGCTTCTGGCCAGCGACGCCGGCGCTGGTGTCGGCGGATCGTTCGGGCGTCTCGGCCGTGATGTTCATGACCCTGCTCGTGGCCGACGGCGTTGCAGTGTGGCTGATGCCGCTGTACCGCAAGCTGCTCGGTGTGCAGGCCGCTGCGCTCGGCGTACTGGCCCTGACGACGGGGAATCTCGGCGGGCTCTTCGTGGGGACGTGCGCCGCCGTCGCCGGTGGTGCCATGGCGTTCCGCTGGACGCGCACACCGCTTCTGGCCGAGCCGGCGGCCCCGCGGCCGCTCTTGCGTGCGGTCCCGCGCCCGGCCGAGCCGACGCCCGAGGCGACGCCCGAACGCGCCGTCGAACGGACGGCCGAACGGACGGCCGAACTGCCGGCCGAATCCGTGCTGGCGGTCGTCAAAGCGCCGGTGGTCGAAGGCGAGGTCGTCGCCGAAGCGTCCGCGACCGAACCCGAGGTCGGACGGCGCGAGGTGCGGCGGCCGAGACCGGCCGCGGACCCCACGGAGGACGAGCTGGTGGCCCTGGTGGCCTACGCCCAGCGCGACGACGAGTCGTTCATCCCCGGCTTCTAGCGGGGCGTCCACTGTTCTTGGTCGACCCTCGGCGGACTGTGGACCGCCGGGGGTCGAACAACTGCGCGGCCCGGCCGCCTTGCGAATATCTACTGACGAGTAATATCCTTGGGTTACTGGTGAGTAACAACCGGCTGCACCCGAGGAGACCCGGCAATGGGCCACTACAAGAGCAACCTCCGCGATCTCGAGTTCAACCTGTTCGAGGTGTTCGGCACCGACCAGCAGCTCGGCGTCGGCCCGTTCGCGGACGTCGATGAGGACACGGCCCGGGGCATCCTGGCCGAGGTCGTCCGGCTGGCCGAGGGCCCGCTCGCGGAATCGTTCGCCGATGGCGACCGCAATCCGCCGGTGTTCGATCCGGCGACCAACTCGGTGACCGTGCCGGACTCGTTCAAGAAGTCGTACAAGGCGCTGATGGACGCCGAGTGGTGGCGCCTGGAGACGCTGCCCGAGCTCGGGGGCCAGCTCGTCCCTCGCACGCTGGTGTGGGCCGTCGCCGAGCAGATCCTTGGCGCCAACCCGGCGCTGCACATGTACCGGGCCGGGGCACCGTTCGCCGGCATCATCTACGTCAACGGCAACGAGACGCAGAAGAAGATCGCCCAGCTCATGATCGACAAGGGCTGGGGCGCCACGATGGTGCTGACCGAACCGGATGCGGGTTCAGACGTCGGCGCCGGCCGGGCGAAGGCCACCGAGCAGCCCGACGGCTCGTGGCACCTCGAGGGCGTCAAGCGCTTCATCACGTCCGGCGAGCAGGACCTGACCGAGAACATCGTCCACCTCGTGCTCGCCCGCCCCGAGGGTGCCGCACCGGGCACCAAGGGCCTGTCGCTCTACGTCGTGCCGAAGTTCCACTTCGACGTCGAGACCGGCGCGCTCGGTGAGCGCAACGGCGTCTTCGCCACGAACGTCGAGCACAAGATGGGCCTCAAGGCGTCCACCACGTGCGAGCTGCGCTTCGGCGAGAACCCCGGACAGCCCGCAGTCGGGTGGCTGCTCGGCGACGTGCACAACGGCATCGCGCAAATGTTCCAGGTGATCGAGCACGCCCGGATGATGGTCGGCACCAAGGCCATCGCCACCCTGTCGACGGGCTACCTGAACGCGCTGGAGTACGCCAAGACGCGCGTACAGTCGGCCGACCTGACCCGTAACGGCGACAAGACGGCGCCGCGAGTCACAGTGATCCACCACCCCGACGTGCGGCGCAGCCTCATGCTGAACAAGGCCTACGCCGAAGGACTGCGCGCGGTCATCGCCTACACGGGCAGCGTGCAGGACCGCATCATCGTCGGGCAGCACAACGGCACCGACACGTCCGTCGACGAGGCAATCAACGACCTGCTGCTGCCGATCGTCAAGGGCGTCGGCTCCGAGCGCTCCTACGACCAGCTGGCCCAGGCGCTCCAGACGTTCGGCGGCTCGGGGTACCTGCAGGACTACCCGCTCGAGCAGTACATCCGGGACGCCAAGATCGACACCCTGTACGAGGGCACGACGGCCATCCAGGGCCAGGACTTCTTCTTCCGCAAGATCGTCAAGAACCGGGGGGCGGCGCTCGGTGCCGTGTCGGCCGAGATCGGCCAGTTCCTCGAGTCGATCGCCGAGGAGGGCCGGCTCAAGGAGGAGCGCGAGGCGGTGCAGAAGGCGCTGGAGAACTTCGGCGGCATGGTCGGTGCCATGACCCAGCAGCTGATGAGCGCCCAGGACGACATCACCAACGTCTACAAGGTCGGTCAGAACACGACCCGGCTGCTGATGTCGGCCGGCGACCTGCTCGTCGGCTACCTGCTGCTGCGCCAGGCCGCGGCGGCGCTCACCAGGCTCGACGACAATGGGCTCTCCGACGCCGACCGGGCGTTCTACGCCGGCAAGCCGGCCGTGGCGCGGTTCTTCGCGCAGACCGTCCTGCCCGAGCTCGCCGCCCGCCGCGCGACCGTCGAATCCACCGACAACAGCCTGATGGACGTCGCCGAAGACTCGTTCTAAACCGTTCTGGTCGTTCTGAAGTTGTCCGCGCTTAGCGACGCCACATAGCGCCGCAAAGCGCGGACAACTCGATCGTGGTTAGGGGAACGGGTTGTCGTCGGCCGCGCAGGTGACGTCCGGGCCGGGCAGCGTGCCGTTGACGAAGTAGTCGCGCTTGACCCGCTCGCCGCAGGTGCTGGCGCCGCCATGACGAGCAGGGGGGCGAGCAGGATCAACACGGCGAGCAGCGCTCGGCGGACGGACAACATGGAGGTTCCTCCCGAATGGTGACGTCTGGCCGGCGCGCCCAGACCATAGCCTGGTACGTGAAATACTTAACGCAATTGGCCCACGACGAGAGGACGCCATGGGCAGCCGTCCAGCCCGCTCACGGGGTGCGCTCGAGCGCGAGATCATCGCGTGCCTGGTGGCGGCCGCGCGGCCGATGACTCCGGCCGAGGTACGGGACGAACTGGCCGGCGATCTCGCGTACACGACGGTGATGACCACGTTGTCCCGGCTGCACGCGAAGAACGCGATCGAGCGCGTGCAGCAGGGCCGGGCCTACGCCTACTCGCTCACCGGCGGAGCCGAGCGGGCGCGCGCCAACGTGACGGCGCACCAGATGGTGAAGCTGCTCGACGACGGCACGGATCGGGCGGCCGTGCTGGCGCGCTTCGTCGACGACCTGGAACCGGACGACGAGAAGCTGCTGACCGAGTTGCTGCAGCGTCCGCCGACTGCCGCGCCGCCTGCTCGCCGGGACCGGCGAACGAAGTCGTGATCGTTCTCGCCACTGTGCCGATCGCGATCGGGCTGCTGACCTGCCTGCTCAGCGGCCGGATCGGGCGGCGGATGCAGCCTCGGCTCGGCGTCCCGCTGCTCACCGGGCTCGCACTGACGGTCGCGTTGTGCACGGGGATCGCCCTGTCAGCGTTGGCAATTCTCGTCGTCGCGCAGTTCGGCCCGATCTCTCGCCTGGGGCATTGGTCGGCGTCGGTGGTGCGCGCCCAGGCCGGATTCCCGGTCGGCGTAGGCGCTTTCGCGTTCGCGGTGGTCATGGTGTTGTTCGGTGCGGCCGTCCTGCGCGCCTCCATCTCGATCCGGACGCTGATTCGCGCTACGCGGGCGTCCCGGGCCCTGACGCCGCTCGACGGCGATCTCGTCGTGGTCGACGACGACGTGCCGACCGCCTACGCCCTCGGCGGCTGGCACGGCCGCATCGTCGTCTCGCGGTCGATGCTTACGGCGTTGTCGGCCGACGAACGGCGGGTCGTGCTCGCGCACGAGGCCGCGCATGTGCGACACCGGCACCACCTCTACCTGCACCTGGCGGCGCTGGCCGCGGCGGCGAATCCGCTGCTGCGGCCGACCAGATCGGCCATCGCGCTCGGGGTCGAGCGGTGGGCCGACGAGGACGCGGCTGCCGACGTCCGTGATCGCGAAGCCGCCGCCCGCGGCCTGGCCCGCGCCGCCCTCGCGCTGGCCCATCATCGCCGCGGCCTGGGCGCCCTGGCCGCGGCGGACAGCGCGGTCAGCCAGCGCGTCCGCGCGTTGCTGGCGCCCGCTCCCGCGCCCCGATGGTTCACGACGGCGGTCATCATCGCGCTCGGCGCCACCTGCTGGGTGGCCACGGCGGCGGCCACCTGGCGGACCGACGAGTTCATCCAGGTCGCCGAACAGGCCGTGCTGCACCGCTGACGTAAACTACTATCATGATCGTAGTAGGCCGGCGGTGACGGCCGCGGCGTTGTTCCTGGCGGTGTTCCTGGCGTGCGCGGTCGAGGCCGTCGAGGCAACGACGATCGTGCTGGCTGCGGGCACATCCCGCGATTGGCGCTCTGCGCTGCAGGGAACGGGTGCGGGGCTGGTTCTGCTCGCGATCGTCGTCGCTGCGCTGGGTCCGGCGGTGTCGGCGATCCCGCTCGGCGGGCTGCGCCTGGTCGTCGGCGCCATCCTGCTGGTGTTCGGGTTGCAGTGGCTGCGGAAAGCGATCCTGCGGGCGAGTGGTTACAAGGCGCTGCACGACGAGGACGAGATCTATCGCACCGAGGTGGCCCGCGCCCACGACGTGGCCGCCGACCGCCGCGCCGGCGTCGCGGATTGGTACGCGTTCACCCTGTCGTTCAAGGGCGTCGTCCTCGAAGGGCTGGAGGTGGCGTTCATCGCGCTCACGTTCGGCAGCAATCAGCACGATGTGCCGCTGGCCGCTGTCGCCGCCGTGGCTGCCGTCGTGGTCGTGGCCGGGGTGGGCGTCGCCGTTCGGGCCCCGTTGGCCCGGGTGCCGGAGAACGCGATGAAGTTCGTTGTCGGCGTGATGCTCACCGGCTTCGGGATGTTCTGGTCGGCCGAGGGCGCCCACGCGCATTGGCCCGGGTCGGATGCTGTATTGCTGTGGCTCGTGCCGGCCATTGCCGCCTTCGCGCTCGGACTGGTCGCGTTGCTGCGCCGGACCCGCACGCGGGTCGAGGTCGCCGCGTGATCGCCCGGCTCCGCGCATTCGGCCACTTCTGGTACGACTTCATCGTCGGCGACGACTGGCGTGTCGCTGTCGGGGTGGTGTGCGCGCTGGGCATCACGTACGGCGTCGCGCGCACCGGCGTCCCCGCCTGGTGGGTGATGCCGGCGGCGGTGGTGCTGCTCGTCACCGGCGCGCTCTGGACGGCGGTCCGCCGTCGCTAGGGCAGTACGCGAGTGTGCTCGGCGCGGACGGCCTGCAGCGCGTTCGGGTTGAGGCCGAGCAACCACAGGATGGTCGGCGCGATCTGGGTGGTCTGTACCGGCGACGACTCGATCCCGTGCCGGACGCCGGCGCCGGAGACGACCAGGGCCACGTCGCGATCATCGGACGCCGCGCCGCCGTGCTCGGCGATCTTCTTGACGCCTCCGGTGTAAACGACGCCGTGCTGAGCGATGCCCAGCAGGTCCGGGGCGTGACTGTCGCCGATCGGCGCGCCGAACACGGCGTCAGCCGCCGCGCCGGTGTACGCGGCGGTGAGCCCGGACGCTGACACAGTGCTCGAGTAGACGCCCTTCGGGTCGGCGATCGTGTTGGCGGGCGCGCCGTGGGTCAGCAGGTACTGCTTGGCGAACGTGAACGCCGCGGGTGATCGATCCGACAACCACAGCAGCATGGCGTCGTCGTCCACGGAGAACGACACGAGCGGTGCCGCGCCGGGGTGTCCGGCGGCCCACGCGGCGTCCAGACCGGAAATGATCTTGCTGTCGTCGACACGGCGCAGCGCGTTGGGGTCAATGGGCGATTGGCCGTGCTTGGCCGACAGGATGATGGTGGTCGACGAGCCCAGCCCGTCCTTGTCGATGCGTTGCATCATCGCGCCGACCTGGGCGTTGACGTAGTCCAGCGACTTCGACAGCAGCGGGCCCGGCGTCCCGTCCGGGTTGTAGCCGCCGCGCAGACCCTCGGACGTGGGCAGCTTCTGGCCGGTCGACACGGTCTGGAAGTTCATTCCGAACACCGCAGGCGTCCCCACCTGACGAGTGCCGGAGTGGTCCCGGCCGTCGATCTCGTTGAGCACGGCGGCCACCTTGAAGCTGTCGTACTCCTGGGTGAGCGCGTTGTCGGTGGTCCAGTCGTCGCCGGCCGCGTCGGCAACGCTGTTGATCTCCGGCGTGAATAGGTCCTGGACGCCTGCGCCGCTCGGGCCGTTGAGGATCTCGTAGGCAGCGTGCTTGTCCGACCACGCGGTGCGCAGCCCGGCTGTACGAGCGACATCGAAGACGGTGTTGACCCTGAGGTAGTCGTGCGGGTAGACGGGCAGGCACGTCTTGGGATCAACCGGCAGTGCGGCGGGGTCGAGCAACGTCTGCGGGGTCGGCGTCAGCTTCAGGATCGCCGACGTGAGCGCCTTGGAGTTGGCCAGCGTCTGGTTGAGCGTGCTGGTCGGCAGGGCGGTCAGCGCCGGATCGGCCAGCTTCTGCCCGGCGTCGAGGGTGATCGGGTTCTGCGAACGGTCGGCTGCCTCCGTCCAGGCCACCTCCGTACCGGGAGGTACGGACGTGCAGTCGAGGGTGCCCGGGGGCAGCAGCTGGTGGTTGTACGTGTCGTCGTAGTAGACGCCCGCGGTGCCGGGGCCGCCACCGGTCAGCTGGGCGATCATGCCGGGGAACGAGTCGGACGGCAGCGTGGTCTTCGCGTGGGTGTACTCGGCGCCGTTGCCGACCAGGTCGGCCAGCGCCGAGTGCGGGTGCGCTGCGACGTAGTAGGCGAGGTCGCTCTGGTGCAGGCCGTCCACCGAGATCACCAGAACGTGCCGCGCCTGGTGGTGCGGTGTAGGCGCGGCGGCCCCGGGAACCACGGCCAGGCCGAGCAGGCTGAGACCGGTGCAGGCGGCAGCGAGAACAGATCGACGCGACATGGAGCGCTCCCCGACAAGTACTAGCGGTGACGTAGTAGATGTCTACCGATCCGCGCGAGGCTCCGAGCAAATTCGGGGTGAACAATTCACGTGACCGGCGCTTGCATTTGTCGCCGAATCAGGTAAGGCTACCCTCACTTGCTTCTACGAAGGTGGTAGTAGATGGGGTTGTCCAAGACGTTGCTGCTCGGGTTCATCGCCGGAGTGACGATCGTGCTCGGGTTGCCCCTCGGGCGGCTGCGCCGGCCGATGCCGTCGTTGAAGCTGTTCCTGAACGCCGTCGCGGTGGGCATCTTGCTGTTCCTCGTCTGGGACGTCCTGTCCGCCGCGTGGGAACCGATCGACGTGGCCCTGAGCGCCACGCATGACCACACCGGTGGCCTCGGTCCCGTCTGGGGTTACGGCGCCCTGTTCGCCGGTGGACTGGCCGTCGGGCTCCTGGGGCTGGTCGCCTACGAGCAGTATCTGACGAGGGCGTCCACGCGGCGCTTCGGCCCGGGGGCGATGTCGGCCACCGAGCGGGTGACCGGCGTCGCGGCGTGGTCGCCGGCCCGTCGGTTGGCGCTGCTCATCGCGGTGGGCATCGGCCTGCACAACTTCGCCGAAGGGCTGGCGATCGGGCAGTCGGCTGCGCGGGACGAGGTGGCGCTGGCCACCTTGCTGGTCGTCGGGTTCGCGCTGCACAACGCGACCGAGGGATTCGGCATCGTCGCGCCGCTGGCCGGCGACGTGGCCCCCGACGGCACGCTCCGGCGTCCCAGCTGGGGCTTCCTGCTGTCGATGGCGCTCATCGGCGGTGGTCCCACGTTTGTCGGCACGGCGGTCGGACACGGCTTCACCAGCGACGCGGTGAGCGTCATCTTCCTCACCCTGGCCGCCGGCTCGATCATCTACGTCGTAACGCAGCTGCTCGGCATTGCCGCCAAGGCGAAGCGGTCCGACCTGCTCGGGTACGGGCTGGTAGTCGGCCTGATCGCCGGCTTCGCCACGGACGCTGTCGTCACCGCGGCCGGCATCTGAGTCGTCACGCGTCGCGTCGGCGTACGACGATCACGCAGACGGCGATCAGCACTGCGGCCAGCGCGACGAAGATCCCGGCCTCGATGAACTGAAACGGCCAGTACCGGTTGCCCGGCTGGTACTTGGTAACCGTCCGGTAGCCGAGATCGCTCATGCACGTATCCATCTGCTCGCGGCTTACGGTGCCGGCGCACGGGCTCGTGACCTTGATCGGCCCGTTAACGTCGTGCCCGTTGAGCGTCAGGGTGCGGCTGATCACCCAGGCTCCGCCGGTCGCCGTCGGGTCCTGGTCCAGCCGGCTGGAGATCGTCAGCGGGTTCTGGTAGAGCGGACGCACATAGCTGTCGACCAGCAGCCGGACCGCGACGAAGCCGAAGATCGTGACGCCCAGCGCGGGCAGCATCCGTCGCAGCACGGCACCGGCCGCCACAGCCAGGCTGACCGCGAACAGCGAATAGGCGACGGGCAGTACACCTTGCGTGTCGAAGCGCGCCCCGTCGAAGCGGTTGCCGCGCATGGTGTTCAACGTCCCCGACCACCAGGTCACGACGGCGGCCAGAGCACCGGTCCACAGCAGGGTGCCGCCGAGGAGCACGACCAGCTTGGCGGTGAGCCAGTGTCGCCGGGAGACCGACTGCGTCCAGGCCAGGGTGTGCGTACCCGTTTCGAACTCGCGGGCGATCAGCGGCGCGGCCCAGAGCACGCCAAGCACGAGCGGAGCGGCAATCGTGAGGGTGACGAGGTTCTCGAGCGGCTTGTAGCTCTCGAACAGGCTGCCGCCGCTGCACGTCGCGCTCACCCGGCACGACCGGTACAGGTCGGCCATGTGGACGCCGGTGATCCACAGCAGAACCGCGAACGCCGCCATCAGACCCCAGGACACTGCGGCCTGCAGGCGGTGCTGCCGCCAGAGCAGCCAGGTCACCGCACGCCTCCGATCACGGTCGCCACGTCGTTGGTGGATCGGGATCGCTGGCCGAGGTAGGACAGCACGATGTCCTCGAGCGAGAGCGGGTCGCTGTGCCACGTCGGGTCGTGCAGCGGTCCGTCCAGCCGCACCCACAGGGTGGTCTGGCGCGGAGTCTGCTCGGTGCGCAGCACGGTGTGTTGCCGTTCGATCGGCCCCGGATCCCGCCGCGGAGCGGTCAGCAGGCGATGCGACGCCACGACGTCGTCCAGGTCGTCGGCCAGCAGGGTCCGCGACTCGGCGAGCACGACGAGGTGATCGCAGATGCGTTCCAGGTCGCTGACCAGGTGACTGGACAGGATCACCGTCAGGCTGCCTTCGGCCTCGGCCACGGCGGCGCCGAGGGTCGCGAGAAACTCCCGTCGGGCCAAGGGATCCAGGGCCGCCACCGGTTCGTCGAGCAGCAGCACGCGGGGACGCTTGCCCAGCGCCAGGGCGAGGGCGACCTGTGCCCGCTGGCCACCCGACATCGTCCCCACCCGTTGGTCGAGCGGGATGTCGAGGTCGAGCAGCCGTTGCCGGGTCGGTGCCGCATCCCAGATCGGGTTCAGGTGGGCGCCCATCGCGAGGTGGTCGGCCGCCGTCCAGCGCCGGTACAGCGGCACCTCCTGGGCCAGGTAGCCCACGTCGCGCAGGAACGCCGGATCGTCGCCGGGCACGCGTCCGAGCACCTGCACCGACCCCGTCGTCGGACGGGCCAGGCCCACGAGCAGCTTCAGCAGCGTCGTCTTGCCGGCGCCGTTGGCCCCGACGAGACCGCAGATACGCCCCTCGGGGACGTCCAGGGTGCAGTCGCGCAGTGCCCACTTCGTGCGGCCGGTGCGCTGCCCGTACCGCTTGCCGAGCTGGGACGTCGCGACGGCCGGCGTCATGCGATCGCCTCGTCGGTCGCGGTCAGCAGCGTGGACCGCAGCAGGCTCTCGATGCCGGCGTCGTCGAAACCGGCGGCGCGGGCCTTGACCACCCAGCGGGCGAGGCTGCGCCCGAGCGCGACCTGGGTGGCGGGGGGTGGGCCGTCCGGGCGGCGCCGCGCGAACGTCCCCACCCCTTGCCGCGCCTCGACCAGGCCCTCGCGTTCCAGTTCCCGGTACGCCTTGAGCACCGTGTTGGGGTTGATGGCCAACTCCGTGACGACGTCCTTGACCGTCGGCAACCGGTCGCCCGGACGGAGGACGCCCGCCAGCAGCGCCTGCCTGACCTGCTGCACGATCTGCACATACGTCGGCACGTTCGAATGTGTCGCCAGCTGAAGCGTCAGCACGCTTGGCTCCCAGTTATCTAGTCAACTAGCACTATAGTTGACCAGCAATTGCCGGTTGGTCAAGCGGCGGAACACTTCCGGGCCCATTGCACCGACTGCCGGATAGGTCAGGGATACGACGTAAGATGGCCTGCGTTCTGTCGACGACCGGAGGGATTGCGCGGTGCTGTTTCGGGGAATCGCTGACAAGAAGTCCGCAGCGGCGGGAGGTCTCGCGGTCGTCGCGGGAGTGGCGATGAGCGTGCTCGGCGCGGCCACATCGCCCGCCCGGGCCGCCGCTCTCGGCGTCAACTACACCTGCTCCGTCGGGGTTACGCTCGTCCCGCCCGTTCAGGTGCCGGTTCCGGCCACTATGGACGTCGACATCGCCGGTGGCGTGTCGGGGCCGGTGCACGTCGGCGACCAGGTGGTTCTCAGCGGCTTCCAGACCGTCGCGCACGTATCCGGAGCTTTGCTGGCGTCGATCGCCGCCGTCGATGCCACGTCGATCAGCGGCCACTACGACTCGTTCCGCGTCGACGCGCGGGTCGGCGACGCCGGCCAGGTGCAGAGCGCCACGGCGAGCATGGACATCTCGTCGAGTACGCCGTCCGTCGGTGGGTTCGACCTGATCGCACCGCCGGGCGCGATCGGCCTGTCCGGCTTCACTGCGGATCGCACGGGGACGATGACGTTCACCGCGGGCACTACCGCGTCCGGCACGCTCGACGTTCAAACACGACTCGGCGCCACTCAGCATTGGCCGTTCACCTGCACCCGGACTAGCGACGCATCCGTGATTGCGACGGCCACGGTGAGTCAGAAGCCGAAGCCGCCTTCATCGCCACCGCCGTCGAAGACGACGACGCCGGGGCGGGCTGCGTCGGCACCGGCGGCTCTGTCGAACGCCAGCCCGAGTAGCGAGACCGCGACCGGATCGTCCAGCAGCGTCAATCAGCGGACGGCCCAGCATCCCCAACTGGCCCGCACCGGCGCCTCGTACGTCGGCGAACTGACCCTCGGGGGTGGACTGCTCATCCTGGCGGGCGCGGGCCTGATGTACACCGCGCGGCGACGCGACGTCACCGCGCTCGACACCTGAGCAGGGGCCAATCGTCACCGAGTGGTCGGCTGGGCGCTCCTGCCCGCCTATTAAGGTCGGATGGTGTGAGCGAGCGATGGATCGACCTGGACGGTGCCGCGAATGTGCGCGATGAGGGCGGATTGCTCGCGCGCAATGGGACGGTACGTCCCAATCGCCTGATCCGCTCGGACAACCTGCAGGGCCTCACGCCGCAGGACGTCCGCCGGCTGGTCGACGAGCACGACGTCCGGGCCGTGGCCGATCTGCGGACCAAGACCGAGGTCGACCTCGAAGGTCCGGGACCGCTCACCGCCGAGCCGCGCGTCACGATCGAGCACCTGTCACTGTTCGCCGAGGCGGGTGAGCACACCGACGTGGTGGCCGCCGAGGAAGACGGCCCGGTGCTGATGCCGTGGCAGGAGCGCGAAGCGACGGAGACCGAGCGGCCGAGCATCGTCGACATTTATTTGCGCTACCTGGAGGATCGCCCGGTTTCGATCCTCGCGGCGCTGCGGCTGATCGCCTATACCGACGGCGCCACGATCGTGCACTGCGCGGCCGGCAAGGACCGCACCGGTGTGGTCGTGGCTCTCGCGCTCGACGAGGTCGGCGTCGACCGGGACGCGATCGTCGACGACTACGAGCGCACCGGCGATCGGCTCGAGCCGCTGCTCGCCCGGCTCAAGGCGTCGCCCACGTACGCGACTGATGTCCGCCGGATGCCCGACGAGCAGCACCGGCCGCGACGGGAATCCATGGCCGGCTTCCTCGTGGCAATGGACGAGGTGCACGGCGGTACCGCCAACTGGCTGCGCAAACAGGGCTGGACCGACGAGGACGACGCTGCCCTGAGGACCGCGCTCCTCGCCGAGTAGACGATCAGGTGGGTCGCGCCGAGCATCGCCCGGGCTTGATCATTTCTGGCTAGGTGACCATGCCTCGACCATGCCTCGTCGGTTTACCAGGGATGATCAAGAGCCTGCCTACTCGCCGAGTAGCACGAGGCGCAGCGTGCTCCCGCCGTCCGGGGTGACCCGGATCGGCACGCCCCAGTCCTGGCGGGCGACGTGGCAGGCCGGGTGCTCGATGGCCGGGTCGTCGTCGCAGGCCGCGGCTTGGGCGGTGATGTGCAGGACGCCCTCGCCTTCGCCGAGCTCGATCGTCCGGGTCAGCTCGGTCGAGTCGCCGGCGCCGGCCCGCAACAACTCGGGCGGTGAGGCGCTGACCGTCAGCCGCGTTGCTGGCCCGTAGCGTTCGTCGAGCTTGCGCCCCGGCGGCGGGGTGAAGGCGATGGTCAATGTCGTCTCGGCGCCGATGTCGGTGCGCGGCCGCTGCGTGCTGAGCGGGTTGCCGGCGATCGTCGTGGTGGCCGCGATCGGGCGGACCAGTCGATGCGCCGCCGACTCGACCACCACCAGGTCGTCGCCGACGACGACTGCGCCGCTCGGCTCGGCCAGTTCGGTGGCCAACGTAGTGACCTCGTCGGTCGCCGGGTCGTAGCGGCGGATCGCACCGTTGTAGGTGTCACTGATCGCCAGCGTCCCGTCCGGCAGCAGCGTCACGCCGAGCGGGTGCTGCAGCCGAGCCTTGGCCGCCGGCCCGTCGACGTGCCCGAAGTCGAACAGTCCTTCGCCGACGGCGGTGTGCAGGTTTCCCTCGACGTCGAGGTACCTCAGCGCGGACGTCTCGGAGTCGACGAACCACAGGCGGTCCCCGTCCGGCGCCAGTCCGGACGGCTGGGCCAGCCAGCCGTCCAGCGCCGGGCCGTCCTTGAGGCCCTCGACGGTGGTACCGGCCAGCCGCTCCGTCCGTCCGGTCGCCGGGTCGTAGGCGAGCAGCAGGTGCACGCCGGCGGCGGCGATCACGACCCGCTCGAGGCCCGGCCACCAGGCGACGTCCCACGGCGACAACACGTCGGGGACGCCGTCGATTCTGATGTCTATCGTGCTGGTGCCGCCGTTGTGGATCCGGCGCAGCACATGGTTGGCCGTGTCGGCGACGAGCAGGTCGCCGTCCGGCAGCTGGGTCAGCCCGTTCGGCTCGGCGAACTCGGGGTTGTTGCCGTCCTTGCTGCCCCGCCGGCCGGTGCCGATACGCCGGCGTACGGTCTCGCCGTCCAGCTCCAGCTCGACGAGCTGGTGATGCCCGGCGTCGGCGACGAGCAGTCCGCCCTCGTAGGCGATGCCCTTGGCCGGGAAGCGCAGGGTTGTCGGTTGCGGCGCCGGCGGCGCGTACGGACCGTCGCCCCGGTGCAGGGTGCCCTTGGCCTCGTGGGTCGCGACCAGGTCGGCGACGATGCGGTCGAGCGCGCTGACCTGTCCCTCGCCGGCCGCCTGCGCGACCACGTATCCCTCGGGGTCGACCACCACGAGGGTCGGCCAGGCTCGGACGGCGTACTGCCGCCACAGGTTCAGGTCGGGATCGTCGAGTACCGGATGGTGCACCTCGTACCGTTCGACGGCGTTCAGCACCGCGTCGTGGTCGGCCTCGTGCGCGAACTTCGGCGAGTGCACGCCGACTACGACCAGGACGTCGCGATACTTCTCCTCGAGGGGGCGCAGCTCGTCCAGGACGTGCAGGCAGTTGGCGCAGCAGAACGTCCAGAAATCGAGAATGACGATCTTGCCCCGCAGCTGGCCCAACGACAGCGGCTCGGCCGTATTCAGCCAGCCCCCACGTCCGGTCAGCTCGGGCGCGCGTACCCGAAACCGCGAAACAGCCACAGCCAGCTAACCGAACCGCCGCACCCCGTGTTCCGTCCGGGTTCATCCGGACGCGTCCGGCCAACTGGTCGCCGCGCGTTGCGGCTGCTTCTCTGAACGTGCACCGATGCAGGTGGGTGGGAACGGCATCGATGATGGCCAGGATTGGGCGTCGTGGCGAGGCACCGTTGCCTCGCTCACGCCGTCCTTCTGTCTCGTGCCACGTCGGTCCGCATACTGGGCTGGAACTCCCCCGAAGCACCAGAGTCAGCCAAGCGCGAACGGCGCAGCGAGCTACTCGGCCTACGGCCAGGTTTCACCGTGCAGCATGGCAGTCACCTCCTCGACTGAAGCCAGGTATCGCGACGCGGATGCGGTCGACGACGGCATCGTTACCTGTGAGTGCAACCGTCCGCATACGTGTGCTGACATACCGACGTTTCGTGGGTTAACCTTCTCCCGGGTCGTCGGGGGCGTCCGAAGGATGAACGTGGCAATGCACAACGCGCCGCTGTGGCAGCGGCATTTGACCGTGCCCAGACTATGGGCACTGTGGCGTACAGGTCGGCGTGTCGTCACTCTCGTGGTGGCGGTCGACTTCGCTGCGTTGTTGCTGTGCGCCACTGCGTTTCTACGCAGCACAATCACAGCTAGCGACCTCCTCCGGTTCGGTCTGCTCGCTGCTATGAGCGTCGTCTACCTGGAGCTCTCGCGGCAAGTAGACGCGCGTAGACGGCTGTTCGTAGCCGTGGATTCGTCGGCATCGCACGTCGATGTGACCTCAGTGTGGACGTTTGCCGCCGTTATCGTGCTGCCGCCGAGTCTCGCGGCCGTCACGGTGGCCATCGCATATCTTCATATATCCGCGAGGTCGGTTCGTCCGCTTGAGGGTTGGCGGCTATACAGAATCGTCTATAGCGCAGCATCCATGGTCATTACATGTGTTGCGACCTCGGTGCTCGTTCAGGCGATCAGCTGGGAACGCAGAGGGGGGAACGAGGCCCTTCGTGCAGTCGTGACACTTGCCGCTGCGATGGTGGTCTACCGAGCGGTCAACCGGTTGCTGATCCTGGCGGCGATCATGACGAGCGTCGGCCGGCTGCGGCCCTCTCAGTGGCTCGGGTCGCGCAAGGACAACGTGCTCGAACTATCGATGCTGGTGTTGGGGGCGGCTACTGCGGTGCTGGTGGTGCAAGTGCCACCGCTCGCGCTGCTGGTGCTCCCCGCGGTGTTCCTGCTGCAGCATCGGGCGTTGCTCAAGCAGCTGGTCGAGGCGGCGACGATCGACACGAAGACGGAGCTGCTCAACGCGGCGGCCTGGCGGCAGCTGGCTCAGCGCGAGCTCGAACGGGCCGGGCGGCAGAAGACGGCCACGGCGGTGCTCGTCATCGACATGGACCACTTCAAGCGGCTCAACGACACGTACGGCCACCTCGCCGGCGACGAGGCGCTCAAGGCGGTCGGCGAGGCGCTGGCCGATGAGCTGCGCGGCTATGACGCGGTGGGTCGTTTCGGCGGCGAGGAGTTCGTCGCCCTGCTGCCGTCCGTGGACGGGCCGACGGCGGTCGGGGTCGCTGAGCGGGTGCGCGAGCGGATCGAGTCGGTGCAAGTACGGGTCGAACGGCGCACCGGTGGCATCGGGAGCATCGCGGTGACGGCCTCGGTCGGCGTCGCGGCCGCGCAGGGCGGCGTCGAGCTGGACGATCTGCTGCGAGCCGCCGACGGGGCGCTCTACGCGGCGAAGGCGGCCGGACGAAACGCGGTGCGGCGCGCGCCCACCCAGGTCACGACGGCTGCATGACGCCGGGCACGCCGAACAGGTAGCCCTGCCCGTACTCGCAACCCAGCTCGAGCAGCATCGAACGCTGCTCCGGCTGCTCGACGCCCTCGGCCACCACCTCGGCCCCCAAGGCCGCAGCCAGCGAGACGACGCTGCCTACAATCGCCCGGGCGTGAGCGTCTTCCACGAGATCGGCGATGAACGAGCGATCGATCTTGATCTCGTCGAACGGGAACTGCCGTAGGTAGGACAGCTGGCCGAATCCGGTGCCGAAGTCGTCGATGGCGATGCGCACCCCGCGTTCGCGCAGGGTCGACAGGATGCGCCAGCCCACACCGCCGCTGCGCAGCAGGACGCCCTCGGTCACCTCGAGGGTCAGCCGGGATGCCGGCAGGTCGTACTTGGCCAGCGTCTCGTCGACGGTTGCCGGTAGCGAATCGTCGGAGAGCTGGTGCACGCTGACGTTCACCGAGACGCCGAGCCCCGACGACTGCCGATACAGCTCCCCCAGCGCCTCGCCGAGGGCGTACCGGCCCAGGTCGCCGACGAGGCCGATCCGCTCGGCGAGGGGCACGAACGTGTCCGGCGGGACGCCCTGGTGCTGGCCGCTCGCCCAGCGCAGCAGCGCCTCGTGGCGCACGACCCGTCCGGAGCGCAGGTCCACGATCGGCTGGTAGGCCAAGCCGAACTCCTGGGCGGCGATCCCCTGGCGCAGGGCCGGGGCGAGAGTCACCAGGTCGGCTCGACCCACGGTGCTCACGTCGTGCATGACGATCTCGCCCCGGCCGAGCGCCTTGGCCCGCTCCAGCGCTGCGCCGGCGACGCGCAGCGGATCCGGCTCGGCACTGTCCGGGCCGAGCACGGCCAGGCCCAGTCCGGCGCTCGCGAAGAGGTCCAGGCCGTCGACGTCGAACGGTTCGACCAGGGCCTGACGCAGCCGGGTGGCGATGGTGACCGCGTCGTCGGAGTCACGGACGTCCTCGCGAAGCACCGCGAACTCGTCGCCCCACATCCGAGCCACCGTGGCCGACGGGCCGGCGGCGATCACCAACCGCTGGGCGATCAGCCGCAGTAACTCGTCGCCGGCGGCGTGCCCGAACGACTCGTTCACCGCGGCGATGCCGTCGACTCCGAGAAGCATCAGGGCGACGGAGCCCCCCGATCGGGTCGAGCGGGCCTGCGCGGCCTGCAGCCGGTCGGCCAGCACCTCACGATTGGCCAGGTGGGTCAACGGATCGGTGCGGGCCAGATCGCGGAGAGTCCGCTGCGAGGCGTCCTGTTGGACCGCGACGGCGGCGAGATGGCCTGCCTCGTGCAGCAGGATCAGCTCGCCCTCTGACGGTTCGCGCGGCTCGCCGAAGTACACGGCAAACGTGCCGAGCACCTCGTTGTCGGCGCCGACGAACGGCGTCGACCAGCAGGACGCGAGCCCGAGCGCGAGCGCTCCGTCCCGCCAGGGTTCCCAATTGGGATCGTGTCCGATGTCGGTGGTGATCACGACGCGTCGCTCGTAGGCGGCAACGCCGCAGGTCCCTTGGGTCGGCCCGATCGTCTCGCCGTCGATCGCGGCGTTGAACTGCTCGGGGAGCGACGGGGCCGCGGCGACCTTGATGTGCTGCCCGTCCGCGCTGAGCAGCAGGATCGACGCCTTCGCTCGAGCGAGCTCTTCCTCGACCAGCTCGGCGAGGCGCCGAAGGGTGGTGTCCAGCGGGGCGCGGGCCGCGATCAGGCGCAGGATGTCCCCGCCGTGAATGAGGCCGTCCGAGCCTCCCTCGCGCGCGCTCGTGGGCAGGGCAACTTTCCGACCCCGACTGCCTCCGCGCACGGCCTCCGCCTCCCGCCTGGGAGCTCTGTCCGGACGTGACTCCGCTCCGTAGGTTACCGGGATACCTAGGGTCCGGCGTGTCGATCATGGTCGCGACGCAAGGAGCCCGGACCCTGTCGGGTCCGGGCTCCGGTCGTGCTGGGTCGTGCTGCGGTCAGCGGGTGAAGTTCTGCCGCTGCGCTATGGCGATCAGCTCGGCGCGCATGTTCGGCGACGCCGAGTCGAGAATGCGCTCGAATGCCCGCGTCTCGCGGCGCTGGCGCATCTTCTCGGTGAACTTGTTGGTCCTCGACATTGAGTGCCCCTTGGTTTTCGTGGTGTCAGCTTGTCGGCAGGGCGTTTCGTTAGGTACTACACGCAGCTAGCCTTCATTCATTCGGAATGATACTGGTGGAACAGACGATCATGCATCTTTATGCCCGGTGGGCTTAACGACACAGATACGTATCAGGGCCTGGATACCGTTGCTCGGGTGACCTCATCGCCGAGGGTCTTGCCGATCTGGGCCGCTGACGCTAGTGTGACAGGAAGTAACAGATACATCCTGTAGCAGATTTGAGGCGGTGGCGATGACGGCCCAGGTCACGGATCGGGTGAAGACCGCGCAGCGCTTGCTCGCATCGTCGGCGAAGAACTCCTACGATCCGCTGCTCGACATCGACTGGGACGCCCCTCTGCCCGAAGGGCTGGCGTACCTGGCGCCGGAGCGGGTCTCGCTCTACGGCACCCCGCTGTGGGACGAGCTGACCCCCGAGCAGCGCGTCGAACTGTCCAAGAACGAGCTGGCCAGCATCGCCAGCACCGGGCTGTGGACCGAGATCATCCTGATGCAGATGCTGGTGCGCGACGCCTACCACCGCGACCCCCGTGATCCCGGCACCCAGTACGCGCTCACCGAGGTGGGCGACGAGACCCGGCACGTGATCATGTTCGCCAAGGCGCTCGAGCGGCTGGGCTGCCCCGACTATCGCCCGCCGCGGTTCATCCACCATCTCGCCCGCTTCTACAAGGCCACGGCCCGAGGCCCGGCGATGTACGCGCCGGTGCTCGTGACCGAGGAGGTCACCGACCGGCTGCAACGCTCCACCATAAACGACGAGACGATCCATCCGCTGATTCGGATGGTCAACCGCATCCATGTCGTCGAGGAGGCCCGACACGTCCGCTACGCCCGCGGCGAGCTGAGCCGGATGCTGCCGCAGCTGTCCCGTCCGCGCCGGGCTTGGCACAACCTGATCGCGGCCATCGCCTCGGTGGCCCTCGTCCGCGTGCTGATCGACCCGAAGGTGTACGCCTCCGTGGGCCTGGACCCGAAGCAAGCCCGTCGGCTGGCTCGGGCGAACCCGCACCATCGCGAGACGGTGCGCTGGATGGGCGAGAAAATCATGGCTTTTCTGGACGAACAGGGCATGGTGACCAGGACCACCCGGCCGATCTATCGCGCAGCACACCTGCTCTGACGTCTACTTGACCCCATGACCGAGCCGCGGCTCAACGCGCGCCCCGCGCGCAAGCTCGCTGTGGTCACATGCATGGACGCCCGCATCGACCCGGCCCGGCTGCTCGGCCTCGAGCCGGGCGACGCCCACGTGCTGCGCAACGCCGGCGGCGCGGTCACGGCCGACGTCCGGCGGAGCCTGGTGATCAGCCAGCGACTGCTCGGCACCGAGGACATCGTCGTCATCCGGCACACCGGCTGCGGCATGCTCGGCCTGGACGAGGCGTTGCGCGACGACCTGGCCGCTGAGGTCGGCGAGCACGCCGACTGGCAGGTGCACGGTTTCCTCGACCTCGAGGGCGACCTGCTCGCCGCCCTCGCCGAGCTGCGCGCCGACCCGTTCCTGCTGCACACCGACGCCATCCGCGGGTTCGTCTACGACGTCGAGCGCACCGGCCAGCTGATCCAGGTCGGCAAGCCCGGCGACCTCGCCGCGGCCAGCTAATCCGCTAGAGCAGTAACGCCATTGCCGGGTCGGCCAGTACAGCGGCGACGTCGGCGAGGAACTGCGAGCCCTGCTGACCGTCGACGATGCGGTGGTCGAACGACACCGATAGCTGGGTGACCCAGCGCGGCACGATCTGATCGTCGACGACCCAGGGCATCTTGCGGATCGCCCCGAACGCCACGATGCCGGCCTCGCCGGGGTTGAGGATCGGGGTGCCGGTGTCGATGCCGAAGACGCCGATGTTGGTGATCGTGATCGAGCCGCCGGACATCTCGGCCGGTGATGTTTTGCCGGCGCGCGCCGTCTCGGTCAGCGCCCCGATGGCGCGGGCCAAGTCGACGAGTGAGAGTTGGTCGGCGTCCTTGATGTTGGGGACGATCAGCCCGCGATCGGTGGCCGCCGCGATGCCGAGATTGACGTAGTGCTTGAGGACGATCTCGCCGGCCGCGTCGTCCCACGAGGCGTTGATCTCGGGGGTGCGCTTCGCCGCGAGCAGGACCGCCTTGGCCACGAACAGCAGCGGCGACACCTTGACGTCGCGGAATTCGGATCGGGCGGCGACGCGCTCGCGCAGCTCCATCATCGGGGTGACGTCGATGGTGATGAACTCGGTGACGTGCGGGGCGGTGAAGGCGCTGGCCACCATGGCGGCTGCGGTGTGCTTGCGCACGCCCCTGATCGGGATCCGCGTCTCGCGCCCGGTGGGGACGGTGGGGGTGGCGGTCGGGGCCGACACGGTGGGGGCGCTCGCCGCCTGCTCGATGTCCTCGCGGGACACCGAGCCGTTGGGGCCGGTGGGCGCCACCGTGTCGAGGTCGACGCCGAGCGTCTTGGCCAGCTTGCGCACCGGCGGCTTGGCTAGCACGCGATGGCGCGCCTCGGGGGCATCGGCCGGCGTCGGCGTCGGCGTGACGTTGAACGCCGGGTTCGCCGACGGCGTCTCGACTGGCGGGGTGTCGACCGGTGGCTGCTTGCGGGGCCGGCGGCTCGTCGTCCCGCCAGAACGCGGGCCGTAGCCGACCAGCACGGACTGGCGCTCCGGCGGCGCGGCGTAATCCTCGCCGATGACGCTGGGCTCCGGGCGCTCCTCGACCGGCGATTGTGGTTCGGAAGCCACGGTAGGTGGAGCATCCGAACCAGAATCGGATTGGGGGGCGGTGTCGATCGTGATGATCGGGCGGCCGACATCGACGGTCTCGCCCTCGGCGGCGTGCAGCTCGGTGACCACCCCGGCGTACGGCGAGGGCAGCTCGACGGCCGCCTTGGCGGTCTCGACCTCGACGATGATCTGGTTCACCGTGACGGTGTCGCCGGGCTTCACCGACCAGGTGATGATGTCGGCCTCGGTCAGGCCTTCGCCGACGTCGGGCATCTTGAACGACTTGAGCTCAGACATCAGTACTCCAGCGAACGGTCGACGGCGTCGAGGATGCGATCGACGTTCGGCAGCCACTCTTCCTCGAGGCGACTGGCCGGATAGGGGGTGTCGAATCCCCCGACCCGCAGCACCGGTGCCTCGAGTGAGTAGAACGCCTTCTCCTGCACCCGGGCGGCGAGCTCGGCGCCGACCCCGTGGCTGACCGACGCCTCGTGGACGATGACCAGCCGGCCCGTTCGCTTCACCGACTCCACGACCGTAGCGGTGTCGATCGGCGAGATCGACCGTAGGTCGATCACCTCGAGGTCGTGGCCGTCCTTCTCGGCTGCGGTGGCCGATTCGAGCGCGGTGGCCACCATCGGGCCGTACGCGACGATCGTGGCGTCCCGGCCGGGACGGGCGATGCGCGCCTGGTGCAGTGGGTCCGGCTCGTCGGCCAGCTCGCCCTTGACCCAGTAGCGCCGCTTCGGCTCGAAGAAGATCACCGGGTCGTCGGACTTGATGGCCTGCTGGATCATCCAGTACGCGTCGGACGGGTTCGAGCAGGTGACGACCTTGAGCCCGGCCGTGTGCGCGAAGTACGCCTCGGGCGATTCGGAGTGGTGCTCGACCGCGCCGATGCCTCCGCCGTAGGGGATGCGGATCGTGATCGGCATCTTCAGCTGGCCGTTGGACCGGTTGTGCATCTTGGCGACCTGGCTGACGATCTGGTCGAAGCCGGGGTAGACGAAGCCGTCGAACTGGATCTCGCACACCGGCCGGTAGCCGCGAATCGCCAATCCCACGGCGGTGCCGATGATGCCCGACTCGGCCAGGGGCGTGTCGAACACGCGGGCCTCGCCGAAGTCCTTCTGCAGGCTGTCGGTGACGCGAAATACGCCGCCGAGCTTGCCGACGTCCTCACCCATGATGATGACCTTGGGGTCGTCCTCGAGCGAGCGGCGCAGCCCTTCGTTCAGCGCCTTCGCCAACATGATCGGGCTCATGCTGCACCTCCAGCGACCTCGACCTCGAAGGACGCGAGGTACGCGGCGAACGCCTCACGCTGTTCGCGCAGCTCGTCGGTCAATTCGACGTGGACGTGGTCGAACACCGACAGCGGCTCCGGGTCGGGCAGCGCCCGGCAGCCGGCCCGCACGTGCTCGGCCATCGCCTCGGACTCGCGGTCGATCGCCTCGAAGAACTCGTGCTCGACGCCCACCTCGCGGGCCAGGTAGGCCCGCACGCGCTCGATCGGATCCTTCAGCTTCCACGTCTCCGTCTCGGCCGCGAGGCGATAGCGGGTCGGGTCGTCGGACGTGGTGTGCGGGTTCATCCGGTAGGTGAACGCTTCGATCAGCGTCGGCCCCTGGCCGCTACGGGCCTGGTCGAGCGCCTTGCGGGTGACGGCCAGCGAGGCCAGGACGTCGTTGCCGTCGATGCGGATGCCGGGGAAGCCGAAGCCGCTCGACCGGCGCGAGATGGGCACCCGGCTCTGCGTGGTGACCGGTGCCGAGATCGCCCACTGGTTGTTCTGGCAGAAGTAGACGATGGGCAGGTTGTCGGCCGCCGCCCACACGAAGGACTCGTTGACGTCGCCCTGGCTGGAGGCGCCGTCGCCGAAGAAGGCCAGGACCGCGGTGTCGCGGTTCGGGTCGCCGGTACCGACCGCGCCGTCACGGACGACGCCCATCGCGTATCCGGCCGCGTGCAGCGTCTGCGCGCCGATGACGATCGTGTAGAGGTTGAAGTTGTTGTCAGCGGGGTTCCAGCCGCCGAGGTTGGTGCCGCGGAACAGGCCCAGCAGCACCAGCGGGTCGACGTTGCGGCACCAGGCCACCCCGTGCTCGCGGTAGGTCGGGAACGACATGTCCTGCTGGCGCAGCGCGCGGCCGGCGCCGACCTGGGCGCCCTCCTGGCCGAGCAGGCTGGCCCACAGGCCCAGCTCGCCCTGCCGTTGCAGCGCGATGGCCTCGGTGTCGATACGCCGGACGAGCACCAGGTCGCGGTACAGCGACTTGATCTCGTCGTCGGTGATGTCGAGGGGGTAGTCGGGGTGCTCGACGCGCACGCCTTCGGGCGTCAGGAGCTGGACCATGTCCGGCTCGGGGGGGACGGCCGGCAGGGCTGTCGATACGTCGGATCCTACGGACATGCGAACGCTCCTCGCGTCAGAGCACGGGTGCGGGGTCTCCGCGGCGTGCGGCCTGGCGATTACTGGGCAACCCGTTGGTACAGGGATGGCGCACCTGCGGATTTGCCCAGGGGTTCCTACCATATCCGGGCCGAGCGGGGCCTAGTTCCCCCGCCACCTCGAATCGCGCAACGTAGGGCGGTCTGTCACCGCCGAACGTTGCGCGATCGGTGACTGTGGATAACTTTCGCTCACGGCCGGCGGAATCCGCCAGGCTGGCGCTGTGGATTGGCGCGACCTTGCTCGGCGGCAGGCCGGGGTGGTCTCGCGCCGGCAGCTCGCCCGCTGCGGGGTGAGTGAGGATCGGATCGATGGGCTGGTGCGCCGCCGCGAGCTGCTGGAGCTCTTGCCCGGGGTGTACGCGGCCCGTCCGGCCGAGTCGTCGACGCGGCAGCGACTCTGGACGGCGCAGCTGTGGTCGGGCGGAGTTATCAGCCATCGCTCGGCCGCCGCCCTGTGGAAACTGCCGGTAGGCCCGTTAACGACCGTGCATGTGACGGTCGCGGATCGCCGCTACCGGCGCTCTGTTCCCTGTGTGCACACCCATCGCGTCCCGCTAGGGCGCCTGCACCACCTGCGGTTCGACGGGCTGCGCGTCACTGATCGAACCCGCACCGTGATCGATTTGCTGCGTATCGAGTCGCTCTCCGTCGCCCGGGATCTGTTCGATCGGGCGTTGCAGCGGGGCTGGCTCACCGAGTACGACCTGGACGCGGATCTGCGGGCCGGCACTGGACGTACCGGCAACGGGCAGATCCGGCGGCTACTCGGTGACCTCGAACCGGGTGCACACGCCGAGTCCGAGCGCCGGCTGCATCGGCTGTTGCGACGCGCGGACCTGGCCGGGTGGACGCCGCAATACGTCGTGCGGCTGCCGAGCGGCGTCCGGTACCTCGACGTCGCGTTTCCCGAGCATCGTCTCGCCGTCGAGGTCGACGGGCGACGCACGCACGGCGACGGTTCGGACCGATTCGAGGACGATCGCGTCCGGCAGAACGAGCTGATCGCGGCGGGATGGCGGGTGCTCCGGGTGACCTGGGCGATGCTCACCCGGCATCCGGACGCCGTCATCGCCCAGATCGCGCAACTCCTGGCGGCCTAGCACCGCCGAACGTTGCGCGATCGGAGCTAGGGCCCGCACTGGGGTGGCTCTGGGAGCTCGCGCCACTGCGGATCAACGCCCTGCACCCGGGCGTGGTCGGCGACTCACCCCGCTGGCGAGAGGTGCCCGACATCCCGGCCATCGCCCGCACGCCAACACAGCGGCGAGCACGGGCGGGATAAGCCGGGGAGTTAGGACCGATCCATCATCACGAGCTCGACCGTAATGAGCGCTCAGCACCCGAGCACCCGTCGTGCTCAGATCGCGTCGCCCGATCGGGCGCCGTTCGGCGCGCTGAGCTCCTCCGGCAGCGGCTGGGTGTGCACGACGGTCAGCCGCGACACCGCCCGGGTCAGCGTGACGTAGAGCCGGCGCAGCCCGGCCGGGCGGGTCGGTTCCGCGGCGACGATCTCGGCCGGCTCGACGAGCACCACCGAGTCGAACTCGAGCCCCTTGGCCGACGTCGCCGGGACGACGCTCACCCGCGGGTCGTCCTCCTCGTCTAGGCTCTCGGCGGCGATGCCGGCGGCCGCCAGAGCGCGCAGTGTGGCGTCGGCCCGCGCGTCCGGGACGATCACACCCACGGAGCCTTCGACGTCGAGGCTCCGGCGCACGGCGCCGACGAGGTCGTCCGTATAGGACAGCGCGTCCGCACCTTGACGTATGGACGTGGCCGGCGGGACGTCGGCGATGTGCGGCAGCAGCCGGTTGGCCACCTCGAGCACCTCGCCCGGCACGCGATACCCGGCGGTCAGGGGACGCACCGCTGCGCCGTCGTGGCCCAGGTGCCGCAGCGTGACCGGCCACGATCCGGGCGCCCACGGGGTGGTCGCCTGGGCCAGGTCGCCCAGCACCGTGACCGAGCCGAGCGGGCAGCGGCGGGCGACGGCGCGGCACTGCATCGGTGACAGATCCTGGGCCTCGTCGACCACCACGTGGACGTAGGATTCGGCGCCGTCGAGCAGGGCGGCCAGCTCGTCGATGAGCACGGCGTCGGCGGCGGTCCAGCGTTGTGAGCGCGCCGGGCGGTGCAGCAGCGCGCGCTCGTCGTCGGTGAGCACCCGCCCGCATCGTTCGAGAAAGGCAGTGTCGCTGTACAACCTGGTAAGCAGAGCAAGCGGATCTAACGCCGGCCACACGCTGTCGACGAACTCGCGGACGGCGGCCGAGCGAGCCAGGCGAGCGGTCTCGGCGTCGGACGGCGCCCCGCCGGCGTCCTCGCGCTGACGCCGCACGTCCTCGGCGACCTGGGCGCGCAGCCGCTCGCGTACCACCGACCAGCGCACGTCGGCTCGCCGCGCATCGTCCACGTAGCGGCGCAGGTGCTGGGCCGGGATGCGGTAGCGCTTCGTTCCGACCAGCGCCACCACGTCGTCTGCCGGGCGGGCCACGTGCGAGAACACGGCCCGGCGCAGGACGTCGGCCAGGCGGGCATCGCCCTTGAGGGTCGCGAGCGCGGCGTCCTCGGTCGCGCGGACCGGCGCGTGCGCGACGAGTTCGTCCACTGTGGACTGCTGGATGCCGCCCTCGCCGAGCGCCGGCAGCACCTGGGCGATGTAGTGCAGGAACGCCCGGTTGGGTCCGACGACGAGCACGCCGGAGCGGCGCAGCCGGGCCGGGTAGGTGTAGAGCAGGTACGCCGCGCGGTGCAGGCCCACCGCTGTCTTGCCGGTGCCGGGCGCACCCTGGATGCACAGCGAGGTGTCGAGGTCGGCGCGCACCAGCTCGTCCTGGTCGGGCTGGATGGTGGCGACGATGTCGCGCATCGGCCCGACGCGGGGACGCTCGATCTCCTCGCGCAGCAGATCGGAGCGCAGCCCCAGGGCCTCGCCGTGGTCGAGGTGTTCGTCCTCGTAGCTGGAGATCAGTCCGTCGTGGAAGCCGAACCGGCGGCGCAGCGTGACACCCATCCGGTCGGCCGGCGTCGCCCGGTAGAACGAGCGGCTGATCGGGGCCCGCCAGTCGATGACGATCGGATCGTTGGCCTCGTCGCGCACGTGCCGGCGTCCGATGTGCAGTACCTCGATGTTCGGCTCGCAAGCTTCGCCGGATGTTTCGCCGTTGTCGCGGTCGATACGGCCGAAGAACGGCGGGGCGTCCGGATCGGCGGCGAGTGCCTCGAGCCGCTCGGCCCGCATCCGCCCCAGGCTCTCGCTCGAGAAGGCGTCGCCGCCGACGTCGGTGATGCCCGCCGCGTCGGCCTGCATGGCGTCCAGGCAGCGTCGAGCAACGTCGAGATGGGCGCGCTCGGCCAGGAGAGTGGGATCGTCGCTCACGGTCTAACGACGTTACCGGCCCGGCCAACCGGATTAGGGCAGTACCACCTCGGCCAGCTCGGTGATGAGGGCTCGGCGGCCCCGGGTGTTCTGCGGCAGGACGCCCGGCACCGAGAGCACGAGTTGGGCGTGCCCGAGGTAGGCGGCGTAGGCCAGGGTCGCGCGGCGGTGCGCGGCGGCCGCCGTGAGCCCGGTGCTGCGCAGCAACCGGGCGACGTATTCGATCCGCCGGTTGGTCACCCGCTCGACGGCGGCGGCCACGTCGGGATGTTCGGTGCCCGCCAGCAGCAACAGCTCGCCCGGGTGCCGGCCGGTCGTCACGTCCTCGAAGAGCAGCTCGGCCCGGGTTCGGGGGTCGTCCGACTTCGCCTCGACCGAGGCGATCACGTCGTCGGTGGCGACGGTTTCCCAGCGTTCGAGCGTCGCTCGGAGCAGGTCGTCGCGCGATGTGAAGTGCCAGTAGAAGGAGCCCTTCGTCGCGCCGAGCTGCCGGGCGAGGGGCTGGACGGCGACGGCGTCGGGGCCGGATTGCAACAGGATCTCGAGGGCGGCGTCGATCCATGAGTCGCGGCTGAGACGGGAGCTAGCGGTGGGCACACCCGTACGCTAGCGTATACATCACGACCATACCTCGGCGTATGGAGGAGAAAATGTCGGCCGTTTTCGAAATCGTGCCGCGTCCGGACTGGGCCTCGACCACGACGGTGGCGATCCCGGCCGGCCTGACGAGCGACCCCGAGGTGTGGGCGAAGGCGATCTTCGACAGCCGAACCGTGCCGTCGTGGGTGAAGGCGCTCTTCGTGATCCGCGAGGGGGCCGTGCGATTGTTGCGGATCACTCCCGGCAATCCGCAGATGCTCGCCGTCGACCGGGTGGTGGGCGATGAGGCGCTGATCGACACCGACGACGTCCACCTGCACTTCGCCGCCGGCGTCCGGGCGGCGGACGGGCTCCTCCACGTCACGACGGCCGTTGCCCTCAAAGGCTGGCGGGGCCAGCTGTACTTCACGCCGGTGCGGCTGCTGCACGATGCCGTGACCCGCTCGATGATGAACCGGGCGGTGCGAAAGTTGACCACGGCCGATTCGCTGCCATGATTCCCGCATGAGCGACTCGGAGGAAGCGGCGCGGGCAGCATCTCCGCTGAAACGCCGCGTGATCCTCAGCGCCGTGGGCATCGTCCTGCTCGTTCTCGGGTACTTCTTCGCGGCGGCGTTCTTGCCTCGGTGGTGGTCGCACCGGGTGGGCTCCCAGTCGGACGGCAAGTTCCGCGGCGGCGTCTGGTGGGGGCTCTTCTACGGGATCCTGTTCACCGTGCTGCCCCTCGTCGTCGCCCGCCAGGCTCTGCGCAAGCGCTTCAACTGGAAGTGGAAGGTCGGCATCGTCATCGGCGCGCTGATCCTGGCCGCGCCGAACCTGATGACGCTCGGCATCGTGCTCGGCAACGGCAAAGGCTCACACGCCGGCCAGCGCACCCTCGACGACCAGGCCCCCGGATTCCGTGGCGCGACCCTGATCGGCGTGCTTGTCGCCGTCGTCATCGTCGGCGGTCTGCAGTACCTCGTCACCTCGCGCAGCCGCCGCGGCCGCGACTTGAAGGACCTGCGCAGCAAGTCCCGGCATTCCGACGAGGTGGCCGACAGGGGTCACGACGGCAACGATTGAGCCCTGCTGGCTCGGGTGGCGCCGGGAGGCGGAGCCGTGCTGATCGTCCTCGGCGTGCTCGCCGGAGGAGCTCGAAGCGCAGTTGCGCGAGATCGAGTCGGACGGCGATCCGCTTTGGTTTGCGGCGTGGGCGCGGGTGGATGGTGCACCGCGCGGAGCGGAGGGGCATAGCCCGGTACATCCGTCCCGCGCTCGGCTAGGTTGCCCCCGTGTCACGAGCAAACCAGAGTCAAGAGTGAATCCGCTGGACGAGATGCTGAAGAACCATCTGACACCGATGCTGGCTGCCTCCGGGTTTGCGAAGCGGGGGCGGACGTATTCGTTGGCGGCGCCTAACGGTGATCTGGCGATCGTCGATTTCCAGTCGTGGCGCTTACATGTAGGTGCAGTCGGGTTCTTCGTGAACTTGGCGATCGTCCCGACGGTCATGGTCGAGTGGCTGCGCCGGAACGAGAGCGGTCCGCCCGAGAAGATCAACGATGCGCAGGGCTTCTGGCGCGACCGGCTACTGGTCTCTGAGGAGTACGAGCCGGCGGGAGAGTTCGGCCGCGAGCAGCTTTGGGAGTTCAAGGAGATCGACAGTGGCGATGCCTGCGGGGCGATCCTGGCCCGCGTTCTCGAACGCGGCGTGCTGTCCACGTTGACGTGGCTCGTGGACCGGTCGAATCTACTGGCTGCGGTTCGGGATCCGTTAACAGATCCGACACTGATCAAGGTTCGCCCCCGGGAGCGGGCGTTGATCGTCTTGCTCGTCGATGAGGGCCCTTCGGACGAGCTGGAGACCTTGCTGCGGCAGGTAGAGCAGAAGGATCCCGACGACATCGTCGCGACCTGGGCGCGGCAACGGTTGGCTGAAAAGGGTGGGCGGTAGTGGGTTTCTGGGGTTCGTATGTCGTGTGCCGGACCGATCAGCCGCTGGACACGGTGGACGCGATCGTGCAGCGAGACGACGGGCTGGAGTGGTCGGAGCGACGTGCCGACGGCTGGTAGGTAGGTCAGTACCTCGACACCTGGATTACCGACGACGCGCCGGCCATGCTCGAGGATCTGGTTCGGGAAACCAACGCACCGGCGCTGACCGGATTCGTCATGGACAGCGATTGTGTCGATGTCCGAGCGCTAGGCGCGACGTCGGGTCCGTGGCGGACGTGCGTGGATCGCGCGGCGATGTCGGCGTACCTGAGCGAAGACGGCGGGAACATCGACGCGCAGTTCCTGCCGGCAGCGGGTGCAGCGGAGCGTGCCGTCGCCTGGGCCGCCGAGGCTGGGCTGCCGGCCAGCTCCGCCGGACTCGAGCTCCCGTTCCGCGACGGACACGCCGACCCGATGGCCGAGGACCTTTTCTTTGAGCTCCTCGATCGACTCGGGGTGTCCACGGCGACGGACAACGTGGCCGACAGGGGTCACGACGGCAACGATTGAGTCACCGACACCGCCGAACATTCGGACGATCTTCCGATATGCAACGAATGCCCCTCGTGGTTCAGAGTCGGGCCATCGACGCGAGGTGCTTTGACAGTATAAAGTCCCCGCCGCGACAAGGCTGGCTGGCGCGCTGCTCGGGGTGGCGCGCGCGTTCGGGGGAGTAGGTCTTTGCCCGCGACGAAGCCTCGTATCCCTGTCGCGGGAGAGGGCTGTGAAGATCCGCAAGCCGCTTGGTCGTCGTGCACTCGTCTTGGGAACCGTGGCCGGACTGGTCGTCGCCGGTAGCTCCGCTGTCGCTGCCGCAGCGCCGGCCGCCCCGGCTCCGCCAGGGGGTGCCGCCGGAGCCGGTTCGACGACCGGGGCGCGCTTGCGTCCGCACTCGCTGCCGCTTACCGGAGTCGAGTCGAACCGCCCACGCGCACTCGGCAACACGCCGAACGGCGCAACTGGCGAGCCGGGCTCGACTGCGCCCACGGGTGTGCCGAGCAAAGGCAACTACGGCTTCCTGCTGAAGCTGAGTCAGTCGTCGACGATGAGCGCGTACGGATCGGCGGCGTCGCGCGGCAAGGCGGCCGCATCGTCGGCCGCGAAGGCGCAGTACTCGCGGGTCAAGGATGCGCAGGCGCAGGTCGTCTCCGCGTTGCCCAAGGGATCGCGCGTCCTCTACCGCTCGCACAGCGTCCTGGCCGCCGTGGCGGTCTACACCGACGTAAACAACCTCTCGGCCCTGCGGGGTATCAGCGGCGTTAAGGCCGTGTACCCGATCGCGCCGAAGACATTGGCCAACGCCAACGCCGTGCCGTTCCAGGGCGGAGCGGCCGCGTGGACGGCGCACACCAACAACCTTGGCGCGGGCAGCTCGATCGCCGTCATCGACACCGGCATCGACTACACGCACGCCAACTTCGGCGGACCGGGCACCGTCGCCGCCTACAACAACGCCAAGGCCCACGACGCGGAGGCGCCCGATCCGTCGCTGTTCCCGAGCACCAAGGTGGTGGGCGGAACGGACCTCGTCGGCGACGCCTATGACGCGGGCTCGACGGATCCGGCGGTCGCCACGCCTCAGCCGGACGCCAACCCGCTGGACTGCGGCGGGCACGGCAGCCACGTCGCCGGCACTGCGGCCGGCATCGGCGAGAACGCGGACGGCAGCACTTACGCCGGCGCCTACAACAACTCCACGCCGTTCAGCACGATGAAGATCGGCCCGGGTATGGCGCCCAAGGCGACGCTCTACGCGTACAAGGTCTTCGGCTGCGAGGGCACGACCAACGTCGTCGCCGAAGCGATCGACAAGGCCAGCGACCCGAACGGCGACGGCGACCCGTCCGACCACGTCAGCGTCATCAACATGTCGCTGGGCTCGGACTACGGTTCGCCCCAGGACGGCGATTCGGTGGCCGCCAACGCCGCCGCCAGCCTCGGCATCACGGTGGCGGTCGCGTCCGGAAACGGCGGCGACTACTACGACGTCGGCGGCTCTCCGGGTGACGCGGTCCGGCCGATCGCGGTGGCCAACTCGGTTGACGCCCAGGACATTCTCGACACGGCCACCGTGAGCCCGACGGTGTGCGGAGCGAACGCGTGCGGCGCTGAGCGCTCGGTCGCCTATGACTGGGCGACCAAGCCCGATCTGTCCGGCGCGCTGGTCAAGCTGAGCCAATCCACCAACACGGACGGATGCGACCCGCTCAACGCAGCTGACTCTGCGGCCGTCAACGGCAAAGTGGCGTTCCTCGAGTGGACCGACAACGACACCGCTCGCCGGTGTGGCTCGGTTGCCCGTTCCGCCAACGTCACGACCGCGGGCGCGGTCGGCTTCGTCTTCGCCGATGACTCCGAATCCTTCGCGGCCGGCATCACGGGCAGCGACACGATTCCCGGCGTGCTCGTCACGAAGTCGGCCGGCGACGCGATCCGGGCGGCGCTGGCCAGTGGTGTGAGCGTCAGCGGTACGTCGGCCGCCACGTTCACGCAGACGCTTCCGCAGAACAACGACAAGGTGAATGCGAGTTCCTCGCGCGGCATCCGCGGCGCGGGCAACGTCAAGCCGGACGTCACCGCCGTCGGCACCGGCGTGTTCTCCACCGGCGCCGGTCTGGGCACCGGCGGCGTCACGGAGTCGGGCACCTCGATGGCCACGCCGATGGTGGCCGGGCTGGCCGCCCTGGTCCACTCCGCGCATACAACCTGGACGGCGGAGGAGGTCAAGGCCGACATCATGAACACCGCCGGCCAGGACCTCAGCAAGAGCGATAACCACACCGGCAGCAAGTACGCCCCGAACCGGGTCGGCGCCGGCCGCATCAAGGCTGACGCCGCCCTGGACAACACCGTCCTGGCCTACGTGCAGAACGACCCGGGCGCGGTGAGCGTCTCGTTCGGCCCGGTTGCGGTGAGCGCCCCCACGACGATCACCAAGACGGTCAAGGTCGTCAACAAGGGATCGGCCAGCGCCAGCTACAGCGTCGGCTACCAGACGCTCACGAACGTCGTTCCGGGCGTCACGATGTACAAGGTGTCGCCCAGCACGCTGACCGTGGCGGCCGGGGCCACGAAGACGTTCACCGTCTCGCTGGTGATCACCAACCCGAAGGCGCTGAGCAAGACGATCGACCCGACGATGGACACCTCGCAGGCCGGCCTGCCTCGCGAGTTCCTCGCCGACGCGTCCGGCCGGGTGTTGTTCACGCCGACCGCCGGCGCGACGGTGCAGCTGCGGGTGCCGGTGTACTCCGCGCCGCGCCCGGCGTCGACGATGTCGCAGCCGGCCTCGCTCACTCTGCCGGCCGGCAGCACGCAGAAGGCGAACCTGCCGTTGACCGGTACCGGAGTCGGGCAGGGCAGTGGCACCGCCCGGATCGACTCGATCAACGCGGGCTTCGAACTGCAGGGGATGAGCACCCAGGCACCGACCTGCTCGGCGACAGTCCTCAACAACTGCGTGCACTTCAGCGACGAACGGACGGCCGATCTGCACTACGTGGGCGTCACTTCCGACGCGCCGCAGGCCCGGTCGGTCGGCCTCGACCCGCTGTCGGACGGCTTCGCATACGTCGCGGTCAGCACGTACGGCCGCTGGCGCACCCCGGCATCGACGCAGGAGTTCGACGTCTACATCGACACCAACGGGGACAACAATCCCGACGCGGTCGTGTTCAACACCCGCTACTCCGGGCAGGACGTGTTCGTCAGTGAGCTCATCGACTTGACCACGAACACCGCGGTGGACGTCGAGCCGATCAACGGCCGCTTCGGAAATCTCGACACGGCCTTGTTCGACAGCGACACAATGGTCATGCCGGTCTGGCTCGGTGGCCTGCCGGGGGTCTCGAACGGGCAGTCCCGGATCCGGTACAGCGTCGCCTCGTTCTCGAACGAGTCGGCTGGCCCGATCGACACGATCGGGTTCAACGACCAGGGCCAGATGCAGAACCCGCTGTCGTTCGACGTCCTGCGTCCGGGCCTGGCCGTCTACGGCGCGTACACCGCCGACACCAGCTTCGTGCTGGTCAGCGACCAGCCGGGCGGCTCGGTGGTGGTGCGTCGCGACACGAGCACCTACTACGCCGACAAGCCGGTCGGGGTCCTGATGGTGCACTTCCACAACGCATCGGGCGCCAAGGCGCAGAAGGTGTTCCTCAAATCGGCGTCGAAGGTGACGCTGAAACTCTCGGCGTCGACGGTCAAGCTGCACGGCAAGGTCACCGCAACGGTCACCGTGACCAACAGTGGTGGCGTCGTGCCCACCGGCAAGATCAGCATCAGACGCGTCGGCGGGGGCATCTTCAGCTCGGGCAACCTCGTCAACGGCAAGGTGTCGTTGCCGGTGTCGCCCGGAGCGCGAGGCAAGTACACGGTGCGCGCCGAGTACACGGGTGACAGCAACTACGTCGCTGCCAACTCGGCGGCCACGACGCTGACGGTCAGCTGATATGTAGGGCGTTCTGTCAAGTGGCAAGGTGAGACGCCGCCGGGGGTGACCCCGGCGGCGTCTCGTGCTTCGTCGCTGCGTGTTGGTGGTGAGCGTGTCGTTGGCGACGCGCGGTCAGACTGATATGCGCGG
>DASXYL010000090.1:0-14313 GCA_036502575.1 Jatrophihabitantaceae bacterium | reverse complement strand
CGCGAGGAACTCGCGGGCCTGCGCACTGGCCGAGCCACGCCGAACCTGTTCAACCGGCTGCTCGTCGACTACTACGGAGCCGCGACGCCGATCCCGCAGCTGGCCTCGGTCAGCGTGCCCGAAGCCCGGATGGCGATCATCAAGCCGTATGACGCCTCCCAGCTCGGCCCCATCGAGAAGTCGATCCGCGACAGCGACCTCGGCGTCAACCCGACCAACGACGGCCTGATCATCCGTGTCGTCTTCCCGCAGCTGACCGAGGAGCGCCGCCGCGAACTGGTGCGCGTCGCCCACCGCAAGGGCGAGGACGCCAAGGTTTCCATCCGGGCTGTGCGACGGCACGCGAAGGACGTCCTCGACCGGTTGGTGAAAGACGGGGAGACCGGCGAGGACGACGTGCGGCGGGCCGAGGCCGAACTCGACAAGACGACGAGCAAGTACGCCGCGCACGTCGACGACATCGTGAAGGCCAAGGAAGCTGAACTCCTCGAGGTTTGATGACTGGCAGCGAGCGATTAGACGGCACCGCGCGCCCGGCGCGGCGTCGTGCTCGATCGGTCGTTGACGACGATGGCGTGAACGACCGTCCGACCGGTCATATCCCGCGGGTTCCCGGCGGCAGCTCAGGTTCTCGGCATCGGCGCCCGGAACCCGGCGACGCCGACGCCGTCGACCTCAAGGCGCTGATCGCCGAATACAGCCAGGCCCCGGGGGCACGACGACACCGCCGGGCCGCCGTCGACGACGCGCCGGCCGGGCCTGCGCCTCCCGTCGTGCCTCCGCCTCCGGCCGACTCGGCCACCACCGCACCGGTCGCGGTCATCACCGACGAGCCGGCGGTCGCTGATCAACCGGCGACCAAGACGTCACGGGCCGGGCGCAATCTGCCCGCCGCGATCGGCGTCGGCGTCGGCGCCGGCGCGCTCATCATCACCAGCCTGTTCGCCTACCGGCCGAGCTTCGTCGGCATCATCGTGCTCGCCGTCGCGTATGGCATCTACGAGCTCGTGACGGCCATCCGCACCGTCGAGGCCCGCCCGCCTATCGTCCCGCTGCTCGTCGGGGGCGTGGCGATGGACATCGCCGCCTGGTACCGCGGCCCGGGCGGGCTGATGATCGCGCTGCTGGTGACCGTCAGCGGGGTGGCCGTGTGGCGTCTCGCCGACGGGGCGTCGGGCTACCTGCGCGACGTGTCGGCGTCGGTCCTGGTGCTCGTGTACCTGCCGCTGCTCGCGGGATTCGCCGTGCTACTGACCCATCCCGACGACGGCGCGGCCCGGGTGCTCGCGTTCGTCGGCACCGTCGTGTGCAGCGACACCGGCGGGTACGCCACCGGGGTGCTGTTCGGCAAGCACCCGCTGGCACCAGTCGTGTCCAAGGGCAAGACCTGGGAGGGCTTCGCCGGCTCGGTGGTCGCCTGCTGCCTGTGCGGCTCGCTGATCATGGTGTTCACGTTCCACGAGGCGTGGTGGAAGGGTGCCCTGTTCGGCGCCGCGATCGTCGCCACCGCCACGCTGGGCGATCTCGGCGAGTCGATGATCAAACGCGACCTGGGACTCAAGGACATGGGCAAGCTGCTGCCCGGCCACGGCGGCGTGATGGATCGCCTCGACTCGCTGCTGCCGTGCGCCGCCGTCGCCTACCTCGTCCTGGCGGCCTACGTCGGATAGCGGTGGCAGGGTGGCGTTCATGGACGAATCGCCCTCCGAGCTCCTCGCGTTGCAGGATCTGCTGGACGCCAGCTTCGCCCGTGCGTCCGAGCATCTGACCGGGATCATGGCGCCGGAGCGGCGCCTCTCCGCCGAGCAGCTGGTCGCCGACCTCACCGGCATCGCGGTGCTCAACCTCGCAACGGTGACCGCTCGCGGCGAGCCGCGGATCAGTGCCGTCGACGGGCACTTTATGCACGGTCACTGGCATTTCTCGACCGACGGCGGGTCGCCGAAGGCCCGGCAGCTGAAGGCGCGTCCGGCGATCAGCGTCTCCTACACGCCGCGCGACGGGTATGGCGTGTTCTGCCACGGCCGGGCCCGGGTGCTCGACCGGGGCACGCCGGAGTTCACTGCCTTCTACGACCACTGCGTCCAGACGTACGGGCATTCGCTCGACGACCTCGGCTCGGACATCGTCTACCTGCGGGTCGAGCCGGACTGGATGGTCGGCTTCGCCTTCGAGCGCGAGGGCGCGGCGTGACCCATCCCTACGACGACCTCGATCTCGCCGAGCTGCGCCGGCGCCGCAGCGTCAAGTGGACCAAGTTCGGTCCGGACGTCCTTCCGCTCTTCGTCGCCGAGATGGACTTTCCGCTGGCCGAGCCGATCCGGCGGGTACTGCACGAGCTGATCGACCGCGGCGACACCGGCTACCCGGTCGGGACGGCCCACGAGGAAGCGTTCCGTCGCTTCGCCGAACGGCGCTACGGGTGGAGACCTGATACCGCCGCCGTCGTGACGGTGCCCGACGTCATGACCGGCGTCGAATTCGCAATCGGGCAGCTGACCCAACCGGGTGATCCGGTCGCCTTCTTCATCCCCGCGTACCCGCCGTTCTTCGTCGCCGTCGAGTCGACCCGGCGCGCCGTCGCCGGCGTCCCGCTGGCCCGCGACGCCGAAGTGGGCGCGACGATCGACGGCGATGCGCTGGCCACGACGCTGCGTGAGGGCGCCAAGGCGATCTTGCTGTGCAACCCGCACAATCCGACGGGCCGGGTGTTCACCCGCGACGAGCTCACCACCGTCGCCAGCCTCGCCGACCGCTACGGCGTCCCGGTGATCAGTGACGAGATCCACGCGCCGCTGGTCCTCGATCGCGCCGCCACCCCGCACATCCCGTTCGCGACCCTGGACGCGGAGGCGGCGGCCCGTGGCGTGTGCCTGCACTCAGCGTCCAAGGGGTGGAACGTGCCCGGGCTCAAGGCGGCGGTGTTGATCACCGGCAGCAGCGACGTCCGGAAGAGCTTCGATACCGCCGCGCTCGACGAGCTGAGCGAACGCGCCGGCATCGCCGGGGTCGTCGCTGGTGCGGCCGCATTCGACGAGGGCGAGCCGTGGCTCGACGACACCGTCGTCTACATCGAGGCCAACCACCGCCTGGTGCACGAGGCCGTGCCGACGGCGCTTCCCGGGGCGCGGGTGACCCGCGCCGAGGCGACGTACCTCGCGTGGCTGGACCTACGAGGCGTCGAGGCGCTCGATGACGGTGAGCCGGCCGACAGCCTGCTCGACCGAGCCGGTGTGGCCCTGGTACCCGGTCCGAGTTTCGGTGCGCGGTACGGCGGCTGGGCCCGAATGAACGTAGCGACGTCCGCGCCGATCATCCGCGAGGCGATCGCCCGGATGGCCGCCGCCGTCCGGTAAGGGAGACTGGACGGGTGACGTCACTGCCGCTCGTGTTCGACGCCCCCCGCCGCGGCCTGCCGCCACGCCACCTGGCCGACCTGACCGAGGACGAGCGCCGTGCCGCGGTCGCCGAGCTCGGCGTACCCGGCTACCGCGCCGACCAGCTCTCCCGGCAGTACTTCGCCCGGTTCGAGAACGACATCGACGCCATGACCGATGTGCCCGCTGCCGCCCGGACGCAGCTCAAAGGTCTGCTACCGCCGCTGCTCACCGAGGTCCGGCACCTCGAAACCGACGACGGCGCCACCCGCAAGTCGCTGTGGCGGCTGCACGACGCGACGCTGGTCGAGAGCGTGCTGATGCGCTACCCCGATCGGGTCACGGTATGCGTGTCGAGCCAAGCCGGATGTGGCATGGCCTGCCCGTTCTGCGCGACCGGACAGGGCGGGCTGCGCCGCAACCTGTCGACGGCCGAGATCGTCGAGCAGATCGTCGCCGCCGCCCGGACCTGCGCTCGGGGCGAGCTGCCCGGCGGCCCGGCCCGGCTGTCGAACGTCGTGTTCATGGGCATGGGCGAACCGCTGGCCAACTTCGCCCGGCTGGCCGCCGCGTTGCGTCGGCTCGTCGAACCGGCTCCGTCGGGCCTCGGCCTGTCCCAGCGCTCGATCACGGTCTCGACGGTCGGACTGGTGCCGGCGATCGGGCGGCTCGCGGACGAGGGCTTCAAGGTCACCCTCGCCGTCTCGCTGCACGCCCCGGACGACGAGCTGCGCGACACCCTCGTGCCGGTGAACACGCGCTGGAAGGTCGCCGAGGTGCTGGCCGCGGCCGACTCCTACGCGGCCCGGACCGGTCGGCGCTACTCCATCGAGTACGCCATGATCCGCGACGTGAACGACCAGGGCTGGCGGGCCGACCAGCTTGGCGACCTGCTCCGCAACCGGCTCGCGCACGTGAACCTGATCCCGCTCAACCCGACGCCGGGCTCGCAGTGGGACGCCTCGCCGAAGCCGGTCGAGCGTGAATTCGTCCGCCGCCTGGAGGCCCATGGCGTCGCCGTGACCGTGCGCGACACCCGCGGCCGCGAGATCGATGGAGCTTGCGGACAGCTCGCCGCGTCCGGGTAATCTCGGGCAAACACGAGACGCCGAGGGGGCGCGGCATGACGAGCGGCATCGCTGGCAACGAGTTCGACGATCTGTTCGACCGTGCCCGGCAGGCCCTCGATCAGGTGCGCAACGGAGCCCAGCCCGACCCGGATGTTCCCGAGCCGGAACCAGTGACGGCCGAGGCCGCGGACGGGCAAGTACGCGCCGTCATGTCGCCGGCCGGCAAGCTCAGCGAACTCGCTGTCGACCCGAAGCTGCTGCGTGAGGGCATCGACGAGGTGTGCGCGCAGCTCGTCATCGCGGTGAACGCTGCCATCGACGAGCTGCGGGCCCGGGCCCGCCCGGTCGGCGCCGTCGATCCGGAGGCGCTCGCCGCCACCCTGCGCGAGGTGCAGACCGAATCGGCCCGTCGGATGGCCGCGTTCGGCACGGTGGTCGACGACGTGGTCAATCGCCTGATCGAGAACGGGCAACGCCAGTGACCGGCGGCTTCGACGTCGATCCCGCCTCGTTGCGCACGGCGAGCCAGGGTGTCACCGTGGCCGCGCAGCAGCTGTCCCAGCAGTGGCAGGCGCTGCAGAGCACGGCGCAGGGCATGGGCGACATCTTCGGCGACGACCTGGTCGGTGGTCTGATCGGCGCGTCGTACAGCGCGGCTGAGGGTATCGCCAGCGACTCGTTCAGCTCAGCCATGGACGGGTTCGCCGAGATCGCCGACGGGCTGGGCGCCATGGCCGATCTGTACGACACCACCGAGCAGGACACCACCGACACCGTTCAGGCCACCGAGGCGTAGCGGCATGGGAATGCAGCTGCCGGGCGAGCTGGCCGATCTGCTCAACGACCTCGGCTACATCTGGCCGAAGTCCGACGAGGAGAAGCTCTTCGAGCTCGGGCAGGACTGGATCACGTTCGGGGGAGCGGTCCAGCAGGCCGCCGGCAACGCCGACACTGCCGCCCAGGGCGCTTGGACCGGCAACATCGGCGACGCGATCGACGCGTTCCAGCAGTTCTGGAAGGACGAGCAGTCGGCCAGCGAGACCACCCATGCCGGGGCGAACGGCTCGCAGGCCGTCGGCGCCGCGCTGATCGTCTGCGCCGCCGTCGTGCTGGCGCTGAAGATCAATGTGATCATCCAACTCGTCACCCTGGCGATCGAGATCGTCGAGGCCATCGCCACCGCCGTACCCACGTTCGGCGCGTCGCTGCTCGAGATTCCGGTGTTCAAGGAGATCACCAACCGGCTCATGCAGCTGATCTTCAACGAAGCGATCAGCGCGATCCTCGGCTGAGTGGGGGAGGTTCATGGTCAAGGGCGGCGAGGCCGGTGCCAAGGCGGCCGAAGGGATCCTCGCCCGCGTGGCGCGGGCGATATTCAAGGTCTCCAAGAGCGCGGGCAAGAAAGCTCCGGCCGCGGTGCGCAAGGTGGCCCGGGGCCAGGGCAAGCACCCCTTCGACATGGTGCCGCCGGGGGCGAAACGACGTGTGCTCACGCCGGTGAAGGGCAAGGTCCGCGACGGCGTCGAGTACCGCTGGAAGGACGCGAACGGCAAGAACGTCCGGATCCGGGCGCACGGCCGCGACCCGTCCGCCCCGCCGGGCACCCACGCGAGCAAGGGTCCCGTCTACCGCGTGGAACACGACGGCCACTACATCGGCTCGGACGGCAAGCGGTACAAGCCCAGCGAGCTGAACCCGGACAGCCCCGACTACAACCCCAAGGCCGCGAACAACACCCACATCCCGTGGCCCCCGCACATCCCGGTCCCGTGGGAGGCACCGTGACCATCCCCTCCGCCACGATCCAGGAAGTCCTGGACGGCTTGCGCAGCCCGGTCGCCGACGACCGGGAGAACGCGGCCGAGGCCACCACCGACTTCCCGGACTCGCTGACCCCGGACCAGGCTCGCGAGCTCACCGCGGCCCTGGTGCGCGCCGCCGTCGGCGAGGTCGATGGGGACGCCCGGGAGGCGCAGCTGCACGCCGTCTACATCCTGCAGGCGTGGAACCGGCTCGATCCGAACACGGTGCGCCCGGTGCTCGCGCTCGGGTCGGCCGCTGACCTCGGCCCGTCCGAGCGCACCTACCTCGAATCGCTGCGCGCGTTCGTCGAAAAGAGCTGAGCGAGATAGCGAACGAGCCGGCCAGCATGCGCTGGCCGGCTCGTCGCGTCTAGTCAGGCCGTCAGGCCGGTTCGCCGGCGGCCTCCACCGCGTCGGCCGGCGCCATCGCGCCCGCGGCTTCCACCCGCGGCGGCCGAACGCGGATCGCGAAGACGATCACGGCGAAGGTGAGCGCGAGGAACACCGCCGATCCGGTGAAGGCCGCCGCGATGGCGTGCGCGGTCTCGTGGTGCTGTTCGGCCACGGGCGAGAGCCCGGCCACCGGGTGGTGCGCGGCGTTGTTCTTCGCGGTGCCGAACACCGTGACGAGGATGCCCAGCCCGAGGGCGCCACCCACCTGCTGCATCACGTTGACCAGGCCCGACGCGGCGCCCGCGTCACGGGGCTCGACGCCGGCCAGCGACGCCGTGGTCAGCGGGATGAAGGCGACGCCCATGCCCAGGCCGAGCAGGAACATCGGCACGACGATCCCGGGGAAGTACTGCGTGTGCGACGTGATCCTCGACAGCCAGGTCATGCTCACCAGCGCGAGGCCGACGCCGACCACCATCAGGTGCTTGGCGCCGATGCGGGCGATGTATTTGGGCACGGTGCGCACCATCGCGAACAGTGCGACCGTCATCGGCAAGAACGCGAAGCCGGCCTTGAGCGCGCTGTAGTCGCGCACGCCCTGCAGGAATTGCGTCATGAAGAAGAACATGCCGAACATGCCGCCGACGAGTAGCAGCCGGGCGACATACGAACTGCTGCGCTCGCGACTGGTGAACATTCTCAGCGGCGTGATCGGCTGCGCCGCCCGCAACTCGACCAGGACGAACAGCGCCAGTAACGTGACGCCCGCGACGAACGCCGTCACCGTTATCGGGTCGGACCAGCCGTCAGAGGCCGCCCGCACGAAGCCGTACACGAGCGAGGCCATGCCCACCGTCGACGTGATCGCGCCGGCGAGGTCGAAGCGACCCGGCTGGCGTTCGGTCTCGGGCAGGTAGCGCGGGGCGAGCAGCACCAGGACGATGCCGATCGGGACGTTGATGATCAGCGACCAACGCCAGGACGCCCAGTCGGTGAGCACGCCGCCGAGGACGAGCCCGACGCTCGCACCGCCTGAGGTGACAGCGCTGTACAGACTGATCGCGCGCATCCGGGCCGGGCCTTCGGCGAAGCTCGAGGTGAGCAGCGCCAGGGTGGACGGCGCGGCGATCGCGGCGCCGACGCCCTGCGCGGCCCGGGCGGCGAGGAGCCACTCTGAGGACTGAGCGAGGCCGCCGAGCAGCGACGCGGTGGTGAACAGGACGATGCCGGCGATGAAGACCCGACGACGACCGAGAATGTCGCCGGCGCGAGCGCCGAGCAGTAGCAGGCCGCCGAAGGTGAGGCTGTAGGCGTTCTGCACCCACGACAGGCTGGTGGAGGAGAAGTGCAAGGTGTTACGGATGTCGGGCAGCGCGATGGTGACGATCGTCGCGTCCAGGATCACCATCAGCTGGCACGTGAGGATGAGAACTAGTGCGATCGTCGACGCACTGCGCGCGATGGTCGGCCGGCGATCCGGCGGCGCTGCGGTCACAGACGAAGTCATGGGGTTGATCGATCCCTTCGGGATGGAGCGGAAGCGTGTTAAAGTGGAGGCTGCCTCCGCAAACAATACGGAGGGTCCCTCCGGTTCGCAAGTGGATTTTGGAGACGAGTTCGATGACAGCGACGACAGCCACCGGCGAGGCGCTGATCCAGCGACCGAAACGAGCTGACGCGCGACGCAACTACGACAAGCTGATCGAGGCCGCGCGCGCGGCGTTCACCGAGCTCGGCAGCTCGGCCTCACTGGAAGAAATCGCCCGCCGCGCCGACGTCGGTATCGGCACGCTGTACCGACACTTCCCGACCCGTCACGACCTGCTGCAGGCTGTCTACGTCGAGGAGGTCGAGGCGCTGGCCGCCTCCGTTGCCGACTTCTCGGACCTGTCCCCGTGGGATGCGCTCGTCGCCTGGCTGCGGCGCTTCGTCGCCTACGCCCAGGCCAAGCGGGCCCTCTCCGAGGAACTGCTGGCCGTCATAGGGATGGACTCCCCGCTGTTCCGCCAGTGCCACGATGCGATCTGGCAGGTCGGTCAGCCACTGCTGGCGCGCGCCCAGGAGGACGGCTCGGTGCGGCCCGATACCGATTTCACCGACGTCGTACGCATGGTCAGTGGCATCTCGATGGTCAAGTACGCCGAACCCGATCAGCTCGACCGGATCCTGCTGATCGCCCTGGACGGCCTGCGCTACCGGGCCTAGCCCTGGCCTAGCCCGGCTGTTCGTCGATGGGCCGGCGCATCGCGACGGCGTCGACCTGAACGCCGTCGGGCAGGGTGAGCACAGCTCGCTCGACCGCGACGAAGCCGAAGGCCTCGTAGAGGGGTACGCCGGGCAGCGTCGCCATGAGCGCCAGGGTCCGGAAGCCTTCGGCCCGAGCCGCGTCGACGCACGCCTCGAGGATCGCCCGCCCGAGTCCCCGCCGTGTCCAGTCGGCCCGCACGAACATCGCCCGGATCCGGGCCGGCTCGTGCTGTGGATCGAGCAACCGGTCGTCCGCGCCGGCATCGGTCGCGTTGTAGAGCTTGTTGCGCCGGCTCCAGCCACCGCACGCCACGAGGTCGCCGTCCACGTCGTGGACGAAGTAGGTGCCGTCGTCGATCAGCGTGCGGTCGAGCGCGGCCGTATGGACCGACGAGCTGGCCGTCTGCTGGCTGTCGTAGTACGCCGGGAACAATTCGAGGACGGATGCCCGGCACAGCTCGGCGATCACCGGTGCGTCCTCGGGGGCGGCCAGGCGCAGGGTGGCCGTCACGGAACCAGCCGGCGCACGGACTCTGGTAGGTCGATGCCGGCGCGTAGGTCCGGGGCCGGCAGCGGTTGGCCGTAGCGCTCTATGACGGGCAGCACGCCGGCCCACGCGTCACCGGCGATGTCGGCCTCCGGATCGTCCGGCCAACCCTCGGACACCTTGAGCGACCACTCGTCGATCGGCAGGGCCAGCAGAAGCACCGCCGCCAGTTCCTTCGGCGTGGACGCGCGCACCTCGGTGCTCCGTCCGGGAATCAAGCCATCGGTGATGGCATCGAGCGCGCGGCGCTTGTCGTCCGGATCGGTGATCGTCGCGCAGCGCCCGAACAGCACCGCGCTGCGATAGCGCATCGAGGACTCGAAGGCCGAGCGGGCCACGACGAGCCCGTCGAAGGCGGTCACCGCGAGACTGGTGGGCGCTCCGGTCGCCAGACGGCGCAGCCACCCCGATCCGGTCGAGCCGTGGGCCAGCACGCGATCGCCGTCGCGCACCACTGCGGTCGGCAGGACGACGGGATGCCCGTCGTCGGCGACGATCGCGAAGTGTCCTATGTGGACGGTGTCGAGCAGCTGATCGAGTTCGGTCCGATCCTGGCTGGCCTTGCGCGAAAGCCGGGTGATGGTGGTCCTGCTCATCGGCCGATTATGCGGTTCACCACCGACGCCGCCCCCGAGGAGCGCCCGCGCCGGTTCTCGGCGGCGTCCGCCCAGGTCATGGCGCGCAGGCCGGCATTCGCTCCGAGCCACCGCAGTGGCTCGGATTCCCACCGCCGCGAGCGATGGCCCACCCAGGGCAGCTCCACCAGCGGCGAGCGTCGATCCACGATCAGGTCGGTGAGCGTGCGGCCCGCGAGATTCGTCGTCGAGACCCCGTCGCCGACATAGCCGCCGGCCCAGGCGATGCCGGTCGCCCGATCCAGGCCGACGGACGCGTGCCAGTCGCGGCTGACGCCCAAGGGGCCACCCCAGCGATGCGTGATCGGCGCGTCGCGCACCACCGGGAACAGCTCGGCCAGCGTGGTCTGCAGCGCCGCGAAGACGCGGGGCGCCCGGTCGAAGGACGGCGCGATTCGCGATCCGAAGTGGTACGGCGCTCCCCGGCCGCCGAACGCGAGCCGACCGTCGGCGGTGCGCTGCCCGTAGATGATCAGGTGTCGGAAGTCGGAGAACGTCTCGCGTTCGGCGAGGCCGATCTCGCTCCACGCCGAGTCGGGTAGGGGAGCGGTGGCGATCATGAGCGAGTAGACCGGGGCGATCGCCCGCCGAAGGCCCGGCAGCCGGGCTGTATATCCTTCGGTGGCGCGCACGACCACCTCCGCGTGCAGATCGCCGGTGGCGGCGGTCACGAGGTGCGGCTCGATGCGGGTCGCCCGGGTGTCCTCGTAGATCGTCGCGCCGCGCGCCTCCACCCGCGCGGCCAGCCCCCGCACCAGCTTGGCCGGATGGATCGCCGCGCAGTGCGGCGTGTACGTACCCCCTAGTACGGAGGTAGCGCCGAGTCGGGCCTGGGCGGCGCCGGCATCGAGCAGGTCGAGCTCGATGCCGAACTCTTGCGCCTCGTCCACCTCGGCCCGGGCGCGGGCCAACTGCGGGTCCGAGCGGGCGATCACGACCGTCCCGCCGGGCGCGATGTCGGCGTCGATCACCTCGGAGTCGGCGACCCGGACGACCTCGGCCACCGCGTCGCGCATCGCGGCGTACTGGGCGACGGCGGCGTCATGCCCGTGCTCGCGCGCCAGGGTCGAGGCGCTCACCGGAAACAGGGCCGAGCACCAGCCACCGTTGCGCCCGGAGGCGCCGAATCCGGCGTATTCCTGCTCGACGACGGCGACGCGCAGGGTCGGGTCGGCCCCGAGCAGGTAGTACGCCGTCCAGAGCCCGGTGAATCCACCGCCGACGATGGCGACGTCGACGGTGGACGATCCTCGCAGAGCGGGGCGCCGGTCGACGCCACCGGGCACCGTGTCGTGCCAGAGCGAGAATTGGTCGGTCACGCGGCGATGGTCTCAGTTGAGTGGCGCGTTGCGGGTCGAGTGGCGCGTTATAACGCGCCACTCGAGTGATAACGCGCCACTCAACTGGACGACGGTGGACCCAGACGTGGGGGGCTCAGCCGATGGCCTCGGCCAGGGTGACCGAGTCGTACCCGTGGGCCTCGGCGACCGGTGCGTTGGTGAGCGCGCCGTCGTGGGTATTGAGGCCGAGGGCCAGCGCCGGGTCGCGACGCAGCGCGTCCTGCCAGCCCCGGTTCGCGAGCTCGACGGCGTAGGGCAGCGTCACGTTGGTGAGCGCGTAGGTCGAGGTGTGCGGCACCGCGCCGGGCATGTTGGCCACGCAGTAGAAGACGGAGTCGTGCACACGGTAGGTCGGCTCGGCGTGCGTCGTGGGACGCGAGTCCTCGAAGCAGCCGCCCTGGTCGATGGAGATGTCGACGAGCACCGAGCCCGGCTTCATCCGCGAGACCAGCTCGTTGGTGATCAGCTTGGGCGCCTTCGCCCCCGGGATCAGTACCGCGCCGATCACCAGGTCGGCGTCGAGAACGGCCTGCTCGATCTCGTAGGAGTTCGACGTGACGGTCTGGCAGTGGCCCTGGTAGATCGCGTCCATCTGCCGCAGCCGGCCGACGTTGCGGTCGAGCAGCAGCACCTCGGCCTGCATGCCGAGCGCGATCGCGGCGGCGTTCTGACCCGAGACGCCGGCGCCGATCACGACAACCTTCGCCGCGTAGACGCCGGGCACGCCGCCCATCAGCACGCCGCGTCCGCCGCCCTGACGCATCAGGTGGTACGAGCCGACCTGCGGCGCGAGCCGCCCGGCCACCTCGGACATCGGGGCCAGCAACGGCAGCGAGCCGTCGGGCAGATGCACCGTCTCGTAGGCGATGGCGGTGGTGCCGGCGGCCAGCAGCGCGTCGGTGCACTCCTGGGACGCGGCGAGGTGCAGGTAGGTGAACAGCACCTGGTCCTTGCGCATGCGGTGGTACTCGTCCGGGATGGGTTCCTTGACCTTGAGGATCAGCTCACCGGCGCCCCAGACCTCGTCGGCCGTGTCGAGGATGCGAGCGCCCGCGGCCAGGTAGGCCTCGTTCGGGATCGACGAGCCCACGCCGGCGTCGCGCTGAACGTAGACGTCGTGGCCGCCGGCCACTAGCTCGTGCACACCGGACGGCGTGATTGCCACCCGATATTCGTGGTTCTTGATCTCGGTAGGAATACCGACCTTCACGTCAGTGCCTCCACAGACTGTCGTTGGCTGGCGAGGAATATGCCAAAATCATGAATCATCGCGAAGCCGAACGCCACACAGCTGAGGATGATTCGTTAGATTGACGTCATGGCAACAAGAAGTTCATCGCCGCGACACACTGGCGCGGGTCGCTCGAACAATATTCGAGGCGCAGAATTGGACACTGTTGATCACCGCATACTGCGCGTATTGGCCGATGACGCGAGAGTGCCCAACAACGCACTGGCCGAGCGGGTGGGCGTCGCGCCCTCGACCGCTCTGGGGCGGATCCGGTCGTTACGCGAGCGCGGCGTGATCCGCGGCTACCACGCCGACATCGATCCGGTCGCCCTCGGTCGGCCCATCCAGGCGATGATCGCCGTTCGGTTGCAGTCACACGCGCGGGGGCACATCAGCGAGTTCGCGGCCCAGGTCGCCGAGCTACCCGAGGTGCTCAACGTGTTCTTCCTGGCCGGCGCCGTCGACTTCTACGTGCACATCGCGGCGACGAGCACCGAGAACCTGCGCGACTTCGTGGTGGTGAACCTCAGCGGCAACCCCGACGTCGCACTCACCGAGACGAACCTGATCTTCGAACACATCCGCGGTAGTAGTAGCTGGTAGGTGAGCCGAACTGACTCGACCATCACGCGATGAGCTAGCCGGGTGCTACAGCCGAGTCCAGGCCTCGGTGAGCACCGAGCGCAGGATCTGCTCCATCTCGTCGAACTCCGGCTGCCCGACGATCAGTGGCGGGGAGAGCTGGATGACCGGATCGCCGCGGTCGTCGGCCCGGCAGTACAGCCCGGCGTCGAACAGTGCCTTGGACAGGAACCCCCGCAGCAGCCGCTCGGACTCGTCGTCGTCGAAGGTCTCCTTGGTCGCCTTGTCCTTGACCATCTCGATGCCGTAGAAGTACCCGTCGCCGCGGACGTCGCCCACGATCGGCAGGTCGTTCAGCTTCTCCAGCGTCGACCGGAACGCCGCCTCGTTGTCGAGCACCCGCTGGTTGAGGCCCTCGCGCTCGAAGATGTCCAGGTTGGCCATCGCCACCGCGGCCGACACCGGGTGCCCGCCGAAGGTGTAGCCGTGCGGGAAGTAGTTGTCGCCGTGCCAGAACGGCTCGGCGATCCGGTCGCTGACGATGCAGGCGCCGATCGGTGAGTAGCCGCTGGTCATGCCCTTGGCGCAGGTGATCATGTCCGGCACGTAGCCGAACTTGTCGCTGGCGAACATCGGGCCGAGCCGGCCGAAGGCGCAGATCACCTCGTCGGAGACGAGCAGCACGTCGTGGCGGTCGCAGATCTCGCGCACCCGCTGGAAGTACCCGGGCGGCGGCGGGAAGCAGCCACCGGAGTTCTGCACCGGCTCGAGGAACACGCAGGCCACGGTCTCGGGACCCTCGAACAGGATGGCCTGCTCGATCTGGTGGGCGGCCCAGCGGCCGAACGCCTCGAGGTCGTCGCCGTGCTCGGGGGCCCGGTAGAAGTTCGTGTTCGGCACCTTGTGCGCCCCTGGTACGAGCGGCTCGAACATCTCCTTGAGCGCCGGTACGCCGGTGATCGACAAGGCGCCCTGCGGCGTGCCGTGGTAGGCGATGGAGCGGCTGATCACCTTGTGCTTCAAGGGCTTTCCGGTCAGCTTGAAGTACTGCTTGGCCAGCTTCCAGGCCGTCTCGACCGCCTCGCCGCC
>DASXYL010000089.1:0-47530 GCA_036502575.1 Jatrophihabitantaceae bacterium | reverse complement strand
GTCCCGCCCGCCGGCGGGAAGCCGCAGGGCCGCCCCACCACACCGAACACGACCCTCGCCATCCAGCCGCAGATCATCATCGCGGGCATGACGGCTCAGGTGACCGGGACCGGATTCACCCACAATCACAAGGTGACGCTGGACTGGGTGCTGCCCGATGGCAGCAAGCAGCCCGCGTGCCAGGCCCCGGTCACGGCGGACAAGAACGGGGTGTTCATGTTCTTGTGCCTGAGCCAGCGCCACGAGCAGGTCGGTGAGCGAACCCTGACGGCGACCGACAGCACGCACACCGCGTCGACCCCCGCGATCGTGATGAACGGCCCGATGCAACCCTCCGGCCGGCGCACGTCCAACTCTCGACTGGTCGTCCGGAACTGACCACAAGGTGACGCTGACCTGGGTGTTGCCCGACGGCGCCAAGCGGCCCGCCTGCCAAGATCCGGTCACGGCGACAAGGACGGCGTATTCGTCTTCCTGTGCCTGGTGTCCCAGCACGAGCAGGTCGGTCAGCGAACCCTGGTCGCCACCGACGGCACGCACACCGCGGCGGCGGACACGCTGGTCATCACCGGCCCGATGCAGCCCTCGGGCCACAGCCGCAATCCTCGCGTCGTCGTCCACAACTGACGGGTCGCGCTGGCCGATCGGCCGACGTGATCGTCTCGCGCTTGGCTAGATCCACCCGTTGCGCAGCGCGTAGGTCACCGCGTGGATGCGGTTGCGCAGGTGCAGGCGGATCGTCAGGTCCTGCAGCACCGTCTTGATGGTGCGCTCGGAGTAATTCAGGGCGGTGGCGATCTCGCGGGTCGACAGCCCGTCGGCCACGAGTTCGAGCACGTCATGTTCACGCTTGGTCAGACCGTTGAAGGACAGTCCGTTCGGCTCGTGCAGCTGGCGATTGAGCTGTCCGACCTGATCGAGCAGCTGCCGCAGCAGTTGTGGTGGCAGCTCGGCGTCGCCGCGGGCGGCGGCCTTGAGGAGGTGGACGAGCCGTTCCGGTGTGACGTCGAGGCGTCCGATCACCCCGCAGATACCGGCCTCCACCGCCGTGACGAGGGCCTGCGGGTCGAGGTAGCCGATGATCAGAACGATCGGCAGGCCGGAGTCCCGTTGCACGTCGCGCAGCCAGCGGATGCGGTCGGCGTCGAGCTCCTCAGCGACCGCTATCGCGACGTTGGCCGGCTGACCGTCGTCCACCAGGCGCACGTCCTCGTGGTGGTGGCGCAGGTGGGCTATGACTCCCAGCCGCGAGATCGGGTCGGTGGCGTAGAGCCGTATCGGAATCGGTACCGCCGGGCGATTCCGGTCCGGCGGGGTCGAACCGCCGACCAGTGCGAGCCGCCGACTGGCGTCGCTGAGCTCGAGGGGCGCGGGCCTCGGCATCGGGGGCTCGCCCGGTAGGCAGGCCACCGGGTCGACGAGGCGCTGCGCGGCCAGGCCAGGGTCTGCGTTCATGTCGGATGTGCTCCCCAGGATGCGTGAAGCGGCAATCGCTAGCCGCGGGTACGCAAAGTCTGGGGGGCAGACCGACCCGGTTTACGTTTCCCGACAAAACTAGACGTGTTCGACCAACCGGCCCTCGGCTGCCGGGAAGCGGCCGAGGCGGCGCGACTCAGATCCAGCCGTTGCGCAGGGCGTAGGCGACCGCGTGGGTGCGGTTGCGCAGGTGCAGGCGGATCGTGAGGTCCTGCAGCACCGTCTTGATGGTGCGCTCGGAGTAGTTCAGCGAGTCGGCGACCTCGCGGGTCGACAGCCCCTCAGCGACCAGTCCGAGCACGTCGCGCTCGCGCTTGGTCAGCCCGGCGAAGGACAGTCCGTTGGGCTCGCGCACCTGGCGGTTGAGCCGTCCGACCTGGTCGAGCAGGTGCCGTAGCAGCTGCGGTGGCAGCTCGGCGTCGCCGCGCGAGGCCGCCTGGATGACGTGGACGAGCTTCTCCGGCGTGACGTCAGCCCGCCCGATCACCGCACACACACCCGCCTCGACGGCGGTGACCAGCGTCCGGGGGTCGATGTGGCCGGCGATCAGGACGATCGACACCCCGTTGTCGCGGTGTAACGCGCGCAGCCAACGGATGCGGTCCTCGTCGAGGTTGTCGGCGATGGCCACCGCGACACTCGCCGGCTCGTCGTCCTCGACGACGTGCACCTCACGGTAGTGCCGCAGGTGGGCCATGATCCCCAGCTGCGAGATCGGGTCCGCCGCGTACACGCGCACCGACACCGGCGCCGCCACCCGTCCGAATCCGGACTCGCGCTCGTTGTCGACGAGCGTCAGCCGGCGGGCGGTGTCCTCGAGCTCCCGCGCGAGGATCCGATCCGGCGCGATGAGCGATCGTGGTGAGTAGGTCTCGGTCATGACTGGCCCCCTTCGCGGGACCAGCGCGATGCCAACGTCCTGTCGCAGGTCGCGTTCGTCTGGTCCACGCGTCTAGCGTGCTCCGAGACGGCGCGCGGCGAATGCGTGTAACTACCTGGATTTCGGGGGGCTAGCACCCCCACGCGTAGGTAGTGCCCTTCGAGCCGGTACGGGGGCAGCGACGCAGACCAGCCGCAGGCGAGCGATCTGGTACTGCGACGATGCCACGGCGCGACCGTCCGCGCCGCGGCCGAAAGGGCGTCAGAACGGGTAGTGCAGACTGCCCGATCGGGCCTTGGCGCGCGCGGGTCCGGGTCCTGCCTCCCCCTCGAAGGCAGGAACCCGAACGACCCGCTAGATCCAGCCACGGCGCACCGCGTAGGCGACGGCCTGCGTGCGATTACGCAACTGCAGGCGAGCGTTGAAGTCCTGCAGGACGTTCTTGATCGTCCGCTCCGAGTAGCACAGCCGCTGGGCGATCTCCCGCGTCGAGTAGCCGTCGGCGAGCAGCGTCAGGACGTCGCGCTCGCGCGGGCTCGGGCCCGACGCCATTGCGCGTCGGGTCGGGAACGGCGCGGACGGGGTCGGGTCCGCCCGGCGGGCCGGCGCTCCGGCGGGACGAGCAGCACGCTCGACACCTGGCCAGTGCGGTCCGTCCACCGCGGACAGGCGACGGGCACCAGTCGCTACCGCTGTGCGCTGTGCCATCAGCACCGGATCACTCATCGTCTGTCTCCCACCCCTTGATCAGCGGAACCCTGATCATCTGGAGCATCGACCGGCGTTCCTGATACACACCGATCAGGTGGGTTGCGTAGGTCCGCACCCTGATCGGGCGGCTCGGCTGCCCCATAGGGCCACGGTTGGTGCCCGGGAATGTGCACGGCCGACCGTGCCGGGCACCGCAGTCGGACCGGTTGAGTGGGTGTCGCTGCGCCGAACGGCCGCAGCCCTCGATCGGAAGCCGAAACGATGTCCGGTGCCCACCGCCCGAACGCCGCGCCGCACGCGCCGCGTCACGCGAACAACCGTCCGGCCGTGCCCGGTCCGCCGCTGGACGCGCGCCCACTGCGCGCGGTCCTCGCGGTCGGCATGCTCATCGGCGTGATCGTGCTGGCCGGTGCCAGTGAGTCGACCCGCGGCGCCGGAGCCGACGCGTTCCAACGGCAGCAGGCTCCGTCGATCCCGCCGGAGGAGCCGGCCGCTCCGCCCGCTGCGGCTCCAGCGGCCGTTGCGCGTGCGGCGGGACACGTGCCGCCGAAGGCGAAGGCGCTGCCCGACCAACCGGTGCACGTCAAGCACCCGGCGCCCGTAACCAAGCCGATCATCTCCGGGCTGGCCGCCAACGGCATCCCCAACGTCGCGTTGAACGCCTACCGGGTGGCCGCCGCGCGGGTGGCGAACACCGACCCGAGTTGCGGCATCGACTGGTCGTTGCTCGCCGGCATCGGCCGGGTCGAGTCCAATCACGGCCGCTTCGCCGGCGCCGTCCTGGACGCCCGCGGCACGTCCACCCCCCGGATCGTCGGCATCGCTCTGGACGGGTCGCGCTCGGCCTACATCGGTGACACCGACAACGGCAGCCTCGACGGCGACCTGGTGTATGACCGCGCCGTCGGGCCGATGCAGTTCATCCCGTCCACGTGGGCCCGGTGGGGGGTTGACGCCAATGGCGACGGCACCGCCGATCCGTTCAACGTCAACGACGCCGCCCTGGCCGCGGCCCGCTACCTGTGCGCGGCCGGCGGCGACCTGCGCACGCCCGCCGGTCAGGTCGCGGCCGTACTGGCCTACAACTACTCCGACGAGTACGTCGCCCAGGTGCTCGCCCTGGCGGCGGCGTATCACACGGGCGTGCCGCTCGGCGGTATCCCGATCACCGGCACCACGACCGGAGCGTTGCCCCCGCCGGGCACCGGAACGCCGCCGGTGAATCCGGCGAAGCCGCCGGCCATCGACGTCCGGGCCACGGCGGCGCCGGCCAAGCCCATGCGCCCGGCCGCGGGCCGGCCCGCCTCGACCCGGCCGAGCCCGACTCCGACCCCGACTCCGACTCCGACTCCGACCCCTTCGAACCCGGGTTCGGCGGCGCCCGGGTCCGGCCGATCGAGCTCGCCCACGCCGACGCCGACGCCCACCCCGACCCCGACCTCATCGGCGCCGACGCCGCCGCCCGAGTCGACGCCGATCCCGACGCCTGATCCTCCGGAGCCGGGCGGCCTGCTGTGCAGCATCCTCGGAGTCCTGCTGCCCTGCCCCGCCCCGAAGCCCTGAATCAGAAATCCACGCCAGCCGGCGGCGCAGCTAGTGGTCTGTCTGCGATACGCGGCGCCGCCAGGCAAACGCATTGCCGGGCAGACGGAGCACGAAGATCTCCTGCCAACCTGGATCTTCCTGCACGGGCTGCCTCATAGGCCCTTATAGGCAGGAAGATCTCGTCGGCGGGGCGATCTTCCTGCACGGGCTGCCCGTGCCCAGGCACAGTGCTCATGGTCCCGGCCGAGCCGGCCAGAAATCGGTACCCAGACCTGGTCGACCCGGCCAGGAAGCAACACGCAACATTCACCACGAATCTCTGGCGCAGGACACTAGATAGCGGCGGGCAGGGCCATTTCCTGCAGATCGTGCGCCTCGACGAGCGGCGGCTCGGTGGCGGCTCGGACGTCGTGCACGCTGACGCCGGGAGCGAGCTCACGCAACATCAGGCCGCTCTCGGTGACGTCGATGACCGCCAGGTCGGTGATGAGCTGTTGCACGCAGTGCTTGCCGGTGAGCGGCAGCGAGCACTCGTTGACGATCTTGGCGCTGCCGTCGCGGGCGACGTGCTCCATCATCACGATGACGTGCTTGGCGCCGTGGACGAGATCCATCGCGCCGCCCATGCCCTTGATCATCTTGCCGGGGATCGTCCAGTTCGCCAGATCCCCGGACGTCGACACCTGCATCGCGCCGAGGATCGCCACGTCGATGTGGCCGCCGCGGATCATGCCGAAGGACAACGCCGAGTCGAAGAACGATGTGCCGGGGAGCACCGTCACGGTCTCCTTGCCGGCGTTGATCAGATCCACGTCGACCTCGTCGTCGTAGGGGTAGGGACCCACGCCGAGGATGCCGTTCTCGGACTGCAGCACGACGTGGACGCCGGATGCGACGTAGTTGGGCACGAGGGTCGGCAGGCCGATGCCGAGGTTGACGTACTGGCCGTCGCGCAGTTCGGCGGCGACGCGGGCCGCGAGCTGAAACCGGGTGAGTGCCATGGTCACGCCTCCTGACGCGAGCGCACGGTGCGCTTCTCGACGAGTTTGCCCTCGACGCCCACTTCGACGACGCGCTGCACGAACACACCAGGCGTGTCGACGTTCTCCGGGTCGATCTCGCCCGGCTCGACGAGCTGCTCGACCTCCGCGATCGTGATCCGCCCGGACATCGCGCACAGCGGATTGAAGTTGCGCGCCGACTTGTCGTAGACGAGGTTGCCGTGCCGATCGCCGCGGGCGGCGCGCACGAGTGCGAAGTCGCAGACGATGCCGCGTTCGAGCACGTACTCCTGGCCGTCGAACTCGCGCACCTCCTTGGGCGGCGAGGCCAGGGCCACGGTTCCGTCGGCTTCGTAGCGCCAGGGCAGTCCGCCGTCGGCGACCCACGTGCCGACCCCGGCCGGTGTGTAGAAGGCCGGGACGCCGGCCCCGCCGGCGCGCAGCCGCTCGGCGAGCGTGCCCTGCGGGGTGAGCTCGACCTCGAGCTCACCGCCCAGGTACTGCCGGGCGAACTCCTTGTTCTCCCCGACATAGGAGGAGATGGTGCGCCGGATGCGGTGCTTGTCGAGCAGCAGCCCGAGCCCGGCGCCGTCCACGCCGCAATTGTTCGACACCGTCTCCAGCTCGGACGTGCCCTGCTCCAGCAATGCCGCGATCAACTGCAGCGGGACACCGCACAGCCCGAAGCCGCCGACGGCCACCGACGCCCCGTCGGGGATGTCCCGTACCGCCTCGATGACGGAGGTGACTGTCTTGTCCATATAAGTGCTCCCTGCCGGCTCGGAGAGGGACGGAGATGGTCGCCCGCCTGGGACCATACCTACCAGCTGCCAGTAGGGTGCCGGCTCGTGGGATCCGCCACGACAGGAGGCGACATGACCGCGGTCGCACCGTCGACCGCGCCGGTCGTGGTCGCCCGTGGCCGGTCGCGGTTCGTCGCCCGGGCCGTGTTCGCGGCGCCGGATCTGATCGCCAGCGCGCTGGCTGGATTTGGTGCTCCGGCGATCGTGCTGCTGCTGGCCGGCCACTTCAGCCCGGGATGGGTGCTGCCGCTCGGCGTCGTCGGGGCCGCGGTCGCGGTCGCCGTCTGCGGTCTAGGGCGCGAGGCCGTCGATCGTCGCGCCGTGCAGTACACCCTGATCGCGATCGCTATCGCGCTGGTCTGGTTGATCACCAACTCGTTCTTCTCGGCCGAGAACCTGTTCGCGCATCGCGATCCGGCCACGTACGACCTGGCCGGGCGGTGGTTGATGGACCACGCGCGGATGCCCATCCCGACCAATCCGGAGGTGTTCGGATCGCCGGCCGACGGGGCCGGATCGTCGGCCGGATTCGGTGAGATCCCGGGCAGCACCGACCTGTACGCGCAAGGGAATCACCTGCTGCCGGCGTTGCTCGCGGTCGTGGGGTGGATGTTCGGCACGACCGCGATGCTCAAGGGCAACGTGTTGTTCGGCGCGCTGGCCCTGCTGGTCTTCTTCGGCCTGGCCCGCCGGGTGGTCGGCGGTGGGCTGGCGCTGGTGGCCATGACGGCCTTCGCGGTGTCGATGCCGCTGGTCTTCGTCAGTCGCGATACCTACTCCGAACCGCTCGCCTTGCTCTTCCTGGTCGGCGGGCTGGCCCTGCTGCACCGAGCCGTGGAGACCGGGCGGGTCCGCGACTTCGCGCTCGCCGGCTTCGTGTTCGCGATGTCGGCCCCCGCGCGCATCGACAGCAACGTCAGCCTGCTCGCGCTGACGGCTGCGGCCGCGGTGTTCCCGATCCTCGCCGGACGAGCGAGCCGGCGGATCGCGACGATCCGGTCCTGCGCGCTGCTCGGTGGTGCGGCCCTGCCCACATTGCTCGGCTGGCTGGACGTGACGAGGCTGTCGTTCGGCTACTACCGCGACGAGCGGCACCACATCATGCCCATCTTCTACGCCGGCTACGCGCTGCTGGTGGTGTTGCCCCTGCTCGTCGTCCTGAGCTGGTCGCCACGCGTCCGGCGCCTGCTGCAGTCACCGAAACTGCCGCCGCGCGCGACCGTCGTCGTCGGTGTGCTGATGGCCGGCGCGTTCGTCTTCCTGGCCAGCCGTCCACTGTGGATGACCGCCCACGGCCGCTACAACGCTACGGTCACCGGCCTGCAGCGCACGGCCGGCCAGACGGTCGACGGCCAACGGACCTACGACGAGCAGACGGTCCACTGGATGGCGCAATACCTCGGCTGGCCCACCGTCGTCCTCGCGGTGGTCGGGTACTTCTTGCTGGTGCGCCGGAGCATTCGCCGCCGGTCGCTGGCCCCGGTTCCCATGATCATCGTCGGGCTGGCCCTGTCACTGCTCTATCTCTGGACCGCGCAGATCACTCCCGATCAGCCCTGGGCGATGCGGCGTTACGTGCCGATCGTCCTGCCCATCCTGATCATCGCCGCGACCTACCCGATCTGCGTGCTGCTACGGCAATCCGCCGTGGTACTCCGGGCCGGGGCGGTCGCGCTCGCGGTGGTGGTGGTCGCGGTACCGGCGATCGTCACCGCCCCGATGGCCGGCGCCCGCGAGGAGGTACCCCAGCTCGCGCAGGTGCAGCGCGTCTGCGCGGCGGTGGGGCACGACGGCGCGGTGTTGGAGGTGGACGCGCCGGCGCAGACCAGCTACTCGCAGACGATCCGCTCCTACTGCGACGTTCCGTCCTACGCATTGATCCCGGCGCCGCCCACGCAGCTCGTTGCGGTGCGGACCGCGGTCGCGGCGAATCACCGTGTCCTCTACTTGCTCGCGACCGATCCCGCCTCCATCCAGTTCGTCGGGGGGACGCCGCCGGCACCGTTCTCGGTCGTCAACACGAGCCGGTGGCCCAGCGTGCTGAACTCCCCGCCGCGCCACATCGACCACGAGCCGGTCGCGGTCTACCTCGCCACCGTGGGCGAGGACGGCCTGGCCCGGCCGGTCATACCTCGGTAGTTGCGCGTTCCTGCTCGGCCCGGCGCCGGACGACCTCGGGTGAGGCTCCGCGCACGATCACCAGCGAGCCGCCCACCGCGAGCGGCACGAGCAGCGTGTCGATCCAGTCGTGGGGGTCCTGCCATTCGCGGGCGGTGATGATGCGGGCGGACGGGGCCAGCCCGAACTCACCGGCCCGGGCCTGCGCCTTGGCCACCAGGTCCGAGCGCGACACTCCGTCCAGTGCTGGGTCGCTCGGCGATGCCGGCGGGTGCACGGCCGTCCAGGCGTCGGGTTGCGGGCGCACGGCCGAGACGTAGTCGGCGGCACCGCCCGGGGGAGCCGTGGCGCCAAAGCTGCGGCTCAGGGAGCCCAGCGCGATCGTGTACACGTCGGGGACATCGGTGACCGGCGTGCTGGTGAAGGCGACCGCCGCCCGCTCCGATGACGACACGACCTCGAGGCCGGCGCTCCAGGCGCCGAGCAGGATCGGAATCGAGATCCAGTCCGCCGGCAGGTTGAGGTAGGCGGCGTCGCCGACGCCGAGCGCCAGCTCGTCGGTGAGCAGGAAGTGCGTCTTGGCGACCCAGTTCGCCAGCGAACGAACCGAGAGTTCGGTGCGCTCACCGCTGCCGCTGGGGGAGTCGTCGTAGAACGTGACGAACGGGCGGGCCGGCGCGGAGCTGACCAGCGCCGCGAACAGCGCCTCGGGTGTCGCCGTCATCAGTTGATGCACCCGCCGGTGTCGGCGGCCGTCATCCCGTTCGAGGAGGTGGGCGCGGGCGCGGTCAGTGGGCGCTGCGCGGCGCTGTGTGCGGTGTTGCCGGTGCTGACCTGCAGGCCGTCCGAGCCCAGCAGCAGGGTCACCCGCGTGACCGAGTCGGTCTGCTTGGCCTGGGCGCCGGAGATGTGCGCGGCGAGGGTCTTGGCCTGGCCCTGCATGCCGTCGGGGTACTCGATCACCGTCGCCGAACTGCGGGTCGCGGCGGTCTTGACCGTGCCGACCTTGAAGCCCAGCTGCCGCAGAACGTCCGCGTTGCGGGAGGCGGCGCCGTCGGTCGTCGAGCCGTTGAGCACGTCGAGCGTGAACGACCCGGGCGAGACCGTCTTGGCGCTGCCCAGCGACGAATCGCTGGCGCCGCCGATGAGCTGCTTCGCGAACGCCTGCACTTCGCTCGGATTGACGGCGACCACGCTGCCGGCCTCGTTGTTGGCGAAACCGTCCGTCGGGATGGTCTTGAAGATCAGGTTGCCCGCGCTGAGGTCCTGGAACTGGGAGGCCAGCTTGAGCGGGTCGAGGGGGTTGTCCATCTGCAGGGACTGGTTCACGGCCTTGAGCAGGTTCTGCAGCTTGAACGGGTTGAGCAGGGTGCCGGCGCTGGACACCTTGCGGAAGGCGGCCGAGAGGAAGTACTGCTGGCGCTTGATCCGATCGAGGTCGCCGTTGGGCAGGCCGTAGCGCTGCCGGACGAAGGCCAGGGCCTGCTTGCCCTTGATCGTCGAAACTCCCTTGGGCAGGTCGATGCCGGAGTTGGGCTCCTTCTGAGCCTGGCAGAGGTTCACCTGCACGCCGCCGATGGCGTTGCTGATGCGGTAGAAGCCGAGCAGGTCGACCTGGACGAAGTGGTCGATGGTCAGCCCCGTGAGGTTCTCGATCGTCTGGACGAGCAACTGCGCTCCGGCGGCCTTGCTGCCGTTGTGGTCGTTGATGCCGTCCGGGTAGGCGGAGTTCAGCTTGTTCATGCCGTGGCCCGGGATAGCCACGTACGAGTCGCGGGGGAACGAGATGGCTGTTGCCTTCTGGCCGTTGGCCGGCAGGTGCATCAGCATCATCGTGTCGGTGTTGTAACTGCCGCCGTCGCGGGTGGTGCCGAGCTGGGCCAGTTCCTTGTCGGTGGCCGTGTCGCGATCGTCGTTGCCCACGACCAGCAGATTCTGATCCTTGCCGTCGACGTCGCTGCCCGGCTTTCCGGCACCGCCGATGGCATCCACCCGGCGGATCCCGGACTTGAAGTCGTTGTAGGTCAGCCAGGCCCATCCGCTGACGACGATGATCGTGACCGCGAGCACCGCGGTGACGGTTCGGACGCCGATGCCCAGGCCACGCCTGACGTCGTGGTGCGCCGTGACCGGCGAAGCGCCCAGCGGTGCTGCCCCCGCCGCGGCTGGTCTCTTGCGGCCCGTCCGTCGCCGGCCGCCGCGCGGATCGAGTTCGGGCGGCAGCGGTGCCGCCGGACTCGGGGTGGGGCGCTCGGGCCCGCCCGCGTCGCCGTCACGTGAAGCCACGGCCCCGAGGTTACCCGCGCTACCTCACCGAACAACTCGATCACCTGTGACACTCCGTAGAATTCCGGCGATCCTGGCCGTGATTTGGTCACTCACAGTGTCGAAAAGCGGCGCGAGACTCCGAGTGACGACCGTTCAGTTGATGCAGTCGGGTTGGCCGGGCGGCGGGGCGGCGTGCTTGGCCGAGCCGGATGAGCCGGATGAGCCGGATGAGCCGGATGGCGTGGACGATGTGGACGAAGCGATGCCCTTGACCTGCACGCCGTTGGCGCCGAGCACGAGGGTCACCTTGGTCACCGAGCTCGTCTCGACGAGCTGGGCGCCCGGTACACGTGCGGCCACCGCCTTGGCCGCGGACTGCTTGCCGTCCGGGTACTCGATGGTGGTCGCCGCCGTCGGGTCGGTGGAGTCGACGATGTCGACGTGGAAGCCGGCGGCCCGCAACGCGTCGCCGTTGCGGGCGGCCAGTCCGGCGGTGGACGTGCCGTTGAGCACGTCCAGCGAGACGGACGACGGGGCCGCGGCGTGCGCCGGGGCGAGCGACGGGTCGGCGGCCTTGCCTTGCAAGCGATTGACGAATCCGGGCATGGCGGCCGCGTCGACAGTCACGACGGAGGTGGCCACGCCGTCCGGATAGATCATCTGGGGGCCGTCGTTCGGGATCGTCGCAAAGGTGATGTTGCCCGAGGACAGGTCCTGGAACTGGCGGGCGAGTGAGATGAGGTTCAGCGCCGGGTCGGTCAGCAACGACGAGCTCACCGCATGCAGCAGGTCGTGCAGCTTGAACGGGTTGAGCAGCGTGCCACCGGACAGCACCTTGCTGAAGGCCGCGGACAGGAAGTACTGCTGGCGCTTGATGCGGTCGAGGTCACCGCCCGGCAGCCCGTGCCGCTGGCGCACGAACGCCAGCGCCTGCGAGCCCTTGATCACCGAATGCCCCGCGGGCAGGTTGATGCCGGAGTATCCGCGCCCGTACTCGTCGGCGTCGGTGGACGGGTTCTGCGGGTGCAACAGGCACACGTCCACGCCGCCGATCGCGTTGCTGATGCGGTAGAAGCCGAGCAGGTTGACCTGGACGTAGTGGTCGATGTGCAGGCCGGTCAGCGCGCCGATCGTGCGGATGAGCAGCCGAATGCCGGCGCTCTGCCGGGCGATCTCGGCCCGCCCGGCGTTCTTGGCCGCCGCGTACCCGTCGCCGTAGGCAGAGTTGATCTTGCCCTTGCCGTTGTCCGGAATGGTCACCCACGAGTCGCGCGGGAACGAGATCACCGTCGCCTTGCCGCCCCCGGCCGGGACGTGCAGCACCATCATCGTGTCGGTGTTCACGCTGCCGCCGTCGTCCTGGGTCGACAGCGCGCGCAGCTCGGCCGGTGACGCCCCGGCCCGGCTGTCGTTGCCGAGCAGCAGGATGTTCTGGTCCTTGCCGTCGACGTCGCGCTGCCCCGCCGCGAGCGCCGGCACCGCCTCGCCGTGCTTGATGCTCGACGTGAAGTTCTTGTACGTGGCCCAGGCGAGCCCGCTGCCGACCAGGGCGACGAGCGAGACCACCGCGACGGCGAGGCGGACACCCACCCGCAGCCGGTACTCCGTCCGGGGGGTCAACCCCGCCCGGACGCGCCCGCCAAGATCGTCGGCCACCGTTCGAGGCTAACCTCGGGTCCCCGCCGATCCCGGTAGGCGGGCAGGGCGGCGCGGCGCCTCTGGGATACTCACCGTCATGCGCGTACTCGTCACCGGCGGCGCCGGATTTATCGGGGCGAACTTCGTCCAGCGGACAATCGCCACCCGGTCCGATGCGCAGGTGACGGTGCTCGATGCCCTGACCTACGCCGGCAGCGAGGCCAATCTCGAACCGGTGGCCGATCGGATCGAGCTCGTCACCGGCGACATCGCCGATGCCGGCATCGTCGACAAGCTGGTCGCCGGCACCGACCTCGTGGTGCACTTCGCCGCCGAGTCCCACAACGACAACTCACTCGCCGATCCGTCCCCGTTCGTGCACACGAACCTCGTGGGCACGTTCACCCTGCTCGAGGCCGTGCGCCGCCACGACGTGCGTTTCCACCACATCTCTACTGATGAGGTCTACGGCGACCTCGAGCTCGATGACCCGTCGAAGTTCACCCCGCAGACGCCGTACAACCCGTCCAGCCCCTACAGCTCGACCAAGGCGGGCTCGGACCTCCTCGTGCGCGCCTGGGTCCGCTCCTTCGGCGTGCGCGCGACCATCTCGAACTGCTCGAACAACTACGGCCCCTACCAGCACATCGAGAAGTTCATCCCGCGCCAGATCACCAACGTGCTGAGCGGCATCCGGCCGAAGCTCTACGGGGCGGGCGCGAACGTGCGTGACTGGATCCACGTGCACGACCACAACGACGCGGTGTGGCGGATCATCGACGACGGCGCGCAGGGCGAGACCTACCTGATCGGCGCCGACGGCGAGCAGAACAACAAGCAGGTGCTCGAGCTCGTCCTCGAGCTGATGGACAAGCCCGCCGACTGGTACGACCACGTCACCGACCGCCCGGGCCACGACCTGCGCTACGCGATCGACGCGTCCAAGCTGCGCAGCGAGCTCGGCTGGACCCCGGCCTTCACCGACATGCGGGCCGGGCTCGCCGACACGATCCGGTGGTACGCCGAGCACGAGGCCTGGTGGCGTCCGCTGAAGGACGCGGTCGAGGCGCGCTACGCCGTGCGCGGCCAGTGACCCGCTGGCTGATCACCGGGGCCGGCGGCCAGCTCGGCAGCGATTTGAGGTCTGCGCTCGCCGGTGAGGACGTCCACGCAGTCGGCCATGCCGAGCTCGACATCGCCGACTCGACGGCCGTCGCGCGCCTCGTCGAAGCCTTCGCCCCCGACGTCGTGGTCAATGCCGCGGCCTACACCGCCGTCGACGCCGCCGAGTCCGACGAGGACGCCGCCTATCGGGTGAACGCCACCGGGCCGGCCGTCCTGGCCGCCGCACTCGTCGGCACGAAGTCCCGGCTGGTCCACGTGTCCACCGACTACGTCTTCGCCGGCGACGCCGACCGTCCGTACGAGGTCGACGACCCGACTGGCCCGACATCGGCGTACGGGCGGACGAAGCTCGCCGGGGAGCTCGCCGTTCGCGAGCTGCTGCCCGATACGTCCCACGTGGTGCGCACGGCTTGGGTCTACGGCGCCACCGGCGGCAACTTCGTCAAGACGATGGCCCGCCTGGAACGCGAGCGTGACACCGTCAGCGTGGTCGACGATCAGCGCGGCTCGCCGACCTGGTCGGCCGACCTCGCGGCCGCACTGGTCGAGCTGGACCGCAGCCAAGTGGCCCCGGGCACCTACCACTGCACGAACACCGGTGACACGACGTGGTTCGGCCTCACCCGGGCGCTCTTCGAGGAGCTCGGCGCCGATGGCGCGCGGGTTCTGCCCACCACCACCGACGCCTTCCCGCGTCCCGCGCCGCGGCCGGCCTATTCGGTGCTCTCCGATCGTGCGTGGCGCGCGGCCGGACTCACTCCGATGCCCCACTGGCGCGATGCGCTGCGAGCCGCGTTCGCCGTCCACCGAGCTGAGTTCGTCGGTGCCGGCTGAGCCGGTGGTGACGTCGGCGGCTGCCGGCCGGCGGGTACGCTGGCCAGGCACCTCGACGGTGGAGACGTCCATCGACAGCCGGTTTCCGACAGCGAACAGGTGAATCCATGGCCGCGTCCGTCGGCATGCAATCCGACATCGGGCTGACCGCACCACCCGCGGCGGCTGATGGCGCCGACCCCGCCACCCACACCATCGATGTCACGGTCGTTCTGCCCTGCTACAACGAGCAGGATCACGTCCTGGCCGAGCTCGAGCGGATCACCTCCGCCTTGGACGCCAGCGAGTTCTCCTACGAACTGCTGGTGATCGACGACAAGTCCACCGACGAGACGCTGCGGATCCTGCAGGAGGAGGAGTCGAGCTTCCCGCACATGCGGCTGATGTCGTTCCGCCGCAACGGCGGTTCGGGAACCGCTCGACGAATCGGCACGACGGAGGCTCAGGGCGGCATCGTGGTGTGGACCGATGCCGACATGACTTATCCGAACCAGCGCATTCCGGAACTCGTGCGGTACCTCGTCGATCATCCAGACGTCGACCAGGTCGTCGGGGCCCGGACCAGCGAGCAGGGACGGCACCGCTTCGTGCGGGTCCCGGCGAAGTGGGCGATTCGCAAGCTGGCCGAAGTGCTGTCATCGACCAAGATCCCGGACCTGAACTCCGGGTTCCGCGCGTTCCGCCGCGAGGTCTCGCTGAAGTACCTGCGCCTGCTGCCGCCCGGTTTCTCGTGCGTCACCACGATCACCTTGTCGTTCCTGTCCAACCAGCACGCCGTCGACTACATACCGATCGAGTACGGCAAGCGCTCGGGCAGCAGCAAGTTCCACTTCCTGCGCGACGCCTACCGGTACCTGCTGCAGGTGCTGCGGATGGTCATGTACTTCAATCCGATCAAGGTGCTGATGCCGGTCGCGCTGTGGATGATCGGGATCGGCGTGGTCAAGGGCATCGTCGACCTGATCAGGTACCACCTGCGGCTGACCACGAACTCGACGCTGCTGATCCTCAGCGGCCTGATCATCGGGGCGATCGCGTTGCTGGCCGACCTGATAGTTCGCTCCCGAGACGACTACTAGTGCTCCGTAGCCCGGACGTAGATGACCAAACGGGCCGGCCGGTAACATTGCCCGGCGACGAGCGCCCCGGTGGCCGTGTTTCCTTCCTAGGTATTGGTGAATGACGAAGATGACCGCACTCGGCGCCGACGTGGTCGCCTCGGACACTGCTCGGCCCGATGTGGTGGACGTCCCGCTGCAGCGAGTCAACGCGCCGCAGAGCTTCTGGCGGGGCTTCGGCGGTACCGTGCGCGACGTCTGGCGCTACCGCGAGTTGCTGGGCAACCTGGTGCGCAAGGAACTCAAGGTCAAGTACAAGGACTCGGTCCTCGGCTTCGCGTGGAGCCTGCTGCTGCCCCTGGTGCAGCTGGCCGTGTACTGGCTGGTCATGGGCAAGTTCCTCGGCGCCGGTCGCACCGTGCCGTCCTACGGGGTGTTCATCTTCTGCGGTCTCGCGGTGTGGACTCTCTTCTCGGAGATCCTGAGCTCGGCGACGGTCTCGATCGTCTACAACGCCGGTCTGGTCAAGAAGGTGTACTTCCCACGCGAGCTCTTTCCGCTCGCGGCCACCGGCGCGGCCCTGGTCAACTTCCTGTTCCAGCTGGTCATTCTGCTGATCGCCGTGACCATCGCGGGGGGGACCACGGGGCACTGGCCGGACCCGGCCATGTTGCCGCTGCCGATCCTCGGGCTGCTCGCGCTGGTGCTGTTCGGGACGGCGCTGGGCCTGCTGCTGGCGGCGGCGAACGTCTACCTGCGCGACATGCAGCACCTCATCACGATCGTGATCACGCTGTGGTTCTGGCTGACCCCGATCGTCTATTACGTCAAGCGGGTAGGTGACGAGCTGCCGAAGGCGCTCTACGACATCTACCTGCTCAATCCGGTGGCCACGGTGGTGTTCTCCTTCCAGCGGTTGTTCTGGGCACAAGGGCAGGGCACCCAATTCGAGTTCTCCGGCAATGTGTACGGGCGGCTGCTGATCCTGATCGCGTTCAGCACGGTGCTCTTGTGGTTCTCGCAACGGGTCTTCGCTAGGGCGCAGGGCAACTTTGCGCAGGAGCTGTGATCGCGTGAACTCGGCAACGGTGATTAGGGTCGTCGACGTCTCGAAGCGTTTCGTCATCCGCAAGGACAACTCGCTCAAGGAACGGCTCGTCAACTCCCAGCGGGCGAAGGAGAACCGCGAGGAGTTCTGGGCGCTGCGCAACGTGAGCCTCGACGTCGAGTCGGGTCACACGCTCGGGCTCATCGGCGCCAACGGCTCGGGTAAGAGCACGCTGCTGAAAGCGATCGGCGGCATCCTCACGCCGACCACCGGGTACGTCGAGCGCCGCGGACGGCTGGCCGCCCTTCTCGAGCTCGGCGCCGGCTTCCACGGCGACCTGACCGGCCGCGAGAACGTGTACCTGAACGCGTCGATCCTCGGCCTGACCCGCAAGCAGACCGACCAGTACTTCGACAGCATCGTGGACTTCGCCGGCATCGAGCCGTTCATCGACACCCAGGTGAAGTTCTACTCATCGGGTATGTACGTGCGGCTGGCTTTCGCCGTGGCGGTGCACGTCGACCCCGAGATCCTGCTCATCGACGAGGTCCTGGCCGTCGGCGACGAGCCCTTCCAGCGCAAATGCATCGATCGCATCAAGCAGTTCCAGCACGACGGCCGGACGATCATCCTCGTCACGCACAGCCTCGATCAGGTCCGCCAGATGTGTGACCGCGTCGTGCTGCTGGAGTCCGGCCAGGTCGTCGTGGACGGTGAGCCTGCCGATGCCGTGCGGCACTTCCGGGAAGCCAACTCCGAGCAGGACGAGGTGGAGCAGCGCTCGAGACGGCACGAGATGACGATCTCCGGCGTGCGGGTGCTGGGCGGCTCCGGCGACCACGGAACGGTGTTCGCCACGGGGGCGCCGATGGTCGTCGAGTACGACGTGCGGGCCGAGTCCCGGGTGGACGACTGGGCGGCGGGCGTCGCCCTGACCGATGCCTCCGGCATGGTCGTCTACGGCACCAACACGGTCGCGCAGCGCATGGCGCTGTCCCCGGTGCGGGGCGAGCACGGTGTGCGGTTCAGCTTCGACGATCTGCCGCTGGCCGAGGGGCAATACTTCGTCACCGTCGCGGTGCATCCCGAGATCGGCGCGGACTTTCACCGCATCGAACGGGCGGCCTCCTTCCAGGTCCGCAGCGATGCGAAAGACGCCGGTGTGGTGGCCATGACTCCCAAGATTCAGATCACCTGAGCCGGCGCGGGCGCTCGACGCGCCGCCGCTGGAGGCGGTCACCGAGGTCGGGCCGGCCCCGTCGGATGTGGAAGGATGCCCCACAGACCAATGCCTAAAATTCCCGCAAGGCCGAATTGACTACCGACCTAAGGAACGGCAACGAGCATGGCCCTCTTCCAGGCCCGCACCCCCGACGAAGCGCGCAATCTCCTCCCCGCTAATGGTCAGCCGGTCGTCATCGTGCCGGTCTACAACTCCTATGACGATGTCGTGCAGTGCTACCGCGCATTCTTCCGCAACACGCCTGAAGACGTTCCGCTCCTCGTGGTCGACGACGGAGGCTGGGACCGCCGAACCGCCAACATCCTGACCGAGGTGTTCAGCGGCGCCGACCTGGCCCACGACGTCGTGCTGTTGAAGCAGCCGTCCAACAAGGGTTTCGTGCTGACGATGAACGACGCGTTCGTCGCGGCCGATCGCGCTGACGTGGTCATCCTGAACTCGGATGTGATTGTCGGTCCGGGTTGGCTGGAGCGTCTGAGGGCCGCCGCGTATTCCAGTGCGACCATCGCCACCGCCAGCGCGCTGACCAACTACGGCACGATCGTGTCGGTCGGTGAAGGCAAGGTCGTGACGGACTCGGTTCCGGGGGGTCTTTCACCGGACGACGCCGCGCTGCGGGTCGCGCACGGGTCGCCCCGCCTCCGTCCGCGGATCCCCACCGCGGTCGGGCACTGCACCTACATCAAGCGCGCCCTGTTCGACATCGTGGGCCTGTTCGACCCGGTCTTCTCGCCCGGCTACGGCGAGGAGGTTGATCTGAGCCAGCGGGCCATCGGGGCCGGTTTCGAGCACGTAGCTGCGGACGACGTCTTCGTCTTCCACCGCGGTGGTGGCAGTTTCGGGCGGTCGCCGGAGGTAGAACGGCGTCGCCACGAACACGAGCAGATCAACGAGAATCGCTACCCGTACTACGGGCACTGGGTCCGGCGCGCGTTCGCGGATGAGAACTCCCCGCTGGCGGCGGCGCTGCTGGCGGCGCGGCGGTCCCTGCTGGGGTTGCGGGTCGCGATCGACGGGATGTGCCTCGGGCCGTTGCAGGCGGGTACGCAGATCGGCGTCCTCGAGACCACGCGGGCGCTCGCGGCTCGCCACGACATCAGCGAGCTCATCCTCTACGTTCCGGTTGAGGTGCCGGCCTACGTGACCGAGGCGGTGCGGGGCCTGGCCAAGGTGCGACTCGTCCCGACGCCGGGCTTCGAGCCGATCCACGTCAAGAAGGCGCACGTCGTCTACCGGGCCTATCAGATTCGCGAGAAGCTCGAGATCGACTGGCTGAAGAGCGTCGCCGAGCGCGTGGTGGTCAACTGGCTCGACCTCATCGCCTACAACGACCCGGTCTACTTCGCCGAGGACGACGCCTGGCGCCAGTATCGCGACCTGGCCAAGCTGACGACCTACACCGTCGACGGCCTGGCGTTCATCAGCGATCATTCCCGCCGGGCCGCGGAGATCGAAGGCCTGCTCCTCGCGGGAACGCCCAGCCGCATCGTCTACAACGGCACCGAGCACACGGCCTCCTCCAAGGCGCCGGCCCAGGCGCCGGCCGGGGCGGCGCACCTCCAACCCGGGTTCCTGTTGTGCCTGGGGGTGTCCTACCTCCACAAGAACCGGCTGTTCGCGTTGCGGCTGCTCGCGCAGCTGCACAAGCTCGGTTGGACGGGGTCCCTGGTGTTGGCCGGCGCCAACCCGCCGTACGGGTCCTCTCTGACGCAGGAGGCCGAGTTCCTTCTCAAACGACCCGAGCTGGCCGAACACGTGGTATCGATCGGTGCCTTCAGCGAGGGCGAGAAGTCGTGGCTGTACGAGAACTCCGGGCTGGTCCTGTACCCGACGACCTCTGAAGGGTTCGGCCTGATCCCGTTCGAGGCCGCCCACTACGGCGCTCCGTGCCTGTCCAGCCGGATGGCCTCCCTGGACGAGGTGCTCGGCCCGGACGTGCCCGGGTTCGACAGCTTCGACGAGATCGAGGTGGCGCGTACCGCGCTGACCCTGCTCGCCGACGAGGGCGCCGCGCAGAAGCTCGTGGCCCAGGTACTGGAGCGCAGTCGTGACTTCACCTGGGCCGGCGTCGCTGACGAGGTGGTCACGTTGCTCACCGAGGTCACCGGCCGGCCGCCGTCGCGCGTCGTGGCGATCCGGGGCGAGGACGGCTACACCGCCCGCTCGGATATCCGCGGGCTGGGGGACAAGAGCCGCACCTACCAGGTCTTCGACTCCGCCGTGCGGTGGATCATCTCCCACCCCGAGCTGCGCCAGAAGCTCGTGCCGCCGGGCTCGAGCCGCCAGCAGTACGTCCGCAAGTCGATCGATCGGATCAAGACGCGCCTGTAGCACCCCGCTGCGGGCCTAGATCGGACTGCATTCGGAGGCACCGTGCTGGAGATCGTCGATTCAGGCGAGCGGAACATCGTCAAGATCGATCCTGAATCGCAGGCCTCGTTGCGAGGTCGCATCGTGTTGACCGGTAGCGACAACTCCATTCGGATCGCCAGTGGGTGTTCCAGCACCGACGGCCTCTACGTCGAGCTCGGATCGTCGTGCTCGATCACCATCGACCCGCGGTGCACCCTCGGGGCGTTGTTCGTCTACGGGGCGCGCGATGCGCACGTGCAGGTCGGCGCTGACAGCGGGTTCAACGGCAGCGTGCGGCTGCTCATGCACGAGCCCGGCCGCATCGATATCGGTTACGGGTGCCTCTTCGCCGGCGAGACCGACCTGTCGATCAGCGACATGCACTCGCTGGTCGACGTCGACACCGGCCGCCGGATCAACCCCCCGGCCGACATCAGGGTCGGCGACCGGGTCTGGCTCGGTCAGCGCGCCAACGTGCTCAAGGGCGCCCAGCTCGGCGACGGCTGCGTCGTCGGGGCCGGTTCTATCGTGCGGGGGACGCTGCCGACGAACACGGTCTGCGCCGGCGTCCCGGCGAAGGTGGTGCGCACCGGGGTCACCTGGAGGTTCGACCTGCTGCCGCTGGACGGGGATGAACCCAAGGCGGCCCGGCGCAACGGCGCCGAGGCGACCGCGCCGGTCGCGGACGGGCCCGCGACGGTCGAGGTGATACTGCCCGCCGAAGGACTCCGGGCGACGTTCGCCAAGTTCCGCCGCCGCCCGCTGTAGGGCCGGAGCAACTGTGCGGGGTTCAGCGCGGGCTCAGTTCGGGCTCAGTCCTGGCCGCTCGGATCCCACCGGGTCAGCTTCTCATCGAGGCGCCGCAGGGTCTGCCGGGCGCGGTGGGCCAGGCGCCCGGCGGCGGTGAACGACAGGGCCTCGGCCCGACCCCGGGCCTCCGCGTCGGCCCGCGCTTCCTCGGCCGCCAGCCGTTCCGCGTCGGCCGTCTCGACGGCTTGCCGCTCGGTGTCGAGGGTGGATGTCGATTCCTCGAGGTCGGGAACCGGCTCGGCCGGGATCGCCAGCAATTTGACGCCGCTGAGCGCGACCCGCGAGAACGGCAGGTGCCCCGCGTGCTCCGGGATATGAACGCCTTCGGTGATCAGCTCCAGCTTCACGGTGCGAAAGCCGGCCTTGCGCAATGCGGCGTGCAGGTCGTCGGCACTGATCCGGTTCAGGGTGTGGAACACCTCGATCATCTCGCTGGCGAGCCGCTGGTCACCACTGTGGCGGACCTGACTGATGATCTCGTCGTCGGAGAGGCGATGGTGGGCGAATCCCTCGGGGAACCAGTCGACCAGATGCGGACCGTGTGCGGTGTCGAAGAAGGGCCACACCTGAATGAAGAGTGCCCCCTGAGGCGTGAGGACCCGCCTGATCTCACGCAGCATCCCCACCGGATCGGCAATGTGCTCGAACGCCGACCAGCTGAAGACCACATCGAAGGAATCGTCGTCCGCGGGAAGGCTGGTCTCGCCGCTCTTCGCGAAGAACAGGTTGTCCGGCAGAGCCGACATCTTGCCGAACTTGTCGGCGTTGGCGCTGAGATCGGCCACGTCGGTGTCCATGAGGTCGAATCCGACGAGTCGCTCGGGTTTGCCCAGTACCGCGACCCCGAGATCGGTTATCCCGTCGCCGCAGCCGATGTCGGCGAGCCGCTTGCCGGCCAGATCGATCTGGTCGTCGGCGAAGAATTGGACGATTTCGCCGGCAGCCCGCTCGAAATGCGCCTCCCACCACACGTCGGGAGCAGCGCTCGTCGAATAGTGGTCGCGGGCGGGGCCGACTTCCGGCTCACCTGACATGTAGTTCCTAGCCCTCGTTGGTCGACGGGTGGACGCGTGGTTGACGCCGCTACGATAGCCGCACTCGGCTAGAGTGCCGACATTGAAACGGCTTGCTGAGTGGGATCGTCGCCGGCAGCCATCGTGATTGGACTGATGTGACAACCCGGATCGTCTCGTACGCTCAGAACGCTGAGGACGTCGTGCTGGATCGGGCCTTTCGCGATCAGGCCGGCGGGTTCTACGTCGATGTCGGGGCCAACGACCCGACCCACGACTCGGTCACTCGGCACTTCTACGACCAGGGCTGGACCGGCGTCAACATCGAACCCCAGGCCAGCTATTTCGAGGCCTTGCAGACCGCCCGTCCCAAGGACGTGAACCTCAACGTCGGTATCGGCGCGCAGCCGGGGACTCTGGACTTCTACCTCGTCCCTGGCGCCAAAGCCATGTCCACGTTCTCACCGGACCACGCGAAGCTCGTCCAGGAGATGGGCTACCGCACCGAGCGCCTGACGATCGAGGTGCGCACGCTCAACGACGTGTTCGCCGAACACGTGGGCGAGCGCCAGGTCGACTTTCTCAAGGTCGACGTCGAAGGCTTCGAGGACGCCGTGCTCGACGACTTCGACTGGTCGCGCTGGCGCCCCCGGGCGGTGCTCGTCGAGAGCCCACCCGAGCCCGCGCCGTGGGAGAAGCGCATGGTTGAGCACGGCTACGCGCGCACCCTGTGGGACGGGATCAACCTGTTCTTCGTCCGTGACGAGGACTTCGGCGACCTGGGCTCGGCCCTCAGTGCCCCGGCCACGATCGTTCTCGACCGGTATGACCCGTGGTTCTACGTAGAGCAACTCGACCGCGCCAGGGATGCCCTCGCCGGCCTGTACGAGGTATACCTCGCTCGTTCCCTGGGCGAGTTCGGCGCTACCGGCCCGGACGTGGGTCCCGCCGCCCGAGCGCTCGGCAACGTGCTGAGCCGCCGGCCGGACGTGACGAGCCATTTCGGCACCCCGCCGGACTGTGACCTACTCGGGATCCTGCACTGGGCCGGCCAGAGCGATCAACGCGCCGACGAGCCGCACTGCGAGCAGCTCGTGCCGTTCCAGGCGGTGTACGCCGCGCAGACCACGGCCGGGGCACCGGTTACCCAGCGGCTCGCATTCTTCACACGTCGCGCGCGGCGGCGGATCGGCGCCGGACGTAACCGCTGAGCTGATGTCGCCCCGGATCTGAACCGCGAGCCCGTGTCCGGAGTCGTCGGCGCCGCGCCGTCACCCGAGATCGAACTGGCAACGCGGACGCGGACGCTGTGGGCCGGGATCGCCGGCGCGGGGCGCAGCTCGCTACAGCGTCCGGCGGTCATCGATCGACTCGCGCTGGGTGCCGTCGCGCTCCAGGCACTGTGCCTGTTCTTCTTGATGGCCCCCGGCTCGTGGTGGATGGACGACTTCGAGAACCTCTCCATGGCTCAGCACTCGCCACTGACGCGGGCCTACCTGAGCCGCACCGTATTCGGCCACCCCGAGCCTGGCGCGCGTCTGGTGAACTGGTTTCTCGTCCGGGCATTTCCGATGCAGTACGTTGTCGTTGCCGCGCTGAGCGCGCTCGCGATCGCGGCCACGTCCTGGATGGTCTACCGGATATTGCGGCTGCTGTTCGAGCCGAGCGTGACCTCGGTCGTCCTCGCCTGGATCGCGGGCAGCACCGCGCTATGGCTGCCGCCGGCGATGTGGTGGTCAGCCGGCGTGCAACTTGCCGCTTGCGTTCTCACCTCGGTCCTTGCCTGCCACGCCCTCGTGCGGTGCTACCTCGGGTCGCACCGCCTGCTGTGGGCCGTAGCGAGCGGCGGGTGGCTCGTCGTGGGTTTGCTGTTCTACGAACAGGTGCTGTTCGGCGGCTTGTTCTGCGCCGTGTTCCTGCCGGCGGCGGTGTGCCGGCGACTGCGCTTCGAGGACATCGCCAAGGTTGTCCGTCGGGCCTGGCCGGCGTACGCGGCGATCGCGTGCGTGTGCTCGGCCTATGTCGTTATCTACCTGCGCGGGCACTACGTTCGGCGCGATTCCCACTATTCGACCCACGCTCTGGTCGCCATGCTGTGGCGGTCTTGGGGGCACACGCTCACGCCGGGCATGCTGGGCGGCCCCCTGCACTGGAAGTATCGGCTGGGCGTGTACGGCATCGCGCGAAGCCCCGAATGGTGGATCGTCCTGGGACAGCTCGCGGTGGTCGCAGTCGCGGTCGCCGGTATCCGAATGCGCGGCCGGCGCTCGCTTCGAGGCTGGCTGCTGTTCGTCCCGCTGTTCGTCGCGGCGCAGTACTCGATTGCGACGGCGCGCCTGGCTATAGGTGGCCCGGCGATCGGTGACGAGACGCGGTACGTGGTCGATATGGCGCCGATCGCGGCACTGGCGCTGGGTTTGGTGCTGCTGCGCCCGCGGGGTCAGGGGCCCGAGCCCGAGCGCGAGCCCGGGTCGCGGGCGCCAACCCCGCTCGGATACCGTCCCCGCCTCGTAGTAGCCGGGGTGGTCGTCGTCGCGACGTCGATCGTCTTCGGGCTCTCGGCCGTGCCGGCGGCGCGGACGTGGGCCTACAATCCCTCCTCGCGCTACGTGGCCGACCTGCGCCGTAGTCTCGGCCAGGCCGATCGGGCCGGGCCGTGGAGCCTGTACGACACGCTGGTGCCGGAGACGGTGATGCACCAGACCTACGTTCCGTACAGCACGATCGGCTACGTCGCGCAGCTCGTCACCGATCGGGCGGTATCGACCAATGACGCCAGCCGTCGCCTGCTCGTCGTCGACGACGCGGGAAATGCCGTCCCGGCCCGGTTTGCCGTCGCTCGGTCGGTCCGGCCCTTCTGCGCAGAACGAGGACGGCGCATGAACGTCGTCGTGTTCGCAACTCCGCTCGAGAGCGGTCAGTGGTTCCTCGACGCCGGGTACAGCAGTTCGGGCCGCACCACGCTCGACCTGGCTATCGATCCGGGCACGGGTCGGTTCATCTCGGCGACCAGCCACGCACACCAGCTGATCGGATCAGGCCGGATCATCGTGAACCTCCGCACCAGCCCGGTCGCGCGTCTGCGGTTGACGACGACCGGACCGTCTGCCTGCCTGAGCGACGTTGCTCTAGGACGTCCGGTGCCGTAGAGCTCAACCGACCCGCCGTGATGCCCGGAGCGCCCTAGCGGGCGGGCGTGCTCGCCGGGAACGTCCAGAACCCGTCGTCGTAGCCGAGCACGAGTTCCAGGTCGGAGATGCCCGCGGGGGCGACCGCCTGGAAGCCGAGGTCGCCCGGAAAACTCGGATTGGCTTGGACGACGTCGGGACGGGAGACCCCGGCGACGCCACCACCGCGGATCGTCCCCTTGCTGTCGATCACCAGGACGCACTCGGCCTTCTTGGAGCCGCGTCGCAACCATCCGTTGTACTGGGTGGAGTCACCGACCGTGCCGGCCGAGTCGATCGCACCCCAGTTGGGCCGGGTCAGCGTCAGCGTGCGTACCTTCGTCGGGTCGATCGAGTCGCCCGGCACGAGACCGCCGCAGCCGAGGCTGTACTGGCTGTTGAACGGGTAGTCGCCGAGTGCCTTCAGGCGCGGGATCTGCTGCGCCGGTGAGTGCACGCGCGCGTTGAACGAGCCGGCCGCGTTGATGCGCAGGGCGGTGGCGGCCAGATCTTGGGCCTGATCCTCGGACAGGTCGCGGGTGACGAGCGACGGGCTGACCGCATAGAAGATGAGAAGCACCGTCACCGGCACGGCGATCCGCAGCTGGATCGGCCGCTGCACGAGCATCACCCGCAGCGCGACTACGCCGACGGCGATCCAGTACAAGGCGGACAGCGACGCGTAACGGCTCTGCACGCCGCTGCCTTCGAAGGTCTCGCTGCGCTTGAGGGAAATCAGAGCGCCGGCGGTGATCGTGAAGACCGCGACTCCCCACCAGGGGATCAGGTCGGCGTGTAGCTCCTCGTCGCGCCGGCTGGCCACATAGCCGAGCACCAGCAGGAGCAGGCCGGCCGCCCCGGCGGCGATCGACAGCGTCCCGGCCGAGGGATCCCACAACATGCCGAGGTAGGAGAGGAAGGTCGACGCGAGCAGGGACGGGTCATGGCTGACGCTGCCGCCGGACGAACCACCGGAACTGGTCAACTCGTAGACGATTCCGGCGCAGCCGAGGGCGGCCAGCGGCAGCATCCAGCGCCAGCGCGCGTCGCGGCGCAGCAGCGCCACCGCGATGACGGCGACCGGAGCACCGAATCCCGTGCCGTAGCAGGCGATCGCAATGCAGGCGGCGGCCACCGCGAGAATCGTGCGGCGGTGCCAGGCGAACAGCACGGCCAGCACGGCGAAGAAGTTCGCGCTGAGCCACGCCGTCCCGCTCATGCCGCGGGAGTAGTTCCAGATACCCGACGGGCAGAAGATGACCGCGCTGAGGGCGACGGTCAGCGCCGCGCGCGCGAGCGGTGACCAGCGGGCCGGCAACATGGCCCGAAGCACGATGACGGCCGCGATCGCGATGAGGATCGAGTAGTAGCCCAGAACGTGGTTCGACCCGCCGAAGAACCGTGCACCCACGTAGTAGATGACGTTCGGGACGATGAACGGGTGCTCGTTCTGGTAGGTGAGCAGGCCGCGCCAGTGCAGACTTCCGTCCGGGTTGGTGATCTTGAGCAGCCGGTCCCAGTAGTCCGCGTACTGCAGCAGCGGGGACTGGTGCACCCGCCACGCCATCATCAGGACCGGCAGCGCCGCCGCGGCGGTGAGCAGCACGACGTCCGGCTGGCGCCGAACCCGCTCGACCAGGTCTTGGACTCGCCCGCGCCCGCCCGCGTTACCCACCTCGGGGTCCGGGGTCTGGCTCGGTTCGGGCAACTCGGCGGTGGCCGTACCGTGACGGCCGGTGGGTGACAGCTGACTCGTGTTGTCCTCGACCTTGCCTTCGGTGCTCACCGGTCAGACGCCCTGACCGCGCGCCAGAACGGGGGTCGGAGCAATGCTGTCGACCACCTGTTCATCCGCCCGGTCGATCCGCCCGACCACCGGTACCGAAGTGTCGACGTTGCGTTCTGTGCGATGGATGATCAGCTCGGCGAGCAGGCCCAGGCCGAGCATCTGCACCGCCAGCATCTCGAGCAGGATGCCCAGCTGCAGCAGCGGGCGCTGGCCGATGGCGTCATTGGTGAAGATCCAGACGCCGAGCAGGTACAGCAGGACGATCGAGCCGACGAATCCGAAGAAGATGCCGAACCCGCCGAGCAGGTGCGACGGGCGGCGTCCGTACCGGGTGATCGAGACGACGGTCAGCAGGTCGAGGGCCCCGCGGGCGTAGCGCTCCAGGCCGTACTTGGACTTGCCGTAGGTGCGCGGCCGGTGGTTGACCGGCAGCTCTTTGACCTTGAATCCGTTCGCGTGGGCGAGCGCCGGAACGTAGCGGTGCAACTCGCCGTAGAGCGGGACGGCGTCGTAAACCTCGCGCCGGGCCACCCGGAACCCGCTGTTGTGGTCGTTGAGCTTGAGCCCGGTAACGATGCCGGTCGCGCGGTTGAACAGCTTGGACGGCAGCCGCTTGCCGAGCGGGTCCTGGCGCTTCTGCTTGTAGCCGGTCACGAGGTCGTAGCCGTTGTCGAGCTCGGCCAGCAGGCGGGGCAGCTCGCTCGGGTCGTCCTGCATGTCGGCGTCCATCGTGACGATGATCGCCCCGCGGACCTCGTCGAGCCCCGCCCGCAGCGCCGCCGCCTTGCCGAAGTTGTTGCGGAACTGCAGGGCGCGAACCCTCGGCTCGCTGATCGCGACCTTGTCGATCTCTTCCCACGTGCCGTCCGTGCTGCCGTCATCGATGAAGATGATCTCGTAGCTGAGCTCCGGACGGTGCGTCATCGCCTCGACGATCTCGCCGACCAGGGGGGCGATCGTCTTGGCCTCGTCCTTGGCCGGGATTACGAAGGAGACGTTGAGCGGGGCGAGCGGCGGATTTGCCATCGCAGATGTACTCCGTGTGGGCCGGTTGATGCGGGAAAACTGTACCCGCGGGCGTGACACGTCCCGCAGCGGCACAAGAGAGGCGCGGTCACGAGGCCGCCCACGGGTGCGTTCCACCGTAGGTCGGTCGCCAACCGTACGGCATCCGGGTGCGGTCGCCCAAATCGCCCGCCGTGGCGGGCGATCGTCCCGTCGGAGGGATCACGCACGCAGCGTGAGGACCGACGTTTGGTCCGGGTAGGGCAGGGTCGGCGTGAGCCCGCGCAGCACCTGCTCCTGCACGCCGGATGCGGCGATGGCCTCGCGGTAGCGGCGTCGGCGGGTGTTGTCGAACACGATCAGTCCGTCGGCCTCGAGGTGCGGGATCGCGGCGGTCAGGCACGCCTCCCGGGCCCGGCCGTCGATGACGATCAGGTCGAACTTGCCGCCGACCTTCTCGATCGTGGCGACATAGTCGGCGAAATCCAGGCCGGCGTGGCCCTCCTTCGCCGAGGGCACCCGGGGGGTGGTCGACGTGGTCGGCTCGACGATGAGGAAGTCGACGTTGGCGTGCTGGTGCAGGGTCGGGGCGATGTGCTCGCCGAAACCCCGATGGTGCTCGACGGAATGCACCTCGTCGGTGCGCCGGGCCAGCCACAGCGTGCTCGCGCCCGAGCCGTACTCGAAGACGCGGATCGGACGGCGGCGAGCGCCCAACCACGCGTCGACGACGTCGATGGCCTTGTAGGTCCACCACGGCACGTCGAGTTCGGCGATCGCCAGCGAGTCGTACGCCCGGGTCAGGCTGTACGCCCAGTGCCGGATGCGCTTGTCGCGAGGCGGCGGCTCGTCGCCGAGGACGCCGACGCGGGCAAGGACCTTGCCGGCCTGCCGAGCGCTCGTGGCGTATGCGGTCTTGGCCTTCGTCAGCGCGTCGCCCTTGTTCATGGGACGGTCTCCTGTTCCTTTTCCGGTGAGCTCGAGGACGGCTGGTGCCGCGCGTACCACAGCCCGGTGATGCCACCGCCCCCGTCGACGATGATGAACAACAGTCGGGCGATGGCGGCAACGGCCACCGCGGGGGCGTGCGGCAGACCGCAGACGGCCAGGAACACCAGTTCGCGCAGGCCGGCGCCGGCCGGTACGGGCACCGCCAGGAAGCCCAGGATCCAGGCGGCGATCGCGGCGAAGGCCACCCGAGCCGGGTGCTGGTCGTAACCGAGCGCCTCGGTCACGGCCACCGACGTGCCCCCGACGAGCAGCCAGGTCGGGATGGACCAGGCGATCAGTTCGAGCATGGTGGGCCAGGGCTGGGCCCGCAGTTCGACCCGGCCATGGGTGATCTTGCGGCCGAGCTCGAGCAGGCGTCCCATGATCGCCGGATGCACGGCGATCGCGCCGATGGGGATGAACGCGACCATCAGCCAGCCCCAGCCGAGGCCCTTGCCGTTGCGGTCCGCGGCGATGAACGGCGCGAGGATGCCGCAGGCCATCGCCGCGGCGATGCACATGGCGCCGTAGGAGATCAGCGTCGTGACGTAGCTCGTGCTGCGCCGCACGCCGGCTCGTTGGGCCAGCTCACCTCGTCCGAGCACCGGCCAGATGCCGCCCGGAACGTACTTGCCGAGCTCACCGCCGAAGTACCACGCGAGCGCCTCGCGCTTGCTCGGGCGCTCGCCGAACGCGTGCAGGCAACGCCACCAGAGCAGGCCGAGGCCGGCCATCGAGGCCGCGGCACAGACCAGGCCGACGAGGATCCAGCCCACGTTGGCGTGCGCGATCGCCGACCGGATGCTCGACCACTGGTCGGCGAGGGTCTTGGCGAGCAGTGCGATGGCCAGGATCGCGATGGCAATGCCGCCCCAGCGGAGCAACCGCGCAGCACGGGACCGGCCGGGCGGGCGGGCTCCGGCCGCATCGGGATCGGACGAGGACACGACCGCGCACTCTAGTTGAGTGCGATTGCGGGTACTTACTCAGTGCATCCGGGCTGGCGCGCTGTCGACGGCCACGGCGGGTACGCTCCTGGCATCCCCCGCCCGATTCGCCCGCCTGGAGATGCTGCGTTGGTCCGCGTTCTCATCGACGCGACGGCGGTGCCGCCGAACCGGGGCGGCGTGGGGCGCTACGTCGACAATCTGATCCCGGCGCTGGTGCGCAGCGGGGTCGACCTCCGCGTGGTCTGCCAGCCGCACGACGCGTCCCACTACGGCCGGCTCAGCGCCGCCGACCCGGTGCCGATCACGTCGATGGTCCGCAATCCCGCGGCCCGGCTGGTCTGGGAGCAGGCCGGCTTCCCGTCGGTGGTGCGGCGCGTGGCGCCCCAGGTGCTGCACAGCCCGCACTACACGCATCCGCTGCGCAGCCGGGTGCCGCTCGTCGTGACCTTGCACGACGCGACCTTCTTCACCAACCCGGACGTGCACACGCGGGCCAAGGGGCCCTTCTTCCGGACGGCCACCCGCCTGGCTCTGCGCCGAGCGGCTTGCTGCGTGGTGCCCTCGCAGGCCACGGCCGACGAGCTGGTTCGCGCCGCCGCGGCCGATCCGGCCCGGCTGCAGGTGGCGCATCTCGGGGTGGACGCCGGGGTCTTCGCGCCGCCGTCCGAGTCGGCTGTGGCCGCGGTCCGGGCCCGGCTGGGTCTGGCCGGGGCGCAGCCGTACGTGGCGTTTCTAGGCACGCTGGAGCCGCGCAAGAACGTCCCGGCGCTGGTGCGGGGCTGGGTGTCTGCCGTGCGAGACCGCCCGAACCCGCCGGTGCTCGTGCTGGCCGGCGGCGCAGGCTGGGACACCGACCTCGACCAGGCGCTGGCCGAGGTTCCGGCGGGGCTGCGCGTGTTGCGCCCGGGGTACCTGCCGGTCGGGGAACTGGCCGGACTGCTCGGCGGGGCCGAGGTGGTCGCCTATCCGAGCCTCGGTGAGGGCTTCGGGTTGCCGGTGTTGGAAGCGATGTCGTGCGGCGCTGCGGTGCTCACCACCCGCCGGCTGGCGCTGCCGGAGGTCGGCGGCGACGCCGTCGCCTACACCGAGCCCGACGCCGGGTCGATCGGCGTCGCGCTGGCCGAACTGCTCGACGACGCCGACCGGCGCAAGACGCTCGCTGCGGCCGCTGTCGAACGGGCGGCCTTGTTCAGCTGGGACGCCTGCGCGACAGCGCACGTCGCGGCCTACGAGCGGGCGGCTCGTCGATGATTACCGTCGTCGCTGTGACGTACTCCCCGGGCGAGGCGCTCACGACGTTCCTGGATTCGCTGGAGAAGGCGACGAGCAGCCCGGTCGACGTCGTCCTCGCCGACAACGGCTCGGTCGACGGGTCAGTGGACGCCGCCGTGCGGCGCCCGGGCGTGCGGGTCGTCCCCACCGGCGGCAACGTCGGCTATGGGCGAGCGGTCAACGTCGGCGTGGCGGCCTCGTCCGGTGAGTTCGTCGTCATCGCCAACCCGGACGTCATCTGGGAGCCGGGCTCGCTGGACGAGTTGCTCGCCGCGGCGGATCGTTGGCCGCGGGCCGGCTCGCTGGGCCCGTTGATCAAGACCATCGAGGGCACCGTCTACCCGTCGGCCCGCGCGGTGCCCTCGCTCGGCCGGGGGATCGGACACGCGCTGTGTGGATGGTGGTGGCCGTCCAACCCCTGGACCGTGGCCTACCGCCGCGAGCGTGGTGAGCTGCGCGAGGGCCCGACCGGCTGGCTGTCGGGCTCGTGCCTGCTCGTCCGGCGCACGGCGTTCGATGCCATCGCCGGGTTCGATCCGGCCTACTTCATGTACTTCGAGGACGTCGACCTCGGCGAGCGGCTGGGCAAGGCCGGTTGGCAGAACGTGTACGTGCCGAGCGCAGTGGTCGTCCACACCGGTGGGCATGCCACTGCCCGTGACCCCGCCCGGATGGCCGTCGAACACCACCGCAGCGCCTGGATCTACCTCGCCAGCCGCTACCCGGGCCGGCGGTGGGCACCGGTGCGCTGGGTGCTCCGCGCCGGGCTGGCGGCTCGGTCGCTGCTCGCTCGACGCGTCCGCAGCGTCGCCGAGGGCGCCGCGCCGCAACGGCGCGGTTAGCGGTAGTAGGGCGGCGGGGCGCGGCGATTGGGGTCGTTCGTCCGGCCGCGCACGACGAACGCGACGAGGGCGCCGGCGACGAATCCGTAGACGTGCGCCAGATAGGCCACCGATCCGGCCGACGTGACCGCGAAGCCCGCCGTGTACGCCCACTGCAGCAGGAACCACATGCCGAGCACCACCCAGGCCGGCAGCGGCAGCGGGATGAAGAACGCGAACGGCACCAGGCTCCACACCCGCGCCTTGGGATAGAGCACGAGGTAGGCGCCGAGCACCCCCGCAATTGCGCCCGATGCACCGATGAGCACCTCGGTGGAATTCTGGTTGGCCAGCGCGAAGCCGTACGTCGCGACCAGGCCACAGCCGAGGTAGAAGAGCAGATAGCGCAATCGACCGAAGCGATCCTCGACGTTGTTGCCGAAAATGAACAGGAACAACATGTTGCCGAGCAGGTGCAGCCAGCTGCCGTGCAGGAACATCGATGTGAACGCAGACAGCACCGGCACCTTGTGATAGCTCGGCCGTTGCAGCACGCACCCGGCCCCCTGTGGGCCGACGCCGGTCTGGCCGCTCGGCACGAGCGCGAGCTGCCGGTTGTGCGTCAGCTCGGCCGGGATCGCCGCGTACCGATCGAGGAACGCCTGCTGCCGGCAGGTCTGGGCCAGACTGGCGCTGCCGGTCACGTTCTCCGGGGCGCTGGGCGTGAGCAGGAAGACGATGAGGTTCACGGCGATCAGTGCATAGGTGACCCACGGCGTCCGGCGCACGGGATTGACGTCATGGACCGGAATAACCACGGCGCCAGTCTGCCCGCTCTCGCCGCTGCCGTTCCAGCTTCGTTGCCGTCGTGGACGGAAGTGGTCAGGAGGTTGATCCTGGCTCTCGTTCCGTCGCTCGCTTCGCCTGCCGTGCCGCGGTGGTTATGTCTCGAGCAGCGACGCGGAGTTGATCTCGATTTTCGTGCTGCTGTCGGCAGTTCTCGTGGTGTTGCTGGCCGGGTTCTGGCGGGCCGCCCGCCGTTTCGGCTTAGGGGCGGGCGGCGACAGTGGGTTGGTCTTCTGGTTGTGTTCCGTGGCTGGCTTGCGGTTCTGATTTCCCTTATAAAATAAGGTTAATCTCTCTAGACACGGCCTTGCTTGACTTGGTAGAGTCGTACGCATGTTCGAGAGTAAGGAGAGTGCTGTCGCGCCGGTGGCTGCCCTGCTCGACCAGCTCTGCACCACGATCGACGCGCTGATCGCTCTGGATCTGACTCGCCTGGGGCGTGGTGAGCTGCTCGAGCTGTTGCGTGGTGTGGAGACGCAGCGTCGCCGGCTACCGGTTGTGGATCATGCGTTGATCGCTGAGTTGGATCATCGTGGTGCGGCTGGTGAGTTGATGGCTCGTGACACCGCGTCGTTGTTGCGGGAGGTGTTGCGGGTGTCTCCGCGGGAGGCGACGGCCCGTCACGAGGCCGCCGTGGATCTGGGCCCGGGCCGGTCGTTGACCGGAGTGCCGCGGCCACCGTTGCTACCCGTGGTGGCGGCGGCGCAAGCCGAAGGAGCGATCTCCCCGGAGCATGCCCGGGTCATCGCCACGGTCATCTCGGAGCTGCCCAAGGATGTCGAGTTCGAACACGGCGCCGCGGTGGAGGCGCGTCTGGTGGCGGAGGCGCGGCGGTTCGACCCGTCGGTGCTGGGCACGTTGGCTCGGCGGGTGGTGGCGCTGCTGAATCCGGATGGTGTGCTGGCTGATGACGTCGAGCACGACCGGCGCCGTCATGCCGCCTTGTCCGCTAACCGGGATGGATCCGGGGAACTCCACGCGCATCTGACCCCGGCCGCGTTGGCGCAGTGGCAAGCGGTACTCGACCCGCTCGCCGCACCCCGGCCCTCCGACGCCGACGGCCCCGATGTGCGCAGCCCCGGCCAGCGGATGCATGATGCCCTCGCTGATGCCGCCCACAAGTTGTTGGCGTCGAACGACCTGCCCCCGTCGGGCGGTGTCCCGGCCACGGTGCTGCTCACCCTGACCCTGGATCAGCTCGAGACCCGCACCGGACACGTCACCACCGCCCACGGCGGCACCGTGTCGGTCCACGAAGCCTTGAAACAAGCCGGGGACGCCAATGTGATCCCCGTTGTGATCGGCGAGGAGGGCATCCTGGCCTACGGCCAAGCCCGCCGCACCGCCACCACCCACCAACGCCTCGCTCTGGCCGCCCGCGATGGTGGCTGTTGTTTCCCCGGCTGCGACGCCCCACCGGGGTGGACGCAGGTTCACCACATCCTCAACTGGGCCTTCGGCGGCGGCACCGACCTCCCGAATCTGTGCCTGTTGTGTGGCTACCATCACCGGGAGTTCGAGAAACGTGGATGGCGGATAACTATGCGTGACGGCCGTCCCTGGTGGACCCCACCCGCCCACATCGACCCGAGCCGAACACCCATCCGCAATGCTATCCGCGACCCCATCACCGTGGGATGACGCGCGGCGGCATTGCGGCCTACGACGAGCGGCCTTCGACGAGCGGCGTGAAGGCGTTGAGTGCTGACCTCCGGCCCAACCCCAGTAGCCCCGTCTCGCCGGATCGAGTGCGCGAGTGCAGTCCGCACGCGGACGCGAGCGCAGTCTTCGGACGCCCGAACGCAGTTCGCACAGAGACGCAAGCGCAGTCCGTCGAACGTCGAACGTCGAACGTCGAACGCCCACACCAGTGTGCGGCGGTCGTCGGGTTCTCAACGGCGCCGATACTGCCGGTGGTGCGCGTGATCCAGAAGTTGTCCGCGCTTCGAGGTGCTATGCAGCCCGGACAACTCGGCCGGTCAAGACCTGTGCCGGAGAGCCGACAAGGCACCCGCTCCACCGGCTGTGACAGGCTTCAGACGTAGTCGTCGCGGCCGCGCTCGCGGAGCAGTTCGGTGAGCTTCTTGACATCCTGGACGCGTTCGCGCCGGCACACCATCACGGCGTCGGGCGTGTCGACGACGACCACGTCGTGCACGTCGAGCAACGCGACGAGCCTGCCTTTGCTCGGCACGACGATGACGTCGTCGGAATCGATGCTCACCACCGACGAGCCGCCGCCTACCGACGAGGTGCCGCCCACGACGGTGACGCCGCTCTCGTCGCGCCCGAGCAGGGTGCCGACCGTCTCGAAGTCGCCGATGTCGCTCCAGCCGAAGTCGCCGTGCACGGTGCCGACCAGGCCGTCCACGGAGGCAGGTTCCATCACGGCGTAGTCGACGGCGACCTTGGGCACCGAGTCCCACACCCGCCCCAGGACGGCGTCTCGCTGCGGTCCGTCCCACGCGGCGGCTATCTCGCTGACCGGCTCGGCGACATCCGGCCGTCGACTGTTCAACTGCTCGAGGAACGTCGAGGCCCGCCACACAAACATTCCCGAGTTCCAGAGATGACGTCCCGATTTGATGTACTCGGTCGCCACATCCAGCGACGGCTTCTCCCGGAAGGCGAGCACTTTCTGCACCGTGGGCTCGCTCGTCGGCTCGGTGCACTCGACGTAGCCGTAACCCGTCTCCGGGCGAGTGGGCGTGATGCCGATGGTCATGAGCAGGCCGCCCGTGGCGCCCTCGGCCGCCAGGGCGACCGTCCGGGCGAAGGCCGCGGCGTCGTCGATCAGGTGGTCGGCATGGAACGAACCGATGATCGCGTCAGGATGCCGGCGGGCGATCACCTCGGTGGCCAGCGCGATGGCGGCGCACGAGTCGCGCGGCGACGGCTCGACGACAAGGTTGGCAGCCGGCAGCTCGGGCAGCTGCTGAGCGACCGCGTCGGCATGGGCGGCGCCGGTGACCACGTAGACGCGCCCGGCCGTCACCAGCGGCGCGAGCCGATCGAAGGTCGCCTGCAGCAACGAACGATCGGTGCCGGTGAGCGGGTGCAGGAATTTCGGGTTATGAGTGCGCGACAGCGGCCACAAGCGGGTTCCGCTGCCGCCGGCGGGAATGACGGCGTAGAAGTCGTCTTGCATTATCGTCGAGTCTCTCGTCGGGCCAGTGATCAGAGCACTGTAACGGTCGAGCGATCGGAAGGGCGGGTGACGGCGCTGGTGCTCGCGTCCGCGGACCGCGCCGTCGAGTCCACCTGGAAGCCGGGCCGGGCCGTCGACGTGCCCGCCACGCTCGGCTCGCTGCGCCGCGGCACCGGCGATCCGGCCCATCGGGTCGACGGCGACGGGACGTTCTGGTGGGCGGCGGCGACCCCGCACGGCCCGGGCACGCTCGCCCTGCGCGCCGACCGCGACGGGGTGCGCAGCACGGCGTGGGGCACCGGAGCGCAGTGGCTGCTCGACGGCGTCCCGGAACTGCTCGGCGCGGACGACGACTGGTCCGACCTGGACTGCTCGGCGCACCCGCTGCTCGACCGGACGCGGCGCGGCTACCCCGGTCTGCGGCTGGCCCGCACCCGGCTGGTGTTCGACTCGCTGCTGCCGGCCGTACTCGAACAGCGGGTGACCGGCCACGAGGCGCGACGGGCCTGGCGTGGCCTGCTGTGGCGGTTCGGCCAACCGGCGCCCGGGCCGAACGCCCGGCTGCGCGTCCCGCCCGGACCGGCGCAGGTGCTGGCGGTGCCGACCTGGGACTGGCATCGCCTCGGCGTCGACATCACCCGACAACGGGCGATGCGCGCCGCAGCTACGGTGGCCGCCCGTCTGGAGGAGTGCGTGTCGATGACGGCCACCGCCGCCGTGGCCCGGCTGCAGGTCGTGCCGGGCATCGGCGAGTGGACGGCCGCCGAAACGGTGCAGCGTGCGCTCGGCGATCCCGACACGGTCAGTGTCGGCGACTACCACGTCCACGACATCGTCGTGCACGCGTTGACCGGCCGTCCGAGGGGAGACGACGCCGAGATGTTGCGGTTGCTCGAACCGTGGCGAGGACAGCGGCAGCGAATCGTACGGCTGATCGAGCTGTCCGGGGTGGGCAAGCCGCGGTTCGGCCCGCGCTACGCCCCGCTCGACCTGCGCGCGATGTGACGCGACGCTACGGCCGCACGCTGTCGGCCGACTACGGGCCGCCGGCTCCGCCCAGTAGGGTGACGCGATGATTCCATCCGGCGACGCGCGCGGGACCTTCTCGCGAATCTATGACGAGGACGCCTGGAACGGCGGGTCGGGAGCCGGGTCGGCCGAGGATGCCACGACGTTCTATCGCGGAGTCGTCGAGAACCTGTGCCGAGCCCGCGATGTGCGCAGCGTCCTCGACATCGGCTGTGGAGACTGGCAACTCGGCTCGCTGGTCGACTGGTCGCAGGTTCGCTACGTCGGCGTCGACGTCGTCCCGACGGTGATCGAGGCGAATCGTCAGCGCTACGCGCGCCCGGAGGTCTCTTTCGAGGTGGCCGACGCGCGCCAGGGAGTATTGCCCGACGCCGACCTGCTGCTCGTCAAGGACGTGTTGCAGCACTGGCCCAACGACGACGTCGCCACCTTCCTTGATGCTCACCTGCGCCGGTATCGCTATGTCCTGCTGACGAATGACATCGCCTCGGTGCAGTGGACGGGACCGGTGAACCATGAAGTTCCGCTGGGCGGTTGGCGCCCGGTCGACCTCGAGATGGCGCCGTTCGGGCGTCCGGCGAACTGGCGCGGCGAGTACGACGTACGCGGCGAGTGGACCAAGCGGATGGTGCTCTACGCATCCGGAGCCGCGCGGGCGACTCGCTGGCGGCCGGGCAGTGCGCTTCGCCGGCTGCCCTGATCGGTCTCGAGGGCGGGGCGGCCCAGCCTGATCAGAGTGCGGTGAGGACGGCGTCGGCCAACGTCGGCCACGCGAACGCCGCCCACTCGCCGAAGGCCCGATCGGCCAGCGCGACGAGGCCTACGCCGGCGACCGGGTCGATCCACATCATCGAGCCGCTCTGCCCGAAGTGGCCGTAGGTGCGGGGCGAGTTGCGCGTGCCCGTCCAGTGCGGATGCTTCGTGCCGCGGATCTCGAGGCCCAGCCCCCAGTCGTTGGGGTCCTGGTGGCCGAATCCGGGCAGCACGCCGCGCAGGCCCGGGTACTGCACGCTCGTCGCATCGGCGAGCGTCTCGGGGTGCAGCAGCCCGGACGGCGCGAGCAGTTCGTACGCCACTCGGGCCAGGTCGTCCACTGTGGACACTCCGCCGGCGGCCGCCGATCCCGGAAGCGTCGTCGAGTGCAGCCGCAGCGGCGTCACGACCGCCTCGGTCAGGTACGCCGCGAACGGCATGTCGACGGCTTGCTCGACCAGCAAGGCCAGCCGGTTGATACCGACGTTGGAGTAGATCCGCCGCGTCGCCGGCGGGAAGGAGCGCATCGGCCGCTCGGGCGCCAGTCCCGACGCGTGGGCCAGCAGGTGGCGGATCGTCGCGCCCGGAACGACCTCGTCGTCGGCCGGGTCGGTGAGCTCGACCGCGCCCTCCTCGACGGCGACGAGTGCGGCCAGAGCGGTCAGTGGCTTGGTCACCGAGGCCAGCGGGAATCCGGTGCTGGTCGGGCCGTGCGCCGCGACGACACCCGCCGGTGTCACGATCGCTGCGGCGGCCGTCGGTACCGGCCAACTGTCCACAGTGGACAGTGCGGTGTCGAGTGAGGTCATGCGCTGAGCCGGGTGCGCGCGACGTCGACCAGCCCGGGTACCTCGGGCGCGACATCGTCGGGCAGGCCGTCCCAGGAGAACCACCGCAGCGGGAAGGATGCTTCTCGGGCGAGCGGCTCGGCCCCGTCCGCCGCGACGGCGCAGAAGCACACCTCGAAATGCCTGGTGTCGACACCGAGACCGCACGTCTCGTGCAGCACCCCCAGGCTCAACGGCACCGGGTCGAACGACAGCGCGCCCATGCCGCTCTCCTCGCGGGACGCGCGGGCAGCGGCGTCGAGCAGCGTGTGATCGCCGGGGTGGCAATGCCCGCCGAGGGTCAGCCAGCGGCCGACCCGGGGATGCAGGCCGAGCAGCACCGCCTGCCGCGACGGATCGACCACGAGGGCCGTCGCGATCACGTGGCCCGGCAGGCACGAGCGCCACATCGCGTCCGGCCGGGCGGCGAGGAAGGCCAGGAACGCCTCCCGTACCGAGGAGTCCGGTACCGACGTGCTGATCACCTCGACGGCGTCGGCGTGCAGCGGGGGCGCGACCTCGGTGGCGCCCCCGGCGTCCTCGCGGCCCAGGGCGATCGCCTCGGCGGTGCCCAGCCGGAACAGGTCGTCGTCAGCGCCCCGAATCAACGGCGCGCTGCCGAGCCCGTCGTCGGACAGGTCCAGCCCCCGCACGATCGCGGCTGGGATGCCGGTGAGCTTGCCCTTGACCAGATCGGCGGCGGCGGCGATCTCGTCGGCCACCGCCACGGTCGTGACGATGAGCGGGTTGCCGTACGAGTCGGGCAACCCGCGCGCGTCGAACAGCGCGGACAGTCCCGCTACTCCGATCGCCAGGTCGGTGATGCCGTCGCGCCAGGGACGTCCCATCGAGTCGCTGATGATCACGCCCACCGTGACGCCCGTACGCTCGCGGATGGCATCGCGGAGCGCCGTCGCCGAGCGGTCGGGATCCTCCGGCAGCAGCGCGATCTCGTCGCCGGGCACGTTGGACGCGTCGACGCCGGCCGCGGCCATCACCAGCCCGTGTCGGGTTTGGACGATACGCAGCGGCCCGCGACGGGCGACGAGTCGCATCGTCTCGGCCGCGATGGCCTCCTGGCGGATCCGCTCCCGCTCGTCCGGATCGCTCGAACCGACCGCGACGAGCCGCCCTTCGACCTTCGATACCACCTTGGACGTCACGACCAGGACGTCGCCGTCGCGCAGCTCGGCGTGCTTGACGATCTCGCCGGCGAGATCGTCGCCCGGGCGTAGCTCGCCGACGCCGTGCACCGGTAGGATCTCCAGCCGAGCTGTGGAGTGGTCGTTCATCGCGCGAGCCCGGCCAGATCCAGGGCGGCGTGCACCATCTGCGCGGTGGTGTCGTCGTCGGTCATCAGTAGCGGGACGGCCCGGACGTCGACGCCGTCGACGTCCGCCGTATCGGTCTCGTGCACGAGCCAGCCGTCGAGCAGGCCGCTGTCGCTTCGGGCGCCGTAGTGCCGACCCACTCCGGCCGCGCTGACCTCGACGCCGATGGCCGGCAGGCAGGCATCGGCCATGCCGCGCACCGGCCGTCCGCCGACGATGGGGGACAGGCCGATCACCTTCGCCGGCGCAATGCTGAGAGCAGTACGGATGCCTGGCACCGCGACGATCGTGCCGATGCTGACGACCGGATTGCTCGGGGCGATGAGGACGATGTCGGCCGCGGCGATCGCCTCGAGGACGCCGGGCGCGGGCTTGGCGTCGTCCAGCCCGACCTGCACGAACGCCTGCGCGGGGACCGCAGCGCGATGCTTGATCCACCACTCCTGGAAGTGGATCGCTCGCCGGCCCAGTTCGGCTGTTTCCACAACGACGTGGGTCTCGCAACGCTGGTCGCTCATCGGCAGCAACCGGACCCCGGGCTGCCAGCGCTGGCTCAGCGCCGCGGTGACGTCGGAGAGCGGGTAACCGGCATCGAGCATCTGCGTGCGGACGAGGTGGGTGGCGATGTCGAGGTCGCCCAGCCCGAACCAGGACGGCTCGGCGCCGTAGGTCGCCAGCTCGTCCTTGATCCGCCAGCTCTCCTTGTCCCGGCCCCAGCCTCGCTCGCGGTCGATGCCGTCGCCGAGGGTGTACATGACGCTGTCGAGATCGGGGCAGATGCGCAGGCCGTGCAGCGTGATGTCGTCGCCGGTGTTCACGATGGCTGTGATGTCGTCGCCGGGACGGGCAGCGCGCACGCCACGCAAGAAGCGGGCGCCGCCGATGCCGCCGGCCAGGACGGTAATCCGCACCCCTCGAACGTACGCGATCGGCGCTTAGCAAACGCACGGCACCGACCGGCCGCTCACGCCGGGACTATCCGACCCCGCCCGTGGCTCGACGGGCCCGGCGAATGACGTTGGAGGCCGTGACCACGATCTTCTGGGTGGTGTGGTCGCCGATGGAGTCGACGATGGGCTTGAGGTCGCGGCGGGCCGCAGCCGGTCGGGGCCGGGCGCCGGTGGCCCCGCAGGCCACCGCGAGGACGGCGAGGACGGCCTCGCGAGCATCCGCGGGCGCCCGCTCGTAGTTGGCGACCCGCTTGGTCTCGAAGCCGAGAGCCAGGGCCTCGTCGGGCTTCGCGTCGGTAAATGCGGTGCGCCAACCCGGCTGGGGCTCCCAGCGGCCCGACTCGACGAGCTCCGCGCACAGGGCCTTGCGATCGACGCGGACGTGGCGGAACCATCGCAGCCACATCACGTTCGGGCGTTGCTCGACGGCCCGCCGGATCGCGTCGACGATCCGATCGCCGGTGGGCTCGTCGTCGCCCACGAGAGTGGGCGCGTTGACCTGGTCGATGACCTGACCGTTCAACGCCATCTCGGCGAGCAGCGCGGCCCGCACCGCCACCTCCAGCGACGCCTGGTGCCGGAGGCGTCCGGACACCGGGTTGCGGGCCATGCGCAGCAGGTCGGTGGCGATCCGATCAGGCACGCGGCCGCTCCTCAAGGTTCCGCACGTTCTCTTGATCACCGAGCGCGTGCCGCCGTTCCCGCAACAGCGCGCCGACGTCGTGCATCGTGACTTCGCGGGCCCCGTGCTGCACGGCCTGGGCCCGTAGATGGCGGGGCAGGTCATAGTGCCACCGCCAGGGATGGTCCTGAAAGAAGCGGCGCGGCATGCCGATGGCGTCGGCCATCGCGTGCAACTCTTGCCGGGTGTCGGCGAGCAGGTGGCAGAACTCGCGGTGGCGCAAGCCCGCGCCGGGATACGCGCGAACGCTGTCTACGTAGCAAGCCATGTCCGGGCGAGGATACGACGCCGGACTCGGAGCGCACTGAACTCCCGGGCTGGCTCGATCGTTGAACCGGCAAGGCAGCGGCGGAGGTGGGGATGGCTTGGTTCATCATCGTTATTGCTGGCCTGCTCGAGACCGGCTTCGCGATCTCCCTCAAGCTGAGTCATGGGTTCAGCCGCCTGGGCTGGACCGTTGCGTTCTGCGTGTTCGCGCTGGGTAGTTTCGGGCTGCTGACCATCGGCCTCAAGCGCCTCGAGGTCGGGCCGGCGTACGCCGTGTGGACGGGCCTCGGGGCCGCTGGCACCGTCGTGATCGGCATGCTCTGGTTGGACGAGGCCGTGTCGACGCTCAAGCTGGTCTCGATCGGACTGGTGCTGGTCGGGGTGATCGGCCTCCAGCTAGCAGGCGGCGCCCACTGATTTATCCGCCGGAGTCGGATCCGTGCTCGCCCCACTCGCTTCGCTTCGCTTCGGGGGCAATCACGGATCCGAACGCGCCTTCGGCGCGTCCGCGTCGCGGCCGGCGGGCTCTTCGCGCGAGCGCTCATCGCCCGGTGGTTGCGTTCTTCTCGGTCACCACTCGCTGTGGGTTGGCGCGAGCGCTCATCGCTCCCTCAAATTGCTGGCGTTTGGTGGCGGGGCGAGAGATGCTGGTTGTGTCTTGCCTGGCAGGGTGCGTTCGGCTGGAGGACCGGTGAACGTCCTCGTGATGTACGGCGTTCTCGTTGTGGCGCCTGTGGCTGCCGTCTGGGTCCTGATCAAGGCCCTCGGCTGGTGGACGAGATGGGGTGGGCCTCGGCGTACCCCGGCGTCCCCGGAGGTCACCGCGTCCAGTTTGTCGCGCCTGGTCAACGATCTGCATCGCCTGGAACACGAATATCTGCGCGTCGAGCGCTCGGATCTGCCGGCCCGCGGCGCCCGCCTGCGGGCGCTGAACCTCGCCTATGACGACACGCTGCGCGCGTGCTGCCACGAACTGGGGCTACCCGAGCCGTGCGAGCGCCCACTCAGCGGCGTCGTCCGCCTGCAGACCGAGGCCGAGTTGTCTCAGCACGGTCTGGTGTGGTGACGATCGGAACGTTCGCCCGGCGCCCCTGCGCCAGGACGAGGTCGAGCAGGCCGGGGAAGCGGGCGTCGAGGTCGACGCGCCGCAGCTGATTGAACCGTCGCGTGCCCTGGTCGTACTGGTGCAGCACCCCCGCCTCGCGCAGCACCCGAAAGTGCCAGGACGCCGTCGACTTGCCGACCGGCAGCCCGAACGTCCCGCACGCGATGTCGCCGTCATGGCCGTCGAGCGCGGCGACGACGCCCAGGCGCACCGGATCGGCGAGCGCCGACATGACGGCGGTCAGGTCCAATTCCTTGGTTCCGGGCTGGTCGAGCGGGGCGGATGTGCGACTGGCCACGCCGCCATTCTGCCACGGCATGTTCTAACATCGTCGAACATGGATTCTGTTCGAGCAATGACGAACATAGATCGGGACGCGCTCCGGGCCCAGCTCGGCCGCATCGGGGTGTGGTCGGTGGCGGCCGGGCACCTCAACGCGGACGACGAGCGCAAGGCGGTCGGCGAGATCGAGCGCCTCGGCTACCGCACCCTGTGGCTCAGCGAGACGCTGAAGGAGGTGTTCGCCCACGCCGGCCTGGCCCTCGCAGCGTCCCGGAGCATGGTGGTCGCGACCGGCATCGCCAACATCTGGATGCGCCAGCCGCAGGCGATGGCCTCCGGGGCGCGAGTACTGGCCGACGCCTATCCCGGACGGTTCGTGCTCGGGCTGGGCGTCGGCCATCCGGGGTTCGCCCCTGGGTATGAGCGGCCATTGGCGGCCATGCGCGAGTATCTGGACGAGATGGACGCCGACCGGCCGCCCGCCGTGCGAATGCTCGCGGCGCTGCGTCCCAAGATGCTCGAACTCGCCGCGGCCCGGTCGGGCGGCGCCGTCCCGTACCTCGGCCCGGTCGAGCACACAGCGCTGGCTCGACAGGAACTCGGCCCGGACCCGGTGCTCGCTCCGGAGCTGGCGATCGTCCTCGATGCCGACGCCGGCCGGGCGCGCCAGATCGCGCGCGACTACCTGCGCGTGTACCTCGAGCTGTCGAACTACACGAACAACCTGCGCGTGCTGGGCTTCGCCGACGCGGATTTCGCCGACGGCGGCAGCAACCGCCTCGTCGACGCGATCGTCGGGTGGGGTGACGTGGACGCCGTCGTGGAACGGGTCCGGGCGCACCAGGAGGCCGGTGCCGACCATGTGGCCATCCAGCCACTGTCCGCCGACGGGGGTGTGGCGCTCGACACCCTGGCCGACCTGGCCCCGGCGTTGCTCGCCTAGGGTCGAACGATGAGTTCAGATTCGGCGCTGCGCCGGGCCTTGCGCCGCGCGCGCGACGCCGTGGTGCTCAACCCGACCGAGGCCGCGACGCTCATGGCGGCCCGGGGTGAGCAACTCGACGAGCTGACCGGCATCGCCGCGCGGGTGCGCGACGCCGGGCTGTCGGCCGCCGAGCGTCCCGGCGTGATCACGTACTCGCGCAAGGTCTTCATCCCGCTCACCCGGCTGTGCCGGGACCGGTGCCACTACTGCACGTTCGCCACCGTGCCGCACCGGGTGCCGGCCGCGTACCTGGAGATCGACGAGGTCGTCGACATCGCCGCCGCCGGTGCGGCGCTGGGGTGCAAGGAGGCATTGTTCACTCTCGGCGACCGGCCCGAGGACCGCTGGCCCCAGGCGCGGGAGTGGCTCGAGGAGCGCGGCTATCACTCGACGGTCGACTACTTGCGCGCCGCGGCCATCGCGGTGCTCGAACGGACCGGCCTACTGCCGCACCTCAATCCCGGCGTGCTCAGCTGGACGGAGTTGCAGCGGCTCAAGCCGGTCGCGCCGAGCATGGGCATGATGCTCGAGACGACGTCGCGGCGGCTGTTCGAGGAACCCGGGCAGGCGCACTACGGCAGCCCGGACAAGGACCCGACAATTCGGCTGCGCGTGTTGGACGACGCCGGCCGGCTGTCCATCCCGTTCACCACGGGCATCCTGGTCGGCCTCGGCGAGACGCGGCTCGAGCGGGCGGAATCGATCTACGCGATCCGGCAGACGGCCCGCGAGTACGGCGCCGTGCAGGAAGTGATCGTCCAGAATTTCCGGGCCAAGGACGACACGGCCATGCGCAACGAGCCCGATCTGGGCCTGGACGAGTACGTGGCGACGATCGCCGTCGCCCGGCTGCTGCTCGGACCGTCCATGAGGGTTCAGGCCCCGCCCAACCTGGTCGACCTGGCCGAGTGCGCCCGCCTGCTCGACGCCGGCATCGACGACTGGGGCGGTGTCTCGCCGCTGACCCCCGACCACGTCAATCCGGAACGGCCCTGGCCGGAGCTGGATGCACTGCGGTCAGTCACGTCGTCCGCCGGATTCACGTTGCGTGAGCGGCTCACCGCGCACCCGTCGTATGTGCGGGCGGAGACGCCGTGGCTCGATCCACGCGTCGTTCCGCACGTCCGGGCGCTGCGTGCGACCGACGGCCTCGCCGAAGAAGGCGTTACGCCGCAGGGCATCCCGTGGCAGGAGCCGGACAGCGACTGGGACTCCGCCGGGCGCACCGACCTGCACGTCGCGGTCGACAGCGAGGGCCGCACCGACGACCGCCGCTCGGACTTCGACGAGGTCTACGGCGACTGGCGCGAGATCGCTGCCCGCGTCCACACCGAAGTGTCCACAGTGGACAGTGATGTGCGGGCGGCGTTGCGTTCAGCTGAACGCGATCCGGGCGGTCTGAGCGAGTCGGATGCACTTGCCCTGATGACCGCCGACGGCGCCGCCCTGGACGCGGTGTGCCGCCTCGCCGACGACCTACGGCGCGACACCGTCGGTGACGACGTCACCTACGTCGTCAACCGGAACATCAACTTCACCAACGTCTGCTACACCGGCTGCCGCTTCTGCGCGTTCGCCCAGCGGGCCACCGACGCGGACGCGTACACGCTCTCAACGGACCAGATCGAGGCGCGGGTGCACGAAGCCGTGGCCGACGGCGCCACCGAGATCTGCATGCAGGGCGGCATCGATCCGGCGATGCCGGCCACCGTGTACTTCGACCTGGCCCGCGCCGTGAAGCGGGCCGCGCCGAGCATGCACCTCCATGCGTTCAGCCCGATGGAGATCGTCAACGGCGCGTCCCGGATGAACCTGTCGGTGGCCGACTGGCTGGCCGCCGCGCGCGATGCGGGCCTCGACTCGATCCCCGGCACCGCCGCGGAGATTCTCGACGACGACGTGCGCTGGGTGCTCACCAAGGGCAAGCTGCCGACCAGCGCCTGGATCGACGTGATCACCACGGCGCACCGCCTCGGCATCCCGACGACCTCGACGATGATGTTCGGGCACGTCGACCGCCCCGACCACTGGGTGCGCCACATTCAGCTGATCGCCCGGCTCCAGGACGAGACCGGCGGGTTCACCGAGTTCGTACCGTTGCCGTTCGTGCACCAACAGTCGCCGATCTACCTCGCCGGCATCGCCCGCACCGGTCCCACCGCTCGCGACAACCGCGCCGTGCACGCGATGGCCCGCATCCTGCTGCACGGACGCATCCGCAATATCCAAACCAGTTGGGTCAAGCTCGGCGATGATGGCACCGCCGAGATGCTGCGCAGCGGCGCCAACGACCTGGGCGGGACGCTGATGGAGGAGACGATCAGCCGCATGGCCGGTTCGGCGCACGGATCGCGCCGCTCGGCGATCGACCTCGCCGCGCTCGCCGCCCGCATCGGACGTCCCGCGAGACAGCGCACAACCCTGTACGGAACGGTGGAATCCCCCGCCGTAGCCTAACTTATCCGCCGGAGCTGTTCTTATCCGCCGGAGTCGGATCCGGTCGGCGACCCTGCGCCGCGGCTCTGGCCGGCACTCCCGGCTTGGCCGCGCGATAGGGCAGTCGCGGCCGGCGGCTCTTCGCGCAAGCGCTCATCGCCCCGTGGTTGCGTACCCTGTGGTCGCCTTCTCGCGGCCGTGCTGCGCGTGCTCTCAGCGCGTTCTAACGCGCACCATGCGCCCCGGTACGGTGCACTCTCGTCCCGCTCGTGAGGTTCGTGCTTGCCCTAGAGGGTCGATAGCAGATCCCAGCTTGACTAATCGGGAACGACACGGGTGTAATTCCAAGCATGTCATCCAGTCCGAGCTGCACCCGAGCCTTGGGCACCACGCGAAGGAGAGCGCCGTGACGGAACTGACGAGGACCCTGACCGAGGATGACCTCGCCGAGATCTTCGGCCTGCCCGACGAGCAGAGCTGGCAGGAACGCGCGTTGTGTGCGCAGACCGATCCGGAGGCGTTCTTCCCTGAGAAGGGCGGCTCGACGCGAGAGGCCAAGCGCATCTGCACCGGATGCGAGGTCCGGGCCGAGTGCCTCGAATACGCGCTCGAGCACGACGAGCGGTTCGGTATCTGGGGCGGGCTGTCCGAGCGGGAGCGCCGCCGCCTCAAGCGCCGCGCCGTCTAGCTGGCCGCCGGCCGGGTACTCCGGGGCGCGCCCGTTCCTCGCGAGTCTGGCCGCATCCGCGGCGACGTGCGGCGACTCGAGGCGCTAAGAGCGCTAAGAGGTCGTGCGCTCGCTGTCGTGAGCCGTCTCTTCCCAGAAGTTGTCCGCGCTTCGCGGTGCCATCGCGCCACGATGCGCGGACACGTCGTTCGACTGGCGACAAGCCTCGCCGGCGCGTCGAGCCGGCGTTGATGATCATGGAGTTGTGGCCGAATATCAGCCACAACTCCATGATCATCAATGGT
>DASXYL010000088.1:0-2203 GCA_036502575.1 Jatrophihabitantaceae bacterium | reverse complement strand
CGACTACGCACTGGCAAAGGAAAGTCCCGCCTATCGCGATGTGAAGGTGTCGAGCGCGGGCTGGGAATCCTCTGCGTGGAACGAGCTTCTCGGACGGACACGAGGAACGCGATGAACGACAACAACGAAAGTGCGCAGGGCGAACAGTTCCGTCTCCTGGACTTCCAGCCGGACTGCCCGGACTGCGCTGTCGCCGTCGGCGAGCCACACGAATACGACGAGTACGACGGCGGATGTGACGTCGCGCGTTGCCTGGTGACCGGGCTGCAGCGGCTGATGTGCGACCTCGATCACGACTGCGGGCGAGACGTCTGGACCGGGTGGTGGCCCGGTCAGCTCGACTGCGAGGAACTCGGCTGGATGATCGGCCCTGGGCTTCCCGACCTCAACCGCCTCTACACCGAGGCGACCTGGGATCCCGCACGGTGCACCTGGGTGAAGCCCGGCTGACCTCGGCCGCGTAGCCGCCCGGAGGAGGTATCCGAAGCATGACCCGTGATCACACCGACTTCTACGTCGGCATCGGGCCGAATGCCCGCTGGCTGGGCTCACTGGCCGATGTCGGCGGCCCGGTCGAACTGGCTCGGCTCGGCGCGGCGGGCGACGTCGCCACGGCCGAGGTGCTCTCCGCCGCCGACCTGGGCACATACAAGGGGGCCGTTGCCGCGCTGCTGACGCGCCAGCGGGCCGTCGAGGTCGGTTTCGTCGTCGTACCCGGCCCGGCTGGGCAGGCGGGCTGGCCGTGGCTGGCCACCACAAGCAGCGGCTGGTACGCCTACGCCTTCGCCGACGGGCAGGTGCTGATCGCCGCCCACGGCGGTCCGTGGTTCCGGCCCGATCCGCGCCGCCCCGACGGCGGTGCCGGGGCCGCGTCCGGTCCGGACGCCGATCTGCCCGTGTTCGGTGACACCACGCCGAAGACCGCGACTTTCACCTGGACCGGCTTCCGGGGCCTGCCGATCCCGATCAGAGCCACCTTGCCGCCGGTGCCGCCGGCCTACCTCGCGCACCGCGGCGAGGTCGCCCCCGCCGTGGCTGGCGCCGCGGAGTACGTCCTGGGCCGGCGTTGGCCTCTGGCCGACCTCGCCGCCCCGGCGATCCGCGAGGTCATGCACGGGTTGCTGCGGCCCGGCCCGGCTCGTGGCCTGCGCGTGCTGCCTGCCGATGCGCCGTTCGCTCACGAGCGTGTGGTGACCGCGCTGCGGTTCGTGCTCGACGCTGACCGCTACGCCGAGGGCAACAACCCTGATCACGCCAGTGAGCTGCTGGAGTCCGCCGCCGACGTCGCCGCGCAGGCCGTCACCGCGCACCACACCCATCAACCGCACCCGTGGCCACCGCGCTGACCACCCGAACGACAAGGTTCCGATCATGGGCTTCACCGGGTCGCTCATCCTCGCCCGCACTGGGGTCTCGCTGCTCGACATGCTGGCCCCGACCGAGGCGGAGCTCGTCGGCCGCAGCGACGACCACTGGCAGCTCACCGCCGTCATGGAGGACTCCCAGGACATCCCCGGCTGGGCCGCCGCACTGGTCGCGGCTACGGCCGCGCCCGTGCTGATCGCGGTCGTCGGCGACAGCGACACCGCGCTGCTGCTGGCCGACAGCCCCGACGGGCATCGGTGGATCACGGTGCTCAACGCCCCGCCCGACAGCGCGGGCCGGGCAGCGGTCGCCGACTCCAGGGCGATGACCGCGATCGCCGAGACCGCTGTCACCTGGGCCGCCGAAGCTGGACACGCCGTCGCCACCGACGCCGTCCTGACGGCGTTGTGCGAGGCCGACCGCGACAACCGCGCCGCCGACCAAGCGTTCAGCGACGCCCTCGACGCAGGCGATTTCGCGGCAACGCACGAGGTTGTGCGCAACCAGATCTCGTTCATCGAGGTGTACGTGCTGCGGGTGCTGGCCGCGCTCGGGGTTGCCGTGTCAGTCCAGGACACCGGTTCCTGGTGGGCGCATCTGGCCAAACCAGGCACACGCGCCGTCCCCGTATCCCGGAGATCTGCCGACCGGATAGCGGACGGACGCGAATGTGGTTGTGTCCCAACGGAAGTCCGTTGGGACACAACCACATTCGCCATGTCGTCGGGGTGCTATTTCGTCGGTGCGGGGGCAGCCTCCTGCTCGGACGGGGCAAGCGCGAAGCGCCTCGGCTTGTCCTGCGTCTTCGCCGCCACGCCGCCCTCGACCAGCTTGTCCA
>DASXYL010000087.1:0-24773 GCA_036502575.1 Jatrophihabitantaceae bacterium | reverse complement strand
GTCGTGAACCGTCGGCCGGATCCGTAGCGACTCCTCGACCACGGCGTCGAGGTACTCGTCCCCATCGGCTAGCGACTCTTCCAGTCGGGAGCGCGCCCTCGGGTTGCGGAACAACGCGTCGAACGTCCACGCGAGCGCCGTCGCGGTGGTTTCGTGGCCGGCGAGCAGGAGCGTAACGAGCTGGTCACGCAGCTCGTCCTCGTCGAGCGGAGCGCCGTCGTCATCGCGTGCTTGGACAAGCATCGAGAGGATGTCATCACGCTCGTCGAGGTCCGAAGCGCGTTGGCGTTCACGGATTTCGTCGCGCAAGATGTCGTCCATCCGGCGAACCGCACGGTGAAACGGGGTGCGTCGCAAGCCTGCCGCCTCGGCGAGCAGAACCGCGATCTGCGTTCGGGTTCGCGTTGTGCGCACGATGACGTCGTCAATGCGTCGACGAAGCTCGTCCTCGCGCGCGCCCGCGCGCGTCCCAAAGACCGCGCGCAGGATTACGTCACGGGTGATCGACTGCATCCGCGGCATTAGCGCAAACGGCCGTTCGAGGGGCCATCGCTCGATGTCGCGCCGCGTGATCTCGTCCATCAACTCGCCGTAGCGGCGCATGCGATCCCCGTGAAATGCCGGGAGCATCAGCCGGCGCCGGCGCAGATGCTCGTCGCCCTCCTGAAGCAGGACCGATCGCGATCCAAGCACCGGCTGCAGCGTGATTCGCCGCCCGGCGGGAAGCCCGTTGACCTTGTCGCGCGTCCACACCGCCTTCACGAGGTCCGGGTCAGCGAGGAAAACCATCGGCTCGCTACCAGGCATCCGCAGCGTGAAGACGTCGCCCCAGCGCCGCTGAGACCGCTCCATGAACGCCGTCGGCCGGCTAAAGAACCCGACGAGCTGAAAGGGCGATGGCAACCGAGGGCCCGGCGGCAGCGGCACCGGCCCGATCCTAGTCACAAAGCACGGCCGACGACCATGTCGGCGCACGATCCCCTTGCCGGGTCGATCGTGCGGTCGGTCATGAGCCTGCCTCATACACGGGCTCGAGCGTCGTCCGCGGCTTCGGGCTCTGCTGGGGCTCGATCGCCACCTGTGGGAGCCGCCGCTCAAGCCAGCGCGGCAGCATCCACGTCGTTCGGCCGAGCAGCTCGAGCACGGCGGGCAGCAGGAGCATCCTGACCACGATCGCGTCGAGGAACACGGCAGTTGCCATCGCGAGCCCGAACATCTCGAGCACGCGGTTGCCGCTGATCGCGAATGCCCCGAACACGGCGACCATCACCGCGGCCGCGGCGGTGATCACGCGGCCGGTGCGGGCGAGTCCTTCCCTCACGGCGGCGCTGGCGTCACCTCGCGCGGTCCACTCTTCGTGGACCCGTGAAACCAGGAACACCTCGTAGTCCATGGACAGGCCGAACACGATCGCGAACATCAGCATCGGCACGAACGACGGAATTGGGAGCGTCTCCTCGATGCCGACCAGCGACGACCCCCAGCCGTACTGGAAAACGGCGACTACGACGCCATAGGCCGCTCCCACCGATAGCAGGTTCATGACGGCAGCCTTCACCCCGATGACCAGTGAGCGGAACGCCGCGGTCAACAGGATGAGCGCGAGCAGTACGACCCCGCCGATCAGCAACGGCATGCGTGTGGCGACCTTGTTGGTGAAGTCGACGTAGCCGGCCGTGGTGCCGGCCAGATAGGTCGGCTCCGACTCCTTGTCGAGGACGTTCACGCGTAGGTGCTCGACCAGCCGGGTGGTGGCCGCGTCCTGCGGCGCCGTCGTCGGGATCACGTTCAGCACGGCGGTGTCGCCGGCCTGATTCACCGTCGGCGGCGCCACCGCCGCGACACCGGGGTATTGAGACAGGGTCTGCTGCAAGGAGTTGAGCAGCGTCTGGTTGGCGCTCGTGTCCTGCTTGGGCAGTGCGACGACGACCGTCAGCGGGCCGTTGGCGCCGGGACCGAACCCCTTCGCGACCAGGTCGTAGGCCTTGCGGCTGCTCTGGTTCTTCGGGTCGGTGCTGGCGTCGAGCTGGCCCAGCCGGATCGAGAACAGTGGGATGGCGAGCACGCCGAGCAGGACGGTCGCCCCGATCGCCCACGGCCACGGCTGCTCGCTGACCTTGCGGCCCCAACGAGCGAAGGCGCTGTTCTCATGGACGGGACCCTCCTCGTGCGCGGCGGCGGCGCGCCGCTCGGCCCGGGCCCGCACGCGGAACCCCGCGGTGGCCATGAACGCCGGGACAAGCGTGAGCGCCGCGATCATCGTGACGACCACGACCAGCGCCGAGGCGGCGCCCATAGCCCCGACAAACGGCACGCCGGACAGGTATAGCCCGAGGATCGCAATGACCACCGTGCTGCCGGCGACGACGATCGCCGCGCCGGACGTCGAGGCGGCGCGGCCGATCGAGGTCACGACGTCCATGCCGCTGTCGAGCTGGTCGCGGTGGCGGGCCACCAGGAATAGCCCGTAGTCGACGGCTACGCCCAGCCCGAGCAGCGTGGCGACGGTCGGCGCTGCCGTCGGGAAATTCGTCAGCTCGGCGAGCAATCCCAACAGCGAAATGCCGGACCCCACGCTGAAAAGAGCGGCAACGAGAGGCATGGCGGCGGCATAAACCGACCCGAACATGAACAGCAGCAACACGAAAGCCAGAACCAAACCGATTATCTCGGAATTCAAGTCATGGGACTGTTTGCCGATCTTTCCCGCACCTGCACCGTATTCAACGTCCAGGCCCGCGCCTCGCGCCGGCTGTACGGCCCCGTCGAGTTTCTCGAGATACGCGTGGTCGAGCCCGGCCGGGTTCACGTCGAAGGACACGGGAGCGTTCACGATCGTCCCGTCCTTCGACACACTCGGCGAGCCGGGCGTGTCCAGCGGATCGCCGGCCGACGCCACATGCGGCAGCTTGCCGACCGCCGTCATGGATTGGCTAACCGCGCCGCTCTTGTCGCTCACCTTCCCGCTGCGCGCGTGGAACACGATCTGGCCGGCATATCCGCTCTGTTGGGGGAACCGCGCCGTCAACACGTCTCGGCCCTTGGAGGACTGACTCCCCGGAACGGAATAGTCGTTGACGAATGTCCCGCCGAAAGCAGAGCGCAGCAGCAGCAAGCAGGCCAGTACGACCAACCAGGCGCCGACGACCCACCAGTGTCGACGGGCCGACGTGCGACCCAGCCAGTCCAGAAAAGCGTGCACGGCCGACCCCCCTGCCGCAACGCACATGCATTGTCGATGCCGTGCTTACATCATCACGCCCGGTTTTGGCAATCGGCCGCCCGTCAAAATGTGCCCACGAGATGGAACTGCGGACTAATTGTCCGATCGTGGGGACCTTGTCGCTGCTAGGTCAGGTCCTGCCGGGCCGTCGGCTGCGCTACCTCGGCCGGACCGGCTCGCTCGCGCGGTTCGAGGTCGGCCGGCTGTTCGGGCACCGGAGCACCCCCGACCCGTACTGATCGGGCCACCAGCACGATCACCGGTACGAGCAGCACGCCCAGCAGCAACAGGCCGAGCGGCAGCCAGAACCGCAGCAGCCCGATCTGGTCCTTCATCGACTTCGCGTCGTGCACGGCCTTGGCCACCGTGGCCGGCGTGAAGTCGAGCGTCCCGCCGAGCGCGAGTTGCCCGCTGTCCAGCGTCTCGGCGACGACCTGCCGATCCCGCACGATCGACCCGGTCACCGGCTCGACCCAGACGGTGTGCGTGTTCGTATAGGTGCCGGGCAAGACGTCTCTGATCTTGATCGGTGCCTGCACGCTCTGCTCGAATCGGTAGACGGTCAGCCCGCGCAGCTTCTCGGTGCCCAGGTAGTGGACCGGGTACGCCTTCCCGGCCGTGCCGTCGAAGAGCGTGTAGTCGTGCTTCTTCGTCCCGATCGGGAACGTATAGGTCAGCCCGACGTGCGGGATCGCCTTGTCGCTGTTGAGGTTCGTGCCGTAGCGCCCGTCGTCTTTCACCGACTCGGCGTTCTTGCGATCCATGGCGATCTGTTCGGTCGTCATGGTGAGGTAGTTCGGGTCGTCGGTGGGCACGCAGCCCTGCTTGCCAGGCGCGGCGCCACCCGGGCCGAGCACCCGGATGCAGGTGATCGCCGAGACGACGGTGACGTGCGATGTCGATTCCTTGGGCAGCGCGACCACAGTGAGCGTCGCCTGGGCCCGGATCGGCATCAGCTGGCCGGTGCTGATGTCCAGCGCCTGGCCGTCCCCTTCCGAGATCGTCGTCGACGTCCCGGTCTCCGGGATCTTGATCAGGCGGGGCGCCATCCACCACTTCACCAGGACCGCCCCGAGTAGCGCTGCCACGCTGAGCGCCGTCAAGCCCAGTGCCAGGAGCCTCCGTCGTCGTGAGCGCGCCATGGTGCCTCCGCCCGGGCAAGCGGCGACCGGCCTGGGTCCGGCCGCCGGGGTTGCCGGACAGCATCACCTGGACGTACGTCCAAGTCAATAGACAGGGACGATTGACCCCTACCTAGTGAGGACGAACGGCGCAGGCAGCAGCAATTCGACGTTGCGATCCTCGACCGCACCGCGACGGCCGTCCTCCGTCGCGGTCGGCGCGGCGTTCTGCCAGTCGTTGGCGCCGAGTTCGCGCGACAGCGAGGCGAGCGCGAGCGGATCGCGCGCCGTCGAGCCGTAGTGCCGCGGCGCGGCGTGATCGAGCAACGTGCCGAATACCGACAGCGTGCCGTTGCGGTTGTCGACGATCTCGACGATGCGCGACTGTTGCGGCCAGTCGATGTGCGCCGCGGTGTTGATCTCCCAGAATCCGCCCGGCGGACCGGACGCGCGTCGATACGGCGTCACCGTGTTGCGGTGGGTGTGCCCGTTCACCCACAGCACGGCGTTGGGGAAGCGCAGCAGCAGGTCGCGCACGGCCGGGCCGAGTACCCGGCCGACGCCGGCCGCATTGGTCATGGTGCCGATCGTGTGGTGGCTGAACAGCACGAAGAGCCGATCGTCGCGGCCCCCGGCCACCACCTTGCCGCTCTCGTCCAGGTAATGGCGACTGCCGGCGGTCAGCTCGTCGGTCAGCCAGGTCAGCTGCGCCGCGTCGATGGAACCCTCGGACCCGCCGAACGGGTTCACCGTGTCGAGGACGAGGCAGCGCACCGGCCCGCGGTCGAAGGCGTAGTAGGCGTTGCCGGTGCGCAGGTTCCACGACGTGTAGCCGTGCCCGTGCGGGTGGCCGCTGGTCTTGAAGTGCTCGGCGATCGTCTCGGTGCGCGAGAGTGGCCGGCGCTTCGGGTCGGCGGTGATCAGACGAGCCGGCCCGCTGAACAGCGTCTGCAACGCGGCCGGGTCGCCGCTGAGCAGGCCGATCGCGAGCTTGATGATGTCCGTGCCCGGTGGCAAATTGCTGATCTTGACCTTGCCCGTCGCGAGGGCGGCGATGATCGCGGACGACGGCAGGTTGCCCTGGACGAGCCCGTCGTGATTGCCGAAGGCGCTGACCCACGGGGTGTGCAGCCCGGTAGCCCGAAACGGCCGGCGGGCGGCGTCGAGCAGCCCGGGCAGGGTCGGGAAGCCGAATCGGGCGCGGGGCAGGTCGTCGGCCTGACCTGCCGGCGTGCCGTCCGGGTGCCAGTACCGCACGTCGTAGTCGACCAGGTCGGCGACGCCCTCGTACTTGCGGAGATCACCGGAGTCCGGACGCACCCGCGCGCCGTCGAGGACGTCGATCTGCCAGCGCAGCTCGTTGTACTGGGTGTTGTCGACGTTGTCGCCGGTGGTGACAGTGAACGCGAGCGGCAACCCCGTCGCCGGGCCGTGGCGCACGGCGTTCATCGCCTGCACCATCGCCTCGGCCACCTGCGCGGTCAGCAGCTCCTGGGTCCGGTAGGAGGACTCGAACGGCACCAGGCCGGCGAGCGGGTTGTCGGGGTCGTTGAAGCGATCGAGGAACTCGACGCGCGCCGGCGACTGCGCATCCAGGATGTGCATGTCGGTGAACTGCCCGAGCGCGATGACGGCCCGGCGCTCACCGGGGCGGGCGGGCGCCGAGCCGATCAGGTCGTCGCGCAGCAGGTGCGGCTCCCCCGGCCCGGTCACGATCGGGCGGTAGCCGCCGGCGCCGGGCGAGCCGCGAAGCAGGGTGCGGTCCAGCGTGGTGGGTCCGCGGCGTCTCGAGCGCGGCACCGCTTCCGTGGGCGCCGCTTCCGTGGGCGCCGCCTCCGCGGGCGCCACGAGAGAGGAGGTGGCGACCAGTGCTCCGGTCGCCACCCCCAGGCCGAGTACCCGCCGCCGGCTCGGAGTCCAGTTCGTCATGCCGGCGAGCCTGGCAGGTCGACCACGTGATCGGAAGGGTCACTCGGTGCCGATGGCAGCCAGGACGTTCAGCCGAGCGGCCCGCCGGGCCGGACGGATGCCGGCCAGGGTTCCGGCTACCGCGCCGACCACGACGAACACGAGCAGCTGCAGGGGCGGGGCCGCGAACGCCGACAGCGTGGTGCTCGACGCGGCCTTGACGATCGACCAGCCGAGCAGGGTGCCGATCCCGACGCCGCCGATCGTGCCGAACACGGCCACCAGCACCGACTCCCACCGCACCATCGCCCGGGTCTGCGCCCGCGTCTGGCCGACCGCACGCAGCAGTCCGAGCTCGCGGGTCCGCTCGTGGATGGACAGCGACAGCGTGTTGCTGATGCCCATCAGCGCGATGATGATCGCCAGCGCCAGCATCACGTAAACCAGTCCCAGGATGGTGTTGACGCCCTTGGTGGCACTCGACCGGTACTCGGCCTTGTCCTGCACCCGCGGCTGGCCGTACGGGGCCATCGCCGCCTTGATCGCCGACTCGGCCGCGGCGACGTCCACGCCGGGACGGAGGTTCACCATGACCTTGGAGATGACGGCCTGCTCGGTGTGCGAAGTCCACCCCGCCAGGTTCAGGACGAAGTCGCCGGTGATATCAGGATGGCTGTAGATCGCGGCCACGGTCACGGCGCCGGTCGAACCGTCCGGGTAGGTGATCGGGGCCGTCGAGCCGACGTGCCAGTGGTTGCTCTTGGCGGCATCCTTCGACACGGCCAGCGACGTCGGCGTCATCGACGCGATCGAGCCGCTGGTGACACCGAGGTCGATCACCTGGCCCACCCGCGACGGATCGGCGGCGGTGATGTTATGTGACTTGCCGCCGATCAGCGCCTCACCGCCGCTGAGCGGGGTGGCGACGGCCACACCGTCCATAGTGGACAGTCGCTGCCGCATGGCCGGGTCGAGCTTGCCGGACTGAGCGCTGACGGCGCCTCCGTACCCCGGCGTATCGACGATGACGTCGGCGGTCAGAGCGCGGTCGATGCCCTGCGACGCCGACTTCTTCAGCGACGCCGCCACGACGGTGAACATCGCCACGACCGCCACCCCGATCAGCAACGCCGAGGCGGTCGCCGCGGTCCGTCGCGGATTGCGCAGCGAGTTCTCGCGGGCCAGCAGGCCCGTGACACCGCGCAGGCGGGCGATGGGGGCACCGAGGACGGACGTCACGGGACGCGCCGCGACCGGACCCAGCACCACCATGCCGACCAGCGCCAACAGCGCACCGATGCCGGCCACCGCCATCGGGCCCTGGCCGAGGCCGGCGACGACCAGCGCGGCCACCCCGCCGGAGGTCAGCACCGCGCCGGCCACGCCCCGTCGCACCGACACGGTGCGCCGCTCGGCCGCCTGATCGCGCAGCGCCGCGACCGGGGCCACCCGCGACGAGCGAATCGCGGGCACGATGCCGGCGACCAGCGTCGCGGCGATACCCGCGAAGATCGCGAGCAGCCCGCTACCGAGCTTGAACTCCAAACCACCTGTCGGCAACGGGAACCCGAAGGCGTGGAAGATGGCCTTCAGCCCGGTGGCGATGCCGATGCCGGCGCCCCAGCCGGTCGCCGCACCGAGCACGCCGACCGTCAGCGCCTCGGCCAGACCGACGCCGACGACCTGGCGACGGGTCGCACCGAGAGCCCGCAACAAGGCCGACGCACGCGTGCGCTGGGCACTCAGGATGGAGAACGTGTTGTAGATGCTGAACACGGCGACCAGCAGGGCCACCACGGCGAACCCGGTCAACCCGTTGCGCAGGAAGCCCAGGAAGCCCTTGTCGATGTTGTCGATGTTCTCGTTGGCCAGGTCCTGTCCGGTGATCGCCTGCACGCCGGCCGGCAGGCGTGGTTGCAGCGCGGCGATGACGGTCCCCCGCTCGACGCCGGGGGCCGTCTTGATCAGGATCTGCGATACCTTCGCCGGGTTGTTGGTCAGGTATCGCTGCGCGGCCGGCAGCGTCATCCCGGTGAACGTCCCCGTACCCAGACCGTCGGCCGTCCCGAAGGTCGCGATACCCACGATGTGCACTCGCACCGGCGCGGGGGTCAGCAACGTGGTCGTGTCGCCCAAACGCAGCGTGCCGGCCTTGGCCGCGCCGCGGTTGATCACCACCTCGTCGTCGGCGCGGGGCGCGTGCCCGTCGACGATGCGGTACGGGTTCAGCGACGGCACGCTGACCCAGTTCGCGGCCGTCGTCGGTGGACCACTACCGCCGACTCGTTTGCCGAAGCGGTCGACCAGCTGGGCGTCCCCTTGGACGTACGGTTCGGCGTCGGCCACGCCGGGCGTTTGCCGGGCCAGTGTGGCGAGCGAGGCGTCGACCCCGGATCGGGCCTGGTTGTTTCCCGAACCTATCTGGGTCGAGCCACGCAGGATGACGTCGGTGCTGCCGTTCGCCGTGGTGAACAGCTTGTCGAAGTTGGCCTTCAGAGTGTCGCCGAGCAGCAGCGTCCCGCTGAGAAACGCGACGCCGAGGATGACGGCGATCATGCTGCCGAGCAGGCGGCGCTTGTGCGACCACATCTCGGAGAACGCGACGCTGCGCATCTCAGGCCCCCAGTCGCTTCATGTGGTCGAGCACGAGCTCGGGGGTCGGCGCCTCGACGGCGTCCACGATGTGACCGTCGGCGAGGAAGATCGCGCTGTCCGCGTAGCCGGCCGCGACCGGGTCGTGGGTGACCATGACGATCGTCTGGTTGAGCTCGCGCCGCGCCTGCTGCAGGAAGCCGAGGACGTCGGCGCCGCTGCGCGAGTCCAGGTTGCCGGTGGGCTCGTCGGCGAAGATGATCGCCGGCTTGCTGGCCAGGGCCCGGGCGACAGCAACGCGTTGTTGCTGGCCGCCGGACAGCTCGGACGGACGATGCCGCAGCCGGTCGGCCAGGCCCACGGTCTCGACAACGGCGTCCAGCCAAGCGGCGTCGGGCTTGGTGCCGGCGAGGGTCAGCGGCAGCCGGATGTTCTCCAACGCCGTCAGCGTGGGCACCAGGTTGAACGACTGGAAGACGAAGCCCACCTGGGTTCGCCGCAGCAGGGTCAGCTGCCGGTCGGTGAGCTCGCCGAGATCCGTCCCGCCCAGGAAGATGTGCCCGGACGTCAGCGTGTCGAGGCCCGCGAGGCAGTGCAGCAGGGTCGACTTGCCCGACCCGGACGGCCCCATGATCGCCGTGAACCGCGCTGATTCCAGATCGACCGTCACGTCGTCGAGGGCGACCACCGCGGTCTCGCCCTCGCCGTAGCTCTTGGTTGCGTGCACTGCTCGAGCGGCGGCACGCGTCAGGGTTGTAGTCATGCCGTCGATCGTCGTGATCAGGCAGCGCGGAGTCGTCCACCCAAGGGCGGCAGTCGAGGTACTGCATCTGCGGTAGGCAACGCGATGAGCGCTCGCGCGAAGAGCCCGCCGGCCGCGACGCGGGCGTAACGAAGTCACGTGCGGATCTCCGGATCCACCCGAGCTTGCGAGTGGTGGTCCGGGGATTCGCCTCCGGCGGATAGGCACAGAATCCGGCGGTTAAAGCCAGCCGGGACGCACCAGGCCGGCTTCGTAGGCGAGCACGACGAGCTGGGCCCGGTCGCGGGCGGCGAGCTTGGTCATCGCCCGATTGACGTGCGTCTTGACGGTGGCCGGGCTCAGGAAGAGCCGGGCGGCGATCTCGTCGTTGGACAGGCCCTGCCCGACCACGGCGATGATCTCGCGCTCGCGCTCGGTGAGGGCGTCCAGGCGATCCGAGCGAGGCGGCTCCTTGGCCCGATCGGCGAACTCGGCAATCAGTCGCCGGGTGACGCTCGGCGACAGCAGCGCCTCGCCCTCGGCCACCGTGCGCACCGCCCGGATCAGCTCGGCCGGCTCGGTGTGCTTGACCAGGAACCCGGTCGCACCGGCCCGCAGCGCCTCGAACACGTACTCGTCGAGCTCGAACGTGGTGAGGATGACGACGCGGACGTCGGTGAGCGCCGGATCGGCGGCGATGGCCCGGGTAGCAGCGAGGCCGTCGGTGCCGGGCATCCGGATGTCCATCAGCACGACGTCGGGACGGTGCTCGCGCACGAGCTCGACCGCAGCCGCGCCGTCGGCCGCCTGGCCGACCACCTGCATGTCATCCTGAGCGTCGAGCAGCGCGGCGAAGCCCGCCCGCACCAGCGCCTGGTCGTCGGCGAGCAGCACCCGGATCATGCGTCCGCCAGAGGCAATGTCGCCTGCACCCGGAACCCACCGGCCAACGAGCGGCCGGCGTGCAGTTCGCCGCCGAGCGCGGTGGCCCGTTCCCGCATGCCGGCGATGCCGCTGCCTCCACCGCTGCTGCCGCTGCCGCCGCCGCTGCCGCTGCCACCGCCTCCGCTCGACGTGGACGTCACCGGATGGCCGTCGTCGGCGACCTCGACCGTGAGCTGGTGGGCGCCGTAGCCGATGGTGACCACGACGGCCGTCGCCTCGGCGTGCCGGACCACGTTCGTGAGCGATTCCTGCAGGATCCGGAACGCCGCCAGGTCGGTGCCGGCCGGCAGCGGGCGCCGCTCGCCGTCGGTGCGCACCGAGACCTCCAGCCCGGCCGCGCGAGCGCCGGAGACGAGGCGATCGAGGTCGGCCATGCTCGGCGCCGGCGCGGTCGCGACGCGCTCGCCGGCCTGGCGCAGGGCGCCCAGCACCGCCTGTACCTCCACGAGCGCATCCTTGCTGGCCTGCTTGATCGTCGCCAGCGAGGCGCGCGCCTGCTCGGGCCGTTCGTCGATCAATTCGAGGGCGACGCCGGCCTGGACGTTGATCATCGAGATGCTGTGGGCGAGGACGTCGTGCAGCTCGCGGGCGATGTCCAGGCGCTCCTCGCTGGCCCGGCGGCGAGCCGACTCGGCCTGGGTGCGCTGCGCCTCGAGCTCCTCGCGCCGGGCCGCCCGGCGCAGCTCACCGCGATAGCGGATCAGCTCGCTGACCGCCCCCAGGATGAGCAACCAGGCGGCGATACCCACCATGGCTACGACGCTGGGCGCCTTCTCGTCGTCGCGGAGCGCGCTGCTCACCCAGGTCGCCGACACGAACCCGGCGGCGAGCGTCGTGTAGGCCACCAGGCGCTTGCCCATCAGCACGACGCCGCCGAACGCCACGATCAGCGGCAACCAGATCGGTCCCTGCGGATAGCCCAGCCACAGGTAGCCGAACGTCGCTGCGAACACACCGGCCAGTACGCCCATCGGCCACCGCGGCCGGACCAGCAACAAGGTCGGACCGGCGATCAGCAGCAGGTAGCCGCCGACATCCAGGCTCCGGTCCGCGTGCTGATGCCGAGCCGCGAACGTGCCGACGACCACGTTGAGTACGGCAGCAGCGGCCGCGAGCAGCACGTCCGGGTGCGCCCGCACCCACCGCACTGCGCGCACCGGCCGACTCGACTCCACTCCGGCACGGTAGGACACCGGCGGTACGCCCGGCATCAGCGCCACGGCGCACCCGGCCCTACCGCAGCCGCGGTAGGGCGGCTACCGCACGGCACGCAGCGCGTCCGCGATGCCCTCCCCGAAGAACGCGTTGTCGTCTGTCGTCCCGGTGCAGCGGACGTCGCCGACCGGGCAGGCGAGGTCGTCGGCCTCGGCACGCAGCAGCCGGACGAGCTGCGTCGGCGTCGCCCACGGATGCCTCGACTTCAGCAGGGCCAGCACGCCGGCGACGTGCGGCGAGGCCATCGACGTACCCGAGATCACCCGGTACCCGCCACCGGGCATCGACAGGGGCCAGGTCGACAGGATCGACGAGCCAGGCGCCGCGACGTCGATGACACCCTTCCCGTAGTCGGAGAAGCTCGACTTGGCGACGGCCTGGGTGGTCGAGGCCACCGTGACGACGCCGGGCAACTCGGTCGGGATGTCGGTGCAGTTCTGGTCGATCGTGCGGGTGGCCGGCGTCGAATCGTCCGGGCTGTCGGCGTCGATGGTCTTGTGCGCCTTGTCGTAGTTCCCGTTGCCGGCCGCGGCGGCGCTGACGACGCCGCGCTGCTCGGACCACCGCACCGCGCGCCACACCGCGTCCTTGGCCGCCTGCTGGTCGGCACCGTCGGAGCACCAGTAGTTCCACGGGTCGATGAAGTAGGAGTTGTTGGTGACGTCCATGTGGCGCAGCCCCGCCCACACGAACCCGCAGATCGCGTACTCGGGGTAGATGAACCCGTCGTCGTTGACCACCTTCACCGACGCGATGCGCACGTTCGGCGCCACGCCGACAATGCCGACCCCGTTGCGAGCGGCCGCGATAGTGCCGGCGACGTGGGTGCCGTGACCGCTCGTCGTCGGCAGCCAGTCGGCCGGTTTGGTGTCCGGAACGCCGGCGTCGGTGCAGTTCACCGAGTCCTTGGCGTCGAAGTTAGGTGCCAGATCGGGATGGGTGTCGTCCACCCCGCTGTCGAGCACGCCGACCAGTACCCGGCGGCTGCCGTCGGTGATCGCATGCGCCTGATCGGCCTTGATCTGCGCCATGTCCCACTGTTCGCTCTCGCGCGGATCCGGTGCCGGTGTTCCCTCGGTCGCGTCACCGATCGTCGCCTTCGTGGTGAGGCCCGCGCCCTGGGCGGACGGAGTGCCTTCGGTGACCGCGACAGTTCGGGTGGCGCCCACCGACTGGACCGCTCGGCCGTAGCGGCTGTCGAGCAGGTCGTCGCGGAACGACGCATGCGTGGAATGCGCGACGATCACACCGATCTGCGGCCAGGCCTGCAGGACGGTGCCGCCGGCGTCGGCGACAGCCCGTTCTGCCAACTGCTGCTGGCCGTGGTTCGGCGCGATGTTGACGACGTAGCTCATCGGCACGCCGTCGGGCACCGGCTGCCAGTTCGGGTGGGCCGGCTGGCTGTGCTCGGGGTGGGCGCCGGCGCCCGGCGCCGTGGCAAGGGCGATGCCGACGACGAGCGCGACCGCACCTAGCGATGCGCCGAGACGGGTGAGGGGAAGGCGCATCGCAACTCCTGGGGGTGACCGGTGAGCGGGGGTCTGACCCTAAGCGGCAATGATCGTCACCCGCCAGCGGCGGTCCGGGTCACGGTCTCAGACCGGCCACCAGATCCGCCGGAACTACGCGAACCGGATACGGATGCTCGGCCTCGAACGCCTCATCGCCGACAACATGCGCCACCTGCCGGTACTCGGCGCTGTCCAACTCGAAGACGGTAAGCGACGGCTGCTGGACGTTCGGGTCGACCAGCCAGTACGACGGCACACCCATCCGGGCGTACACCGCTTTCTTCAGGCTGGCATCCCGAATGCCGCTCGTCGGCGAGATCACCTCGACAGCCAGCACCGGCGCCCTCGGCAGATCCTCGAGCGTCAGGTCGGTTTGTCGGGCCACAAGCACATCCGGCTGGTATTCGTTGAACGCGTCAGGACGGACCGCGAACGGAGCGCCGACTACACGTAGCTCGCGGGAGCACGCGTCACGAAGGACCTGATGTAGCGCGTACACCGCTTCCTGATGCGGCCAGCCCGGGGCCGGGCTCACCAGCAGTTCCCCGTCGATGAGCTCGTAGCGGCGCCCGTCGTCGGGCATCGTCTCGAGATCGGCGACCGTGTACGGCCGATGGACGTCGCCTGGCGTTGCCATGACTGCCATGGTGCTCCCTCCTCGTCATACCGCCAAGCTTGCCGAGCACCACCGACAATTTTCAGTGGGCGGCCTCGTGCCAGTTGGGGCCGACGCCGACCCAGACGTCGAGGGGGACGTCGAGGGTGTAGGCCGCGCCCATCTCGCGGCGCACCAGTTCCTCGACCGCCTCGCGCTCACCGGGCGCGATCTCGAGCACGAGTTCGTCGTGCACCTGCAGCAGCAACCGGGACTTCAGGTTGGCCTCGGTCAGCGAACGGTGCACGCCGAGCATCGCCACCTTGATGATGTCGGCGGCGCTGCCCTGGATCGGGGCGTTGAGCGCCATCCGCTCGGCCATCTCCCGACGCTGCCGGTTGTCACTCATCAGGTCGGGCAGGTACCGGCGCCGTCCCATGATCGTCTCGGTGTAGCCGGTCTGCCGGGCCTCCTCGACGACGGACTTGAGGTAGTCGCGCACGCCGCCGAAGCGGGCGAAGTAGGCGTCCATCTGACCCCGCGCCTCGTCCGCGCTGATCTTGAGCTGCTGGGCCAACCCGAACGCCGACAACCCGTAGGCCAGGCCGTAGGACATCGCCTTGACCCGGCGGCGCAGCTCCGGATCGATCTGTTCGGGCGGCAGGTCGAACGCCCGCGATGCGACGAACGTGTGCAGGTCCTCGCCGGTGGTGAACGCCTCGATCAGGCCGGCATCGGCCGAGAGCGTGGCCATGATGCGCATCTCGATCTGGCTGTAGTCGGCGGTCATCAACGACTCGTAGCCGGCGCCCACGGTGAACGCCTCGCGGATGCGCCGGCCCTCCGCCGTACGCACCGGTATGTTCTGCAGGTTCGGGTCGGTGGACGACAACCGCCCGGTGGCCGCGATGGTCTGGTTGAACGTGGTGTGGATGCGGCCCGCGTCGTCGATCAACGGCAGCAACGAGTCGACGACCGTCTTGAGCCGGGCCACCTCCCGATGCCGTAGCAGATGTCCGAGGATCGGATGTTCGGTCTTTCCGTACAGGTCGGCCAGCGCGTCGGCGTCGGTGGTATAGCCGGTCTTGATCCGCTTCGTCTTGGGCAGTTTGAACTCGTCGAACAGGATCTCTTGCAGCTGCTTGGGCGAGCCGAGGTTGAAGGGACGCCCGACCAGCGCGTGCGCCTCCTGCTCGACGTCCTTGACCGCGGCGCCGAGTTCGGCCTGCAACGCGACGAGCCGATCGGTGTCGGCGGCGATGCCCATCGTCTCCATGTCGGCCAGCACGAAGCTGAGCGGCAGTTCCATCTCGGCGAGCAGCCGGGTCGCGCCGCGCTGCTCGAGGTCGGAGTCGAGCGCGTCGGCGAGATCCCTGATCGCGGTGGCGTTGACTGTCTCGACCTGGGCTAGAGCGTCGTCCGCTTCGTCGATGCCGCCGTCCAGGGTGAGCTGACCGGTCTCGAGATCGGCGTCGTTGGAGCGCAGCTCGCGGTGCAGGTAGCGCAGCGCCAGGTCGGCCAGGTCGAAGGAGCGCTGGCCCGGCAGGGCGAGGTACGTGGCCAGCTGGGTGTCGCTGGTGACGCCGCCGAGCGTCCAGCCGTGCTGGCGCAGCGCGAGCACCGGGCCCTTGATGTCGTGCGTGGCCTTGGGAATCTCGGGGTCGGCCAGCCAGGCCGCGAACGCCTTCTCGTCGTCGCCGGTGAGCGCCTCCGGCTGCAGGTAGGCCGCCGCGTCATCGGCGGCTGCGAGGGCGATGCCGGTCAAGGTGCCGACGCCGCGGCCCCAGGTGCCGCGAAACGCCAGCCCGACCCGTTTCCCGTCCCGTGCGTGTTCGTCGAGCCAGCCGGCGACGTCGTCCGGGCCGAGTCGGGTGCCGTCGACCTCGAAGCCCTCCTCGGCCTCGGGCTCGGCGGCGTTCACCGTGGCGAACAGCCGCTCGCGGAGCACCCGGAACTGCAGGTTGTCGAACAGGGTGTGCACCTCGTCGCGATCCCACGCCTGGCGCTCGAGATCGCCCACTGCGACGTCGAGTGGCACGTCGCGAACCAGCTCGGTGAGCTGCCGATTGCGGATCACCCCGGCCAGGTGCTCACGCAGCGCGTCGCCGGCCTTGCCCTTGACCGTGTCGACCTGCGCGACGAGCGCGTCGAAGGAGCCGTACTCGCGGATCCACTTGGCGGCGGTCTTCTCCCCCACCCCGGGGATGCCAGGCAGGTTGTCGCTGGTGTCGCCCCGCAGTGCGGCGAAGTCCGGGTACTGCGCCGGCGTGAGCCCGTACTTCTCCTCGACCGCTGCGGGGGTGAAGCGGGTCAGGTCGCTGACCCCCCGCCGGGGATAGAGCACGGTGACCTGCTCGGTCACCAGCTGCAATGCGTCGCGGTCGCCGGTGCAGATCAGCGTCTCGATGCCCGCGGCGGACGCCCCGGTGGTAATCGTCGCGATGATGTCGTCGGCCTCGTAGTTCTCGGCGGTCAGCGCCTGGATGCGCAGCGCGTCGAGCACCTCGCGGATCAGCGCCAGCTGGTCGCGGAAGTCGGGCGGCGTCTCGGATCGGCCCGCCTTGTACTCGGCGTAGGTCTCGCTGCGGAAGGTCTTGCGCGACAGGTCGAACGCCACGGCGACGTGGGTCGGGTCCTCGTCGCGGAGCAAGTTGATCAGCATGGACGTGAAGCCGAACACGCCGTTGGTCGGCTGGCCGGTCGTCGTCGCCATCTCCACCTCGCGCAGCGCGTAGTACGCGCGATACGCGATGGAGTGGCCGTCCAGGAGAAGCAGTCGAGAGCCCGTCACGGGGCGAGTCTAGGTCCAGCCCCTGACGCCGCCCGATTCTGGTTCGGACGCTCCACATAGCGGGGCGTCCGAACCAAAGTCGGCGAGTTGGCGCGTTGCTATGCTCCGCGGCTTATTGCTCGTGCCGCGAGGCTGCGACCGCCTCGCCGGGCGCGCCGCAGCAGGGCCAGCCGATCGGCACCGTCGGCGATGCCGAGCGAGCGGCGCAGGGTCGAGGTCGTGGCGATCCGCCGCACAACCAGCGGTGCGAACCCGAGCCGGGCCAGGTAGCGGTTGGCGTCACGCGAGCCGGTCACCGCGGTAGCGACGATGTGCTCGATCCCGCGCTGGTCCGCCAGGTGGACTGTGGCCGCCAACAAGGCCCGCCCGACGCCCCGGCGCCGGTGGCCGGGAGCCACGAGCAGGTGGCTGATGTGGAGCGCGGGATCCGACGTCATCGCCGCGATATCGCCCTCGGCCGCTACGACCAGACCAACGACCTCGCCCAGGTCGTCGACCGCGACGAGTACGGTGCGGTCGTCGGTGGACAGGATCATCGCGAGGCGTTCGGGGAGGTTGGCGAGGCTGTCGGCCTGGAATTGCTGTGCCCCCGGCGCGCCCAGCTGCAGATCGGTCGCCTCAACCACGCGCACCAGCTGCGGCAGATCGGCCAGTTCGGCCGGCCTCACGCGGACGTGACTACGTGACACCGCTCGCTCCCTGCGGTTTAGGGCCCCGTTGGATGGTGCAGTCGACGATCACATTCACCACTCACTCGCGTGCTGCGAGCAGCCAAACACTATCCGCCCCCAGACGGCGGATGATGTTGGGGCAGCATCCTGGCAGCTAGCTGAAATGCCGCTTGACGACAGCTCGTCTCGGCGGTAATACCCGGCCGGGGAGCTGTTGCTCGTCTAGCTGGTGCCCCCCGTGAGCACCAGCTCGGCCACGGCGCGCATGGACGTGCGGTTGTCCATCGCGGCCCGCTGAATCCACCGGAAGGCCTCTGGTTCGGTCATCCGGTGCTCGGTCATCAGCACGCCTTTGGCGCGCTCGATCAGCTTGCGGGCCTCGAGGCGTTCGCGCAAGTCGGTGACCTCCGACTCGAGCGCACGGATCTCGGCGAAGCGTGAGGTGGCCATCTCGATCGCGGGCAGCAGGTCGCGCTTCTGGAACGGCTTGACCAGGTAAGCCATCGCGCCGGCGTCACGTGCCCGCTCGATGAGGTCGCGCTGACTGAACGCGGTGAGGATCACGACTGGAGCGATGCGCTTGTCGGCGATCTGCGCCGCGGCGGTGATGCCGTCCATCTTGGGCATCTTGACGTCGCAGATGACGAGGTCGGGATTGAGCTCGACGGCCATCTCGACCGCCTGCTCGCCGTCGGCCGCCTCGCCGATGACATCGAAGCCCTCCTCCTCGAGCATCTCGCGCAGGTCGAGACGGATCAACGCCTCGTCCTCCGCGATCAGCACCCGCTTCGCGACGGACTCGGCAACGGGCTGGGTTGCCACGAACGCTTGCCTCCTGTGCAATGACCTCGTTGTCTGGCGGTAGCCTACGGTGTCGAGGGTCGGTACGTCCGGTCACTCGCCGGGATGGTGGAACACGGCAGACACGATCGCCTCAAAAGCGATTGCGCGTAAGCGCGTGCGGGTTCAAATCCCGCTCCCGGCACCAGAAATCGTCCTACCACGCAGTACCGCCGATCCCGGGCGCCGCTTCGGTGATCGCGTCCCGTCCGCTCAGACCCGCACGGCACACTATCTGGCGTGACCGCTCACATGACGCCGGACGAGTTCCGCCAACACGGCCATCGCGTGGTCGACTGGATCGCCGACTACTACGAGAAGCTCGAGACGTTCCCGGTGCTGTCGCAATCGGCGCCCGGCTCGGTCCGCGCGGCCCTGCCCGCGGCTCCGCCGGAGCAGGGCGAGCCGTTCGACGCGGTACTGCGCGACCTCGACGACGTGATCATGCCGGGCATCACGCACTGGCAGCATCCCTCGTTCTTCGCCTACTTCCCGGCGAACGCCAGCGGCCCCGCGATCCTGGGCGACCTGATCGCCTCCGGGCTCGGCGTGCAAGGCATGCTCTGGGCGACCTCGCCGGCCGCCACCGAGCTCGAGACGCACGTGCTCGACTGGCTGCGCGAACTATTCGGCCTGCCCGAGCGGTTTCGCGGTAACGGCGTCATCCAGCACACGGCGTCAGACGCCGCGCTCGTCGCGCTGCTGGCCGCGCTGCACCGGGCCAGTGATGGACGCACCGAGCACGACGGCGTCCACAGTGGACGGTTCACGGTGTACACGTCGACGCAGACCCACAGCGCTGTCGAGAAGGCGTGCCGGGTCGCCGGCCTCGGCTCGGACGCCCTGCGCAAGATCGACGTCGATCCAGGCACCCAGGCGGCGCGGCCCGAGCATCTGCGGGCGCTGATCGAGGCGGACGTCGCGGCCGGACTCACCCCGGCCTTCGTCGTCGCCTCGGTGGGCACGACCGGAACGGGGGCCGTCGACCCGGTGCGGGAGTTCGCCGAGATCGCCCACGAGCACGGCGCCTGGTTGCACGTCGACGCCGCCTGGGCCGGTGTGGCCACGGTCTGCCCGGAACTGCGGTGGCTGAACGACGGCGTCGAGCTCGTCGATTCCTACGGCACCAACCCGCACAAGTGGCTGCTGACCAACTTCGACTGCGACGCCTTCTGGGTGGCCGACCGGGCCGCGCTGCTCGGCGCGCTGTCGATCCTGCCCGAGTTCCTGCGCAACGCCGCCACCGAGTCGGGTGCGGTGATCGACTACCGCGACTGGCACGTGCCGCTCGGGCGGCGATTCCGGGCGCTGAAGCTGTGGGCCGTGATCCGGTGGTACGGCGCCGAGGGATTGCGGGCGCACATCCGCGAGCACGTGGCGCTGGCGCAGGAGTTCGCGTCGTGGGTGGCCGCCGACGAGCGGTTCGAGCTGGTGGCGCCGCATCCGCTCTCGCTGGTGACGTTCCGGCTGCGCGCCGGGGACGACGCGACCCGAGCGCTGATGGAACGGGTGAACGCCTCGGGGCTGCTGTACCTCACGCACACCGCGGTGAACGGCGCGGTGGCGCTGCGGTTCGCGATCGGATCACCCCAGACCCGGCGTCGGCACGTCGAGGCCGCCTGGGCGGCGCTCCGCGCGCCGTAGCACCCCGCGATTGTGGTTCGTTCGCTCCGAATACGGTGGTGAACGAACCACAATCGGGATCCCTAAGCGCTGGGGACGCGCAGCATGCCTTCCTGGACGACGCTGGCGATGTGCCGGCCGTCCAGCGCGAAGATGTGCCCCATCGCCAAGCCCCGGCCGCCGGACGCCGACGGCGAGTCCATGTCGTACAGGAACCACTCGTCGGCCCGGAACGGGCGATGGAACCACATCGCGTGATCCAGCGACGCGCTGATCACCGGATCGAACCCGTGGGAGAGCCCGTGGTGCACCAGCACCGTCTCGAGCAGCGTGAGGTCGGAGGCGAACGTCAGCGCGCACACGTGGATGAGTGGGTCGTCGGGCAGCCGGCCGTCGGCGCGCATCCAGACCCGGTGCGGCGCGTCGCCGCGCGGGCCGTGCCGGCGCTGTGCCCAGGGCGGGTCATCGACGTAGCGCAGGTCGAACGGCCGCGGCACGGTCCGGTACCACCCGGAAACCACATCGAACTCGGCGTAGCGCTCCTCCAGGGTGGGCAGCTCGTCGGGCAGTGCGACATCGGGCATCTGCGACTGGTGATCGATGCCGCCCTGGGCCAGCTGGAAGGACGCCGACAGGACGAAGATCGGTTCGCCGTGCTGGATGGCGAGCACCCGACGCATCGAGAACGACCGGCCGTCCCGGAGCGGATCGACGGTGTAGACGATCGGGACGGCCGGGTCGCCGGGTCGGATGAAGTACGAGTGCAGCGAGTGCACCGCGCGGTCGGCATCGACGGTGCGCCCGGCCGCGACCAGCGCCTGCCCGGCCACCTGGCCGCCGAACACCCTCGGCAGCGACCGCGGCGGGCTGTGGCCGCGGAACAGGTTGACCTCGATCCGCTCCAGGTCGAGCCCGGCGACGAGCGCGTCCAGCACGGCCTGGCCGGTCGGCACCCCGTCCGCGCCGACGACCTCGCCGCCGGCCCCGGTGTCGGTATCGGACTGCGTCATGAGCGAGCAGTCTGCCCTATCCGGGACTCCACCTGGAGGGTGCGCTCAGGACAGATCTTCCTCGCCGAGACGGTGCACCCGGATCAGGTTGGTGGAACCCACCGTGCCCGGCGGCGAACCGGCCACCACGACGACGAGGTCACCGGGCTCGGAGCGTTCGATGCTCAACATCGCCGCGTCGACCTGGCGCACCATGGCGTCGGTGGAGTCGACCTCGGGGACCAGGAACGTCTCGGTGCCCCAGGTCAGCGAGAGCTGGCTGCGCACCGCCGGCACCGGGGTGAACGCCAGCAGCGGCAGCTTGCTGTGCAGCCGGGCGAGGCGGCGGACCGTGTCGCCGGACTGGGTGAACGCGACCAGTGCCCTGGCGCTGAGTCGCTCGCCGATGTCGCGGGCCGCGTAGGACAGCACGCCGCGCTTGGTACGCGGCACGTGGTTCAGCGGCGGCACCCCGAACGAACCGGCCTCCACCGCCTCGACGATCGTCGACATGGTGCGCACGGTCTTGATCGGGTACCGGCCGACACTGGTCTCGCCGGACAGCATCACCGCGTCCGCGCCGTCCAGCACGGCGTTGGCCACGTCCGAGGTCTCGGCCCGGGTCGGCCTCGGGTTCGTGATCATCGAATCCAGCATCTGGGTGGCCACGATGACCGGCTTGGCGTTCTCCCTGGCGATCTGGATCGCGCGCTTCTGCACCAGCGGCACGTGCTCCAGCGGCAGCTCCACGCCCAGGTCGCCGCGGGCCACCATGACGCCGTCGAAGGCCAGCACGATGGCCTCGAGGTTGTCCACCGCCTCCGGCTTCTCCAGCTTGGCGATCACCGGCAGCCGGCCGCCGCCGACCCGGTCCATCACCTGGTGCACCGCGTCGATGTCGGCGGGGCTGCGCACGAAGGACAGCGCCACGAAGTCCACCCGCAGCCCCAGGGAGAACTCCAGGTCGGAGATGTCCTTCTCGCTCATCGCCGGCACCGTGACGTTCATGCCGGGCAGCGAGATGCCCTTGTTGTCGCTGACCGTGCCGCCCTCGACGACCCGGCAGACCACGTCCAGGCCGTCCACCTTGACCACCCGCAGGCCGACCTTGCCGTCATCGACCAGCAGCCGGTCGTCCGGGCGGGCGTCATCGGCCAGGCCGGTGTAGGTGGTGGACACCCGGTCGTGGGTGCCGGCCACCTCTTCGACGGTGATCCGCACCTCTTCACCGGTGCGCCACTCCACGGGGCCCGCGGCGAAGCGGCCGAGGCGGATCTTGGGGCCTTGCAGGTCGCCCATGATGCCGACTGCCCGGCCTTCCGCGTCCGCGGCCTCCCGGACCAGCTCGTAGACCCGCTTGTGGTCCTCCCGGTTGCCATGGCTGAAGTTCAGCCGGGCAACATCCATTCCGGCCTGCACCAGGTCCCTGATGCGTTCGGGGCTCGCGGTGGCGGGTCCCAGGGTACAAACAATCTTCGCACGACGGCTCACACCGGCAAATCCTAGCGCTCGCTCGTACCCGCCCCGGCTACTACGAGGTGAACGTCTAGTCCGACGGGCGGTGGCCGGCGGGCCGGCCCGGCAGCCTCGCGAGGTGGTCACCAGTTGCCTGAGCAGCACCTTTGCGCACCTCGGCGCCGGTGCTCGGACGGCCCGTCAGCCCAGCTGAGAGTTCGTTTCGGTCATTTGCGCCATTTGCGCCAACCCGTGTCGCCGGCCGCGATTCAGCGCCGGGGGCGCTCCGTGGGGCCGACGTGGTCGGTCAGCCATTCGATCAGCGGGTTGAGCGTGCGCCAGTGCGCGGCCACCTCGCCGGTCAGCTCGGGACTCAGCATCAGGTCCTCCCCGGGCCAGCGTCGCCAGGCGTAGAGCGAGCGGTGCCGCAGCAGCTCCAGCCGGGGGTGTCCCGGGTCCACCCCGCGCGGGCGGGTGGCCAACTGGTCACCGGCGACGGTCAGCCCGGCAGTCGCCACCTTGCCCAACCGGCGGCGCAGATCCTCGCCGCGGCGCTCCTCGTCCACCGCCACCCGGTAGCGGGCGATCTGGTCGCCGGCCATCTGGTAGTAGCCGCCGGCGATCATGATCCCGTCCGCGCCGGCCTGTACGTAGTAGCCGCCGACGGTCGCCCCGCAGTGCGTCTTGTACGGCGTCTTGTCCGCGCTGAACCGCACGTCTCGGTACGGGCGGAAGATCTTTCCCCGGCCGAACTCGGGCTCCAGCGCCGCGAGCAGGGCCGTCATCGGCGCCTTCACCTGCTCGTCGTAGACCGCCTTGTTGTCAGCCCAGTACGCCTTGGAGTTGTCCGCTTCCAACCCGTCGTAGAAGTCGACCAGCTGCTCCCCGAACCCGGCAAAACCCATGACTGGCACGCTATCCCTCGTAGTGGTCGGGGTATCCGGGGTCCTCGGGGTGGTCCGGTTCCTCGGGGAACCCCGGATCGTCCAGGTCGTCCGCCGGCGCGACCGCCCGCGATGCCACCGCCGCCGGCCCAGCTGCCTTGGGTGCCGCTGCCCTGGGTGCTTCGGCCGCCGCTGCCGCTGCCTTCGGTGCCGCTGTCGTGGCCGCCTCGGGGGCGGCACCGGCGAGCACGCCGAGCACGCCCTCCCCGTACTTCGCCAGCTTGTTCTCGCCGATGCCGCTGATCGCGCCCAGCGCACCGAGGTCGGCCGGCATCCGGGCGGCGATCTCCCGCAGCGTGGCATCGTGGAAGATCACGTACGCCGGCACGCCCTGCTCCTTCGCGGTGGCACCGCGCCAGGCACGCAGTTGCTCGAACACCGGCGCGGCCTCGCCGGACAGCTCGACCTGTGCGGCGCCGGAGCGACCCGAGGCGCGGGTCCTGGTCCGAGCCTGCTTCGGCTGCTCGCGGCGCATCATCACCTGGCGCCCGCCGCGCATCGCCTCGCGGCTGGACTCGGTGAACACCACCGTCGAGTAGTTGCCCTCCACCGCGAGCAGCCCCTGCGCCATCAGTTGGCGGATCACCCCGCGCCACTCGGTGTCGGACAGGTCGACCCCGATCCCGAACACGGTCAGCGAGTCGTGCCGGAACTGCTCGATCTTCGGTGTGCGCTTGCCGCGCAGGATGTCGATGATCTGGCCGGCGCCGAAGCTCTGGTTCCGTTCGTTCTTCAGCCGGAACACCGTGGACAACACCTTCTGCGCCGCGACCGTGCCGTCCCAGGACTCCGGCGGGGTCAGGCAGGTGTCGCAGTTTCCGCAGGGCTCGCCCGGCTGGCCGAAGTAGTTCAGCAGCCGCACCCGCCGGCAGCCCACCGTCTCGCAGAGCGCCAGCATCGCGTCGAGATGCTGGCCGAGACGCTGCCGGTGGGCCCGGTCCCCCTCGGAGTCGTCGATCATCTTGCGCTGCTGCACCACGTCCTGCAGCCCGTAGGCCAGCCAGGCCGTGGACGGCAGGCCGTCCCGCCCGGCGCGGCCGGTCTCCTGGTAGTAGCCCTCGACGGACTTCGGCAGGTCCAGGTGCGCGACGAACCGCACATCGGGCTTGTCGATGCCCATGCCGAACGCGATGGTCGCCACCATGACCACACCGTCCTCGCGCAGGAAGCGCGACTGGTTCCGCGCGCGGACCCGCGCGTCGAGCCCCGCGTGGTAGGGCAGCGCGGTGACGCCCTGCGCGACGAGGAACTCGGCCGTCTGTTCCACCGACTTGCGGGAGAGGCAGTAGACGATGCCGGCGTCGCCGGGGTGCTCGGTGCGTAGCAGGTCCAGCAGCTGCCGCCGTGGTTCGTCCTTCGGCGCGATCCGGTACTGGATGTTCGGCCGGTCGAAGCTGGCGACGAAGTGCCGGGCGCCTTGCCCGGAGCCCACACCGGTGCCCACAGCGGTGCCCACACCGTTGCCCACAGCGGGCCCGGGAGCCTCGGCCAGGTTCAGCCGGGTCGCGATCTCCGTGTGGGTCGCCTCGGTCGCCGTCGCGGTCAGCGCGATGCGCGGCACCGTGGGCCAGCGCTCGTGCAGCTGCGACAGCGCCAGGTAGTCGGGCC
>DASXYL010000086.1:0-19727 GCA_036502575.1 Jatrophihabitantaceae bacterium | reverse complement strand
GCCAGCGGTGCCGACCGGGAACGCAAGCCGTCTATGAGCCAGCCCGGGCAGGGCGACAGGTATGGCGAGAGCGATCCCGATCGACACCTCGAAGACCAGGGCTGCAGACCCCGATCTCCTGGCCGTGATTCAACAAGTTGGTATGGACGACTCAGCTCAGCATCCGTGTCGGTGACGCCGGGATCTCGCAGAACCTGCAGCAGTGGGTCAACGAGGGCCTGATGACGTTCTTCTTCCTGGTCGTCGGCCTGGCGGCGCGTCGTGAGTTCGACCTGGGGGATCTTCGCGACCGGCACCGCGTCGCATTACCGGTGGTTGCGGCACTCGGCGGGATGCTGGTGCCGATCGGCATCTACCTCCTGGTGAACGCCGGGCGCGCCTCGGCCCACGGCTGGGGAGTGGCGATGTCGACCGACACGGCATTCGCCTTGGGCATCCTCGCGTTGGTCGGGCGGCGGTTCCCGTCGAACCTGCGCACGTTCATCCTCACCGTTGCGGTGGCCGACGACCTGGTGGCGTTCGTCGTGATCGCCACGGCCTACACCAGGTCGGTGCGAATCGCGGCGCTGGCCGCCGGGCTCGGCCTCCTGGCGCTGGTACTGCTCGCGCGTTCAAGGGGAATCCGCAATGGCTTCGTCTACAGCGTCCTCGGGCTCGCCGCCTGGGTCGCGATGCAGAAATCCGGCGTGGACCCGGTCCTCGTCGGCGTGGTGATGGGCCTGGCCGCGGTGGCCTACCCAGCCGTACGCGCCGATCTCGAGCGAGCGAGCAACCTGTTCCGGCTGTTCCGCGAACAGCCGACCTCCGAGTACGCCCAGACGGCGCGCGAGGGCGTGCGCACCGCCATCTCCCCGAACGAGCGGCTGCAGCAGCTCTACCACCCACTCAGCAGCTATGTGATCGTGCCGCTCTTCGCGCTCGCCAACGCCGGGATCTCGATCAACGGCCACTTCCTGGCCGGCGCGTACGCCTCGCCGATCACCCTCGGCATCATCATCGGCTACGTCGCGGGCAAACCGGCCGGCATCGCGGCGGGCACCTGGCTGGTGACCCGGCTCAGCCGCGGCCGGGTGCGCCCGCCCGTCGGATGGGGCTCGATCCTCGCGGGCGGCTCGTCCGCGAGTATCGGCTTCACCGTCTCCCTGCTGATCGCCACACTCGCGTTCGGCGGCGTGGAGCTGCAGGAGGCCAAGGTCGGCGTGCTCAGCGCCGGGCTGTGCGCGTTCGTCCTGTCCTGGGTGGTGCTCCGGGCCACCACGCTGCTTCCCGAGCGGCTGAGGCTGCGCGCGGTGGTAGGAACGTCGGCGACCCTCGTCGACCTCGCCATTCCCGTCGACAACGAGCGCGATCACGTCCGCGGCCCGGCGGACGCACTCGTCACGCTGGTCGAGTACGGCGACTTCGAGTGTCCGTACTGCGGACACGCCGAGCCCATCGTCCGCGGCCTGCTCGCTGACTTCGGCGACCTGCGTTACGTCTGGCGGCACCTGCCGCTCAACGACGTCCACCCCCATGCCCAGCTGGCGGCGGAGGCGTCCGAGATCGCCGGCAAACACGGGAAGTTCTGGGAGATGCACGACCTGCTGATGGCCCACCAGCGTGAGCTCGAGGTTCCGGACCTGCTGCGCTACGCGCAGGAACTCGGGCTCGATGTCGAACGCTTCCGTGCGGCGCTGCACAAGCGCAAGCTGGCGGCCCGCGTCGCACGAGATGTCGAATCCGCCGACCTGAGCGGTGTGTCCGGTACTCCGACGTTCTTCGTCAACGGCCGCCGCCACTACGGGGCCTACGACATCGCGACCCTGTCCGCCGATGTCCGCGCGGCCCGCGCACGCGCGGTGGTGGCCGCCCGCGAGGCGGATCGGCCGCGACGGCGATCGCCCTGGACCGTCCGGCATTGATGCACTCCGGAATCGGCAACTGCGAGCGTCGGGGTGGTGGATCTGGGCGCGATGGGCAGCGCGCTTGCCGCCCGCCTGCTGGACACCGGCCACGATGTGCACGGCACCGATCGCAGCGCGGCGAAGGCGGGCCGCTGGTCGCTCGGGGCCTGGGCTGGCACGACACGCCGCGCGAGGTGGCCGGGGCCGCCGAGGTGGTGAGCCGCAGCCGCCGTACTAGCCGGCGTAGTGAGCCGGCCCGACCTCGTAGTCCGGTCTCCTCGCGGGTGAGTGGCCGTTCCTGGACACGCCTGCGGCGGCGTAGGCGTCGTTCTCGTCGAGCGTCTCGTGCTCGAGCAGCGCGGACGCGAGCGAGTCGAGCCGCCCACGGTTGGTGCGAAGGAGGTCAAGGACCTCCCGGTACGCCTCGTCGACAATTCGGCGAATCTCGTCGTCGACGAGCTTCCGGGTCGCGATCGAGCTGTCAGCCGCTCCCGGTACGAACGGGCCCGAGTCGTCGCGGGGAATCACCGCGATCGGGCCGATCGCCTGGCTCATGCCCCACCGGCCGACCATCTGCCGGGCGAGCTCGGTCAGCTGCTGGATGTCGGACTCCGCACCCGTACTCGTCTCGCCGAACACGACTTCCTCGGCGGCGCGCCCGGCCAGCGCAACCCTGATCCTCGCCTGCAGCTCCGCCTGGCGATAGGTGAGGCGGTCGGTGTCCGGCGCGGCGAAGGTCACGCCGAGCGCTAGGCCGCGGGGGATGATCGAGACCTTGCGGACCGGGTCGGCGCCGGCGGTCAGCATCCCGACGATCGCATGACCGCCCTCGTGATAGGCGCTGCGCCGCTTGTCCTCGTCGCTGATCAGCACCTGCCGCTCGGCGCCGAGCACGATCCGCTCGAGGGCGTCGGCGAAGTCCGACTCGCCGACCGTGGCGTGGTCGCGCCGCGCCGCCAGCAGCGCCGCCTCGTTGACCAGGTTCGCGAGATCGGCCCCGACCATTCCGGGCGTCGTGGCCGCGACGCGGCCGAGATCGACGTCCGGGCCGACCGGCACGTCGCGCGCGTGCACGCGGAGTATCGCCTCGCGACCGGTCCGGTCGGGTGGCTGCACCGCCACGCGACGGTCGAACCGCCCCGGTCGGAGCAGCGCCTCGTCCAGCACGTCCGGACGGTTGGTCGCCCCGATCACGATCACGTTCGTGGAGGAGTCGAAGCCGTCCATCTCGGTCAGGATCTGGTTGAGCGTCTGCTCACGCTCGTCGTTGCCTCCGCTGAAGCCGCCGACCCCGGAGGTGCGCGAGCGTCCCACCGCGTCCAACTCGTCGACGAACACGATCGCCGGCGAGGCCTCCTTCGCCTGCTTGAAGAGGTCACGCACCCGCGACGCGCCCACGCCGACGATCGCCTCGACGAACTCCGACGCCGCCATCGAGAAGAAGGGGACGTTCGCCTCTCCGGCGACGGCTCGCGCGAGCAGCGTCTTGCCGGTGCCGGGCGAGCCGGACAGCAGCACGCCGTGCGGAATCCGGCCGCCGAGCTTGCGGTACTTCTCGGGACGGCGCAGGAAGTCGACGACCTCGGAGAGTTCCTGCTTCGCCTCGTCGATGCCGGCCACGTCGGCGAACGTGACCCGATCGCCGGAGGGCTGGTAGCGCCGCGCATTCGAGCGGCCGAAGCTGCCAAGCATGTTCTGCAAGTTGCCCGCGCGGCGCATCAGCCAGAACAGGAGCAGGACGAACAGGATCGTCGGCGCGAAGCTGAGCAGCAGGCTCTCCCACAACGGCGATCCGGTGTCGAGGGGCTTGGCGTTGATGACGACACCCTTGCTCTGCAGCAGGTTCGCCAGGGAGGTCTTGTCGGCGAAAGTCGGGATCTGCGTCGAGAACAGCGTGGTCGCCTTCGAGCCGTCATAGGTCTCCGTCTGCGTGAACGTGCCCTGGACGGCCGAGCCCGTCGAGGTGATCGTCTTGACGTGCCCGGCCTGCACCTGCTGGAGGAAGTACGGGCTGTACGGAACGCGGATCCGAGTGGCGGGCTGCGTTGCCCGGATGCTGACGTAGATGTTGATCGCCAGCACCAGCAGGAAGAAGATGATCCAGGCGGCGCGCGGGCGGACCCGCCGTGTCGTCGGCATTACGGCCCCAACCCGGGGGCGGGTCGGTCGACGAGGTTCCGGGAGCGCATCACCGATATAGGGTCGCCCGGCACAGGGTGACGCCGCATCGGGGCCACTACCCCTTTGGCCTCCCGGCTAGCCGAACTCCTGGAGTTCCAGCTGACCGGAAGCGTGCGCCGGTGCCGTCGGCACTGTCCCGCAGCGGGCCGTCGTCGCCGTGGTGGCCGCAGTAGCGGGCCGTTGACGGTGAGGCACCGAGGGGTACGTTAGGTGGATCGCGGTCGCCGTAGCGGACCTGCGGGGACGGAGGCCGACGGTCTCCGGTGGAGGCGGTGTCATGGAAGCTGATGTAAACCCTCTGCGGATTGCACCGAGCGCCCTGGGCGACAATCGCCACGTATGCGCGTTCTTCAACAGCCTCGACGAACAGTACAGCGTGCTCAGCCGGTTCGTCAGGGAGGGCTTCGACATTGGCGACCGGGCGTTCCACCTCGTCGATCCCGAGCGACGAGAAGAACACCTGCGCCGGCTCGCCGACGACGGCATACAGGTGGACGACGCCATGCAGTCCGGCCAACTCGAGGTGCAGCCGTGGCAGGACGGCCCCCTCCGCGGAGATCGATTCGACCAGGACGCCTGGGTTGACGGGTTCGAGCAAGTGCTCCAGTCCGGGCACGCGACCGGATACGCCCGGACGCGATTCCTGAGTCAGATGGAATGGGCACTCGTGGATCTGCCCGGCGTCGATGACCTGATCGAGTTCGAGGTGCGCGTCAACTATGTCGTCCCGAAGTACGACGACACGGTGATCTGTGCCTACGACCTGTCGCGGTTCGGGGCGAGCACGGTGATGTACGCCCTGCGCACGCATCCAGTTGTGATCATCGGTGGGCTGCTGCAGGAAAACCCGTTCTACGTCGATCCTGACCGGTTCCTCGTCGAGCTACGGGAGCAGCAGTCGAAGGGCGCGCCGGCGTAGCGCGCTCAATGCACGCAGCGACCGAGGCCGAGGTCCTCCGCCTACAAACGGCGTTGAGGGATCTCGTGGCGCTCTCGGCGATTCCGGCCGCGTGGGTAGGGACGGAAACCACGGCCGTCACAGCCGGGCTCGCCGACGAACTGGTCGCCTTGCTGCAGCTCGACTCCGCGTTCGTGCGGCTGAGCAGTCCCGGCGACGGCGGGGCGGTCGAGGTCACGCGGGGGCGTGCCTGGAACGGCTTTCCGCAATGGCTGGAGCGCCACGCCGGCACCGCGGATCACGACGCAGGTAGCGCGACAGCCGCCGACGTCGGCGACGGCGTGGCGCCCTGCTACGGCGTTGCCATCCCCGTCGGAGTCAACGGCGACCGGGGTCTGGTCGCCGCCGCGAGCAGCCGCAGCGGTTTTCCCACGGCAATCGACCGACTGCTGCTCTCCCTCGCTGCGAACCAAGCCGCGACCGCCTTCCAGAATGCCCACCTCATCCACGAGCGCAGGCGCGCAGCAGATGAGCTTCGCGCAGCGAGGGACGAGCTCGAGGTGCGGGTGGCCGAGCGGACCGCCGAGCTGCTCCTAGCCAATGACGCGCTGGACCGCTTCTTCACGCTCTCGCCAGACCTGATCACGGTGGCAGGCTTCGACGGCCATTGGAAGCGCGTCAATCCGGCCGTCGAGGCGCACCTCGGATACACCGAGCAGGAGGTGGTCGCGCATCCGTACCTGGAGTTCGTCCATCCGGACGACCGCGAGCGGACCGAGGCGGACGTGATCCGGCTCGTCGGCGGCAAGACGACCCGCGCCTTCGAGAACCGGATGCTCTGCAAGGACGGCTCGTACAGGTGGATCGACTGGACGGTGGCGCCGGTCCCCGAGGCAGGCGTGCTCTACGCGGTCGGTCGCGATGTAACGGAGCGCCGGCGGGCCGAAAGCGAGTTGCGCCGGCTCGTAGCCGAGCAGGCGGCGTTGCGCCGCGTGGCGACGCTGGTGGCGCAGGGCGTGCAGCCCGGCGAGATCTTCTCCGCCGTCAGCGAGGAGGTCAGTCGCCTGTTCGGCTCGGACGCAGCAGTCCTCCGATTCGAGCAGGACCCGCTTGGGATCACGTTCGTCGGCATCTCGACCGACCTGGCCGTCCCCATCGGGGCGCGTTGGGAGTTCCGGGACGGAATGGCTTCGGCGGAGGCCTATCGCACCGGACAGCCGGCCCGTGTCGACTCGATGGACTGGTCGTCGGGAAGCGGGCCCGTTGCGGCAACCGCGCGCCGGCTGGGCACCGTCTCGACGGTTGTGAGCCCGATCGTCGTCGAGGGCGGTCGGTGGGGCGCGATGAGCGTCTCGTCCACGGACCAGCTACTGCCGCTCGACACCGAGGAACGCCTCGACAAGTTCACCGGGCTAGTTGCAACCGCGATCGCGAATGCGGACGGAAGATCCGAGCTCGCCGCCTCGCGGATGCGGATCGTCGCCGCATCCGACGAGGCGCGCCGACGGATCGAGCGAGATCTCCACGACGGCACGCAGCAGCGTCTGGTCTCCCTCGGCCTGGCGATAAGGCTCGCGGAGGCCTACGTCCCGCCGGGCCAGAGCGAGCTTCGGGGCGAGTTGTCGCGCATCGCGGTCGGGCTCGCCGAAGCGATCGAGGATCTGCAGGAGATCTCGCGCGGGATCCACCCCGCGATTCTTTCCGATAGCGGTCTCGGCCCCGCTCTGCGAACGCTCGCGCGCCGCTCGGCGATACCGGTCGAGCTCGACCTCGCGACGGACACCAGGCTCCCCGAGCAGATCGAGGTGGCGGCGTACTTCGTCGCGTCGGAGGCGTTGGCCAACGCGGCGAAGCATGCGCACGCGTCCTCCATCGAGGTTTCGCTCGCGCCGGCCGACGGCAGCGTGCTGTTGTCGATCCGCGACGACGGCGTCGGCGGCGCCGACCCGGCCCGGGGTTCCGGCCTGGTCGGCCTCACCGACCGCGTTGACGCTCTGGGCGGGTCGATCCGGATCGACAGTCGCCCCGCGGGAGGGACGCACATCACCGCCGAGCTGCCACTCGAACCGGAAGTGGCGAAGAGTCCCGAGCAACCCTCGGTAACCGACTGACCTGAGCGAGTGTCCGTTGCTGACGCCCGCGCCGTGAAACGTCCCGAACCGCAGGTGCCGGACGTATCATCGGCTGACCGGACGGGAGCGGCACAACATGGCGAGCAACCCCTGGGTCGCGCTCGAGGCCACGGCGTCGCCCTTGCGGCGGGCCGGCGAGCTTCGGCGGTTGTGGGACGAGTACCTGTACGAGGGTGGCCTCAACCAGGTGCGCTGGCCGATCGCCGACTCCTGGCACCGCTCCGCGGTCGCGGGCATAGACCCGTCCCGGTCCCGGGCGCCGACCCTCGCGGAGCGACGTGAGGTCTGGCAGCGGTGGGAGGCTCATCCACTCGAAGGCGCGGCGCCCTTGATCCGTCGTTGGCTGCGGCCCTTCGCCGACGAGGGTGAGCACCTGATCGTCGTCAGCGATGCCGACGGCTTGCTGCTGTGGCTGGACGGCAGCGCGAGGGTCCGCTCCGAAGCCGCGGACGCGATGAACTTCGTCGAGGGTGCGCTGTGGAGCGAAGCCGGCGCGGGCACGAACGCGATCGGTACCGCGCTCGCGGCTGATCATCCGGTGCAGGTACACGCGGCCGAGCACTTCAGTGGGGTCGTCCACGGGTGGACGTGCTCCGCCGCGCCCGTCCACGATCCCGAGGACGGTCGACTGCTCGGAGTCATCGACGTCACCGCGCTGATGGCCAAGGCGCATCCGGGCAGCCTCGCGGCCGCGCTCAGCGCCGCGCGCGCGGTCGAGGCGGATCTGCGCGTCCGTGCGCAGGTGCGCGATGCGCGACTCCGTGCCCGCTACCTGGAACGCATGGCGTCCGGGCGAAAGCTGGCGTTCGTCAGTCACACCGGCCGGGTCATCGCGGACCATCCCGACGGATTCGTCCGCGCCGAGCGGGTCGAGGTCCCGGCCGGCGGCGGGGTGGTGACGCTGCCGGGCGGTCGGCTCGGGTTCGCGGAACCGCTCGACCGCGAGGACGTCTACGTCGTCCACCCGCTCCGCGAAGCCGCGGGCCCTCCGCGTCAGCCGCACCGAGCCGTGGCGCCTCTCGTCGAGGACTCGGACTCCGGCCCGTCCGACGCCCTGACCGAGTGGCGCCGAACCCAGCGCGAACTGAGTCGGCTCGTCGAGGAGCAGGCCGCGCTGCGGCACGTCGCCACGCTCGTGGCCGGGCAGGCGACGGCCGAGGAGATTTTCGAGTCGGTCGCCGAGGAGGTCGCCCGGCTGCTGGCGGCGGATCGGGGCACGGTCTGCCGCTACGAGCCCGACGAGACGATGACCGTCACCGCCTACTGGTCGCGGGAAGGCCGGGCCATCCCGGTCGGCACCCGCGTCGAGCTCGACGGCGACAGCGTCGCTGCTCTGGTGCAGCAGTCGGGTCGGCCCAGTCGCATCGACAGCTACGAGGGCCGTTCCGGTTCGGTCGTCGAGCTGGCCACCGGTGTGGGCGCGATCCCCTGCTCGACCGTCGGTGCGCCGATCCTCGCCGAGGGGCGTGTCTGGGGGGCAACCCTCGCCAGTTCGACCCAGCCGGAGCCGTTCGCCGCCGATACCGAGTCGCGGCTCATGGGCTTCGCGGAACTCGTCGCGACGGCCATCTCGAACGCCGTCGCCCGCGCCGAGCTCAAGGCGTCGCGCGCTCGCATCGTCGCGGCCGCGGACGAGAGCCGCCGCCGCATCGAGCGCGATCTGCACGACGGCGCGCAGCAGCGTCTCGCCACCCTCGCACTGGAGCTGCGCGCCGCGGCCGGCAAGATCACCGCGGGTCCTGACGAGCTGCGGGAGGAATTGACCCGCGCAGAAAAATCGATCATGGTCGCCTTCGACGAGTTGCGCGAGATCGCACGAGGGATCCATCCCGCGATCCTGACCGAGGGCGGACTCGCTCCGGCGTTGCGTGCCCTCTGCCACCGCTCGGCGATTCCGGTCGAGCTGGAGATCTCGACCTCGGGGCGGCTCGCGTCGCGTATCGAGGTGGCGGCGTACTACGTGGTGTCCGAGCTGCTCACGAACGCGGTCAAGCACGCGCGCGCCTCAGTCGTGCGCGTGGCCGTCGAGCAGGTGCCCAACACACTGCACCTGTCGATCCGCGACGACGGCGTCGGCGGCGCCGACCCGGCCGGCGGCTCGGGGCTCATCGGCCTGCGCGACCGCGTCGAGGCGATCGGCGGAACGATCGCCGTCGACAGCCCGGCCGGAGCCGGTATCGCCGTGCTCGTCGCCCTGCCGCTCGAATGATCGCCATCGGCTCGCGGCGGGCTGGTCCATGATGCCGGCTCACGGGGTGGCGCTGCTGGCGGCCACCGGCGACGTGGTGCCAGCTCGCGGGCAGATGGCGACCACGTTGGGCTTCCACATCATCCTGGCCTGCCTGGGTATCGCGCTGCCGACGGTCGTGCTGCTCGCCGAGTTCATCGGCCTGCGCCGGTCGAACCCGGTGGCGATGACGCTCGCGCGACGCTGGTCGCAGGCCATGGGTGTGCTGGTCGCGGTCGGCGCGGTCACCGGCACCGTCCTGTCGTTCGAGATGGGCCTGCTGTGGCCGGGGCTGATGCGCCGGTACGGGGCGGTGCTCGGGTTGCCGTTCGGCATCGAGGGACTCTTCTTCTTCCTGGAGGCGATCTTCACCGCGATCTACCTGTACGGCTGGCGGCGGCTGGGTGGCTGGGCGCACTTCTGGAGCGGCGTGCCGATCGCGGTGAGCGGCATCTTCGGCGCGATGTCGGTGATCGCGGTGAACTCGTGGATGAACCAGCCCGGCGGATTCACCGAACGCGGCGGGCGGATCGTTTCCGTCAACGCGTGGCAGGTGTACTTCAACCACGCGGCCCTCTACGAGATGCCGCACATGATCCTGGCCGCCTACATGGTTACCGGGTTCCTCGTGGCCGGCGTGTATGCGGCCGGGATCCTGCGCGGCCGCCGCGACCAGTACCACTACACCGGCTTCGCGATCGGGTTCGTCCCGGCGGCGGTGCTCACACCGTTTCAGATCTTCGTCGGCGACACAGCGGCTCGCGCGATCGCGCACGACCAGCCGGTCAAGTTCGCCGCGATGGAATACGTGTCGCGCACGTCCGGCAACGTCCCGGAATGGCTCGGGGGCGTCTATGTCAACGGGCACGTCTACGGCGGGCTGAAGATCCCGTACCTGGACTCGCTGCTGGTCGGGTTCCGTCCCAGCACGAGGGTGATCGGATGGGAGGCCGTTCCGGCGGCGCAGCGCCCGCCTGCGGTGTGGCTGATCCACCTGTGCTTCGACGTCATGATCGCGCTCGGGTTCGTGCTGCTGCTGGCCGGGCTGTGGGCCGGGTACACGTGGTGGCGGCAGCACCGGCTGCCGCGGCCGCGGCTGTTCTGGCTGCTTGGCGCCGTCAGCGGGCTGGCCGCGGTCGTGGCGATGGAGGCCGGCTGGGTGGTCACTGAGGTCGGCCGGCAGCCCTGGGTCGTGTACCGGCTGCAAACCACGACCGAGGCGGCCACCACCAACGGCGGGGTGCTCACCAGCCTCAGCCTGATGGTCGCCGTCTACGCCGTCCTCGGGGTCGCCACGATCCTGATCCTGCGGACGCTCTCCCGCCGCTGGCAGCGCAGCGACGCGGCCGAGGCCGCCGTTCCCTACGGTCCGGCACCGGCGAGGTCGTGATGGTCGCCGACGCCGTCGGGGCCATCCTGGTGGCCTCCGTGACCCTGTATGCCGTCCTGGGCGGGGCCGACTTCGGCGGCGGCCTGTGGGACCTGCTGGCCGGCACCACCCGCCGGGGCCGCGGCCCGCGCGCGCTGATCGACGAGTCGATCACCCCGGTGTGGGAGGCCAACCACGTCTGGCTCGTCTTCGACCTGGTCATCTTCTGGACCGCGTTCCCGGACGCGTTCGCCGCGGTGATGACGACGGCCGCCCTGCCGATCTGGCTCGCCGTCGCCGGGGTCGTGCTGCGCGGTGCCGGATTCGCGTTCCGCAAGGAGATCACCCGGCTCAGCCTGCAGCGCGCCACCGGAGCGACGTTCGCCTTCTCCTCGCTGCTGACCCCGTTCTTCATGGGGACGGTGATCGGCGCCATCGCCACCGGCCGCGTCCCCGCCGATGCCACTCGGGCCAGCGTGGCAGCGTGGACCAGCTCCACGTCGCTGCTCATCGGCTTCCTGTTCGTCGCCGCGTGCGGCTACCTCGCCGCCGTCTACCTGGTCGGAGAGGCTGCCCGCCGCCGGGATCGACACCTCGAGGCGTACTTCGCCCGCCGCGCCCAGGTCGCCGCCGTCGTGGCCGGGGCGCTGTCGCTCGCGACCCTCGCCGAGTTGCACAGCTCGAACCGCGCGGTCTTCGACAACCTCATCGGCCGCGCGCTACCCCTGGTGATCCTGGCTGGACTGTGCGGGCTGGCCGTTCTGGCCCTCGTCACGACCGGCCGGCGTGCAGGAGTACGGGTCATCGCCGCCGTCGGGGTGGCCGCCGTCATCTGGGGTTGGGGCGTCGCGCAGTACCCGGCACTGCTGCCCGGCACTGCAGTCACCCTTACCAACGCCGGCGCTCCGCACTCCACGTTGACCGCACTCGTCGTCCTCTTCATCGGCGTCGTCATCTTGATCGGTCCGTCCTTCGCCCTGCTGTTCACCCTGCAAGGCCGGCGCGTCCTACAGGCTGGCGAGGCCGGGCCGGCGCCCGTTGCCGGCTCGACCCAGCCGCCCACGCCATGACCGGCCACAGGCCAGCCAGCCAGCCGGCCGCCTGCAGTCCATGCTCGCCCTCGCCGTCTTGCCCATTGGATTGCGGACACGCCTTCTCAGGGGCCCAGGCCGGCGTCGCGTACGGACCGGTCAGCTCGCGACCGCCTCGGCCACGTTCAGGCCGACTACGGGAACCCGGGCGCTTAGCACCACGCCGCAGATCGTCGCCGGCAAGACGCCACTGGTATAGCTGCTGCCGAGATGGAGGGGATCGCGCCGTAGATGCCGAAGGCGCGGGACCGCTCGTCGGACCGAGGGAACGTCGTCGTCAACAGGGACAGCGCTGCCGGCGCGAGTAGTGCGCCGAACATGCCCTGCACCGCTCGGGCGCTGACGAGCATGCCGAAGCTGGTCGCCGCGCCGCCGACCGCCGAAGCGAGGCGAAGCCGACCAGTCCCATCAAGAACACACGTTTGCGCCCGAACAGGTCGGCCGGTCGGCCACCGAGCAGGCTGCCGAATGCGAGGGCGTAGCCGGTGACGATCTACTGTCGGTCGCCGTCGCTGAAACCCAGCGCCTGCTCGGCCGAGGGCAGCGCGATGTTCACGACGGTGGTGTCGAGCACGACCATCAACGGGGCGATGCCCAGCGCCGCGAGAATCCACCATCTCCGATCGTGCCGCGGACCGGCGATGTCGTCAGTACCGCGCTCAGCGGTCGCCTGGGTTGTGGTGATGGGACAGGGCTAGGTGCGCCAGTGATAGCCGATGGCGAAGTCGACGGCGACCGCGTAAGCCAGGTACATCAGCCAGGCGCCGGTCGCCAGGTGGAACAGGCCGAGGACTCGCTCACCGAGTTTGACGCCGATCGAGGCGAAGAAGTCGCTGAAGTAGACCGCGAACAGCCCGAGGAACAGCAATCCGACCGGCCAGTCGCCGGCCTTGAAGAACACGGTCGCGCCCATGGCCGAGATGACCATGAACGCCACCGACATGCCCGCGTTCGGCCGCACGTCGTTGCCGCGGTAGCGGTTCCAGCCCATCGCGAACCAATGGATGCCGTACGCGCTGAACGCCAGCGCGGCCATGTACAGCGGTGGCTCCTTGGTGAACACCTGGATCCAGGTCAGTCCGATGAACAAGATGAGGCCCGTGATGAACTGGCAGAACCCGGGCAGCCAGATTCCCCACACGCCGGTGGACCGGTCGACCCGCTCGTCGCGTCGGGGCCAGCCGGCCAACTCCTGCGGACCATAGATCAGGTAGCCGGTGCCCAGCCCGAAGAAGCCAAGCGCCAGCGGAGGGAACGCCGAGGCGGCGAAGGTAACCTCCATGGTCATCTCCTTCACTCTGCAACCGTCGGGAACAGCATCGGCCGGGAGTGCGCGCTCGTTGAAGCGGTCCGGCTGCGCCACTTCGCACGCTACTTTCGAACGGGCCCGACCGCCTTGCTGCTGCCCGGAGTTTGCGCATTCCTGCTGGCGGGAAGCCGGACTGACTGCTCGCCGCAATCACGCGACGCCAGGACTACCGGCCTTGCCAACCGGCTGCTCCCTCCGCGCGTGCGCGGATGCCTTCGTCGGTGCAATACCCCGTGCCGTCACGCTTGAGGCACAGCAAGCCGAGCAGCCGACCGGCATCGCCGACAACCGCCAACCGGCGACGCCGTGCACGCATCAGCGTCGCGGTCGCAGCGATGAGCGGCTCCGTCGGCCGTACCGTGCGGCCGACGAGCGTTCCCACCCCACCGACGGAGACCGCGGGCGAGGTAGCCGTAGCCAGATCCGCTCGCTCGATCGTCGTAATGAGCCGTCCGTCCGTGGCGACGACCAGCGCCATATGGACGTGGTCGTCGTCGAAGAGATCGCAGATCTCGTCGAGCGTCGAGTCGGGGCAATGGGTCTTCGGGCAGGTGATCATCGCGTCGGCAACGTGTGCCGACCTGGCCTCGATCGGACTGCTCACCCCGTGGTTCCCGCGCTGCGCGCCGGCGTCACCTCGACAACGAGGTGCTTGGTGATCGGCTGCTCGCTTTGCGTGCTGACGTCGGCGATTCCGCAGAGGACGTTCAACTCCGGCATGTATCCGGCCGTGCAGCCGGGCGGCAGCTCGTAGCCGACGGCCCGGTAGCCGTAGAGGGTCCGCTCAGTCCCGTCCTTGGAGAAGCTCTTGACGTCGATGAGGTCGAATTGCTCGATGCCCCGGTCGCGCATGTCGTTCTCGTTCATGAAGATGACGGTGCGCAGGCCCTTCAGGCCGCGGTAACGGTCGTCGTTGGAATAGATGCTCGTGTTGAACTGGTCGTGCGAGCGGACCGTCGTGAGCAGCAAGCGTCCGTCCCCCGGATCGACGTCGTCGGGAAGCGGAGCGGTGGAGAACTCGGCTCGACCGGACGGGGTCTGGAAGACGCGCTCGCGTGCCAACTGGCGGATCCGGAAGCCGTGCGGATGGCGGGCGCGGCGGTTGAAGTCCTCGAAGCCGTCCAGCACGCGGGCCATCGTGTCGCGGATGCGGTCGTAGTCGGCGGTGTAGTCCGGCCAGGGCGTGCTGCTGTCGGGAAGCGTGGCCCGGGCCAGCCCGGCGAGGATCGCGCACTCGGAGCGCAGCTGCGGGGAGGCGGGCTCCTTCATCCCGTAGGAGATGTGCACCATCGACATCGCGTCCTCGACCGTGACGCCCTGCTCACCGCCGGCCTGGTGGTCCTTCTCGGTGCGGCCCAGGCACGGCAGGATCAGTGCGCGCCTGCCGTGCACAAGGTGGCTGCGGTTGAGCTTCGTGCTCACCTGCACGGTCAGCTCGCAGTTGCGCAGTGCCTCGAAGGTGTAGGGCTGATCCGGAGTGGCCAGGGCGAAGTTGCCGCCGAGGGCGACGAAGACCTTCACCTCACCACGCTGCATCGCCTCGATCGTCGCCACCGTGCCGAGCCCGTGCTCGCGCGGCGGCTCGATACCGCAGGCCTCGGCCAGCCGGTCGAGGAACTCCGCGGGAGGTTGGTGGTTGACGCCGCAGGTGCGGTTGCCCTGCACGTTGCTGTGCCCGCGCACCGGGCACGGCCCGGCTCCCTCGCGGCCGATGTTGCCGCGCAGCAGCAGCAGGTTGACGATCTCGCGCACCGTGTCGACGCCGTGCTCGTGCTGCGTGACGCCCAGGCACCACGCGATGATCAGCCGCTGCGACTTCAGGTACGAGCCGGCCAGCTCCCGAATATCCGCTTCGGAGATGCCCGAGCCGTCGACCAGCTCCGACCACGGCGTGGACGCGACCAGCGCGCGGTACTCGTCGAAGCCGCGCGTGTAGCGCTCGATGAAGTCCCCGTCGAGCCCGGACGGATCTTGCTCGGCCGCCTCCACGATCGCCTTGGCGACGCCGCGCATCAGGGCCATGTCGCCGCCGATGCGTACCTGCACCTGCATCGTCCCGATCTTCGTCGTGTGGAAGGTGGCCATGTCGACGAACTCGTGCGGGACGATCGTGCGCCGGGATGCCGCCTCGATCAGCGGGTTGATGTGGACGAGCTGCGCACCGCGCCGATCGGCGTCGGCGAGCCAGGTGAGCATGCGCGGAGCATTCGAGGCGGCGTTGTCGCCGATCACCCAGATCGCGTCGGCGGCCTCCCAGTCGTGCAGGTCGACCGTGCCCTTCCCGGATCCCAGCGCCGCCGTCATTGCCCGGCCGCTCGCCTCGTGGCACATGTTCGAGCAGTCCGGCAGGTTGTTCGTGCCGAACTCGCGCACCCACAGCTGGTACAGGAACGTCGCTTCGTTGCTGAGCCGCCCCGAGGTGTAGAACGACGCCTGGTGCGGGCTGTCCAGCGCCCGCAGCGTGTCACCGACCAGCGCGAACGCGTCGTCCCACGAGATCGGCTCGTACTTGTCGGTCGCCGCGTTGTAGCTCAGCGGTTCAGCGAGCCGGCCCGCCGCCTCGAGGTCGTAGTCGTCCCACCCCGTCAGCTCGCTCACGGTGTGCGCGGCGAAGAAGTCGCGGTCCGCCTTCGCGGGCGCGAGCTCCCAGGTGACGTGCTTGACGCCGTTCTCGCAGATGTCGAGATGGAGCCCGCTGGGATCGTCGGGCCACGCGCACCCGGGACAGTCGAAGCCGCCGTCCTCGTGGTTCATCTCGAACAGCGCGCGAAAGCCCTCGAGCGGCTCGCCCGCGCGCCTGAGCACGCTGGCTACGCTGCGCGCGGCACCCCATCCGGCAGCGGGGTGGTGGTACTCGTGCCGTGAATAGCCACCTTTCGGGGACGGGCCCCGGCCCAGCGCCTCCCCGGGCACCGCGCCCAGCATCCGCTGCTCCGCGTCCCGTGCGTGATCCGGTAGCGACATCAGCCTGCTCCTCTCCCGCTCCCCCGACGCTAGGCCGCGCCGCGCCGCGTGTATGCACTGCTAGCGCCACCGCCGCCCTACCTGCTAGCCGGAATCAGGGCCCGGCGGCTGGCCGGAGGCACCAACCCGCACCGGCGCCGCCGGGTTGCCGCCATTCTCGTCACGTTCAGCGGCGCCGCACTCGGCGGCCTGTTGGTACTCGAGGCCACCACGGCATGGGCCCTCCCGTCGCGGCTCTCCTACTTGGCAGGCGCCGCCGGGCTGTGCTCACGGCTGGAATCAGTAGCCAGCACGGCTGCCTAGTGTCTTGGGGTCATGGTGGAGATTCGCCGCCAACCGGCCTGCGACTGACCGGCCGACCGGCCCTCGCCGTTCAGACCGCGAGGCCCGGGGCGCGAGGCAAACCCGGCGCCCCGGGGACCGCCAGGTTACTGCGGGCCGACCGCCACCCCGTAGGGGAAGCTCTGGCCGGTGACGATGACGTGCGGGTTGCTGCCGTCCAGGTTGGCCTGCCCGATCGTGCCGTTGCCCGCGCTGCCCCAGTACAGGTGGCTGCTGTCCACGGCCACCCCTTCCGGTTGGAACTGGTTGGTGACGACGGTGTGCGGGTTGCTGCCGTCCAGGTTGGCTTGCCCGATCGCGCTGTTGCCGGCGTTGGCCCAGTACACGTGGCTGCCGTTCACCGCCACCCCCACCGGGACGTCCTGTCCGGTGACGAGAGTGTGCGGGTTGCTGCCGTCCAGGCCGGCCGCAGCGATCGTGCCGTTGCTGGTGTTGGCCCAGTACAGGTGGCTGCTGTCCACCGCCACCCCGATCGGGCCGCTCTGTCCGGTGACGAGAGTGTGCGGGTTGCTGCCGTCCAGGCCGGCCGCCGCGATCGTGCCCGCGCCGGCGCTGGCCCAGTACAGGTGGCTACTGTCCACCGCCACCCCGGCGGGGAAGTTCTGGCCGGTGACGATGACGTGCGGATTGCTGCCGTCCGGGTCGGCCGCAGCGATCGTGCCGCCGCTGAAGTTGGCCCAGTACAGGTGCGCCGGGCTCGCCCCGGTCCCGGTGAGCGAATCAGTGGCAGTGGCCTTCTTGCCGGCCGCCGTCAACGTGGCGGCGTCGGTGCCCGGGCCGGGCGGGGCGAACTGCACCGAGATCGTGCACGACTTGCCCGGGCCCAGGCTGCTCCCACTGCACGTATCGGCGGTGATCGTGAACGCGGCCGACCCCGTCAGCGTCACCGTCAGCGCGCCGCTGGCCGACCCGCCCGTGTTGGCCAGCGTGAACGTCTGCGAGGCCATCTGACCGGGCTGCAGGGTGCCGTAGTCGTACGGGGACGGCGTGAACGCCAGCGCCGGTGGTGCCGGTGCGGCCGCCGCCACGCCTGCGCCCAACGTCACCGCCGCCCCAGCCAGTACCGCAGTCCCCGCGACTGCCACCGCGCGCAGCGACACCCCGGGCGCCCGCGAGGGCCCATTCCGCCAGCTGAACCTCAACATTCCGCCTGCCTCCCCAAATCTCGATAACGCACAATGCGATGATCGGCGCGTCTACGACCGCAAGGCCAGGGATAAGCGCGAAAGAATGATCGTTATTTACCGCATCCGCTGCTTTTTGCCCCCGCTTACCTCACGCTTTCCTATCGCGCAGATCTGGCGATTGGACATCTCCTTCCGCACCCTGTCAATGCCTATCCCGGCGGCGCCTGACCGGATGGCCCTGACCGCGTACGGGTCATTCTCTTGACCTGTTGGTGACAGCAGGCAGAGGTCCGTCGAAGACGATCTCGAATGCGTTGACGGCTGCCCGCCACCGATCGGACGCCTACTGCCGCTGCCGGTCGGATCGAGGTCATGATCGCCAGGTGGACACATTTCAGGACGGCCGGCGCGGTCGGTAAGATGCCGCCGGTGGTCACTACCCGACGGATGAAGGCGTCGATACTCTGAAATCGTCTGTCGCGCAGAGAAAGGGCGCCGATTTCAGCCGTCGAATTGTAGGCCAGCGAGAATTCCGGCCAGGCGGCGCGACGCCCAGCTCGGGGAATCGTCGGATAGCGTTTCTGCCATTTCTTGATGAAGGCCAGCAATGCATGACCGGTCCGCTTCGTCGGGGCGGTGTAGGCGGAGGTTGGGTCGCGTGCGATCGCTGACCAGTTCCATTTGGGCGCATACCGGAATGAAATGCCGATGCGCCAAAGGCATTCCGGCGGCGGCATCGCCGACGCACTGCACGTCGCCGCCGCCGTTGACCGAATGGCGGGTCGACCCGGCGGCGCACAGCAGGTCGCTCACCCGCCCGATCGCCCAGCCCTCGACGTACCCCGGACGGATCGAGCGAGTGTCCGGAACGTGCCGAGAAGTACCCGCGGGTGAGCCGCCGGTGGCGCGTGTACTCGTCGAGCATGTGCCGCACCTCGGGTGAGCAGTCGGCGAGGTTGAGCTCGCGTGTCGGAGCCGGTTGATCTCGCTGTCAGGACGGTACGTGGAGCACGTCGCGTCGATCGCGTGCAGCAGGGCCTCCGCCTCGTCCAGTGTCGCCTCCGGCACGCCGGGCGCCCGCACGTCGAACGAGAACACCGTGCCCATGCAGTGCACAACCCGTCGAGCTCATCGCGGAACACGATCTCGGCCGCGTTCCCGGCGCGGTAGACGAGCGTGATCTCGCCCGGCCCGCCGGGCAGGGTCTCGAAGAGCGCCCGCAGCGGCGTGATGCCCACACCGCCGGCAGAAGTAGTACGTGCCGTTGCCGACGGCGCGCGGCGGGGCCGACAGCGAGTACGGGGTTGGCCGCCCACCAAAGGCCGCTGGTCAGGCACCGCCAGCGGAAGAACTGCCCCGGCTCGCCACCCAACTCGTCCAGGTGGCGGCCGGTCAGCCAGGCCGACACGGTGTCCGGCGACTCGCGGCGGACCTCGACGACGCGCATGCGGTGCCGGGACGCCTGCACGAGCGGGCGGACCATCCGGAACCAGAACAGCAACGCCGCCACCGCGATGTACATCGCCGACCACACGTCTCGTAGCGCAGCCGTCGCCGCGCCGCTCGGGCCGACACGGCGCCGACCACGACCAGCAACCCCAACGCCACCGTCGCCATCAGCACGTCCGGGTAGGCCGCCCGTCTCGTGCACGACATCGGTGTGCGCGGTGACCGCGTAGCCCCAGATGATCGGCAACGCCACTATCAGGGACCAAACGGGGGCCTGGCCACGTCCAACAGCCAAGATCACCTGGACCTGGTGACGGATACCGCGCGGGCGCCGCAGATCCGGGACAGCAGCGAACCGTGCCAACAGATCTCGGCACGAGCCTTCGGCCAACGGCAGGCACGGCGTGACAGACTGAACCGACAACGAGGCTCCCGGGCAGCGGTGATCTTGGTCGACCACCACGTCCTACCGGGGCCTCGTTGCCTCTCCCCGCCCGACACGCCACCGCCCGGCCATCAAGTCACACCAGTCCCATCAGTCACGACTTGCCCGGGGCCCTGCGTGGAGCCTGCCGCGCCCTGGTCGTTCATGTCTGGGCGGCGGCCGCACTCTGTGCCGGCAGCGCTTCGGCCGGGGCGGGCTCGGCCGACGCGGCCAGGCTCGTGCCCTTGCGGCGGAATAGAAGCACCGTGATGAGCGCGCCGGCGGCGAAGAAGCCGGCTGACCACCAGTAGGCGGTGGCGTAGCTGTGCAG
>DASXYL010000085.1:0-33701 GCA_036502575.1 Jatrophihabitantaceae bacterium | reverse complement strand
GGCGTCGCCGGGCTCGGGCCGGCGGTGCCGAGCGGATCGTGCACCGGCCACCCGGGGAATGTGAGCGGTCGGATGATCACTCATCAGACCTCGAGCAGCTCGGCTTCCTTGGCTTTCACGATCTCGTCGACGTGTGCCGTGTACTTGCCGGTCGTCTTGTCGAGCTCGTTCTCGGCTCGCCGCACGTCGTCCTCGCCGACCTCGCCGTCCTTGACGAGCTTGTCCAGCGCGTCCTTCGCGTGCCTGCGGACCGAGCGGATCGAGACCTTCGCCTCCTCGCCCTTGTGCCGCGCCACCTTCACCAGATCGCGACGACGCTCCTCGGTGAGCTGCGGGAACACCACCCGGATGATCGTGCCGTCATTGGTGGGGTTCACGCCGAGGTCGCTGTCGCGGATGGCCTTCTCGATCGCGCCGAGCTGGCTGGCGTCATACGGCTTAATGACCGCCATGCGCGCCTCGGGAACGTTCACCGATGCCAGCTGCGGGATCGGGGTGGGCGCACCGTAGTAGTCGACGATGAGCCGCGCGAAGGCGTTGGGGGTCGCCCGGCCGGTACGGATGCCGCCCAGCTCGTCGCGGGCCACTCCGATGGCCTTCTCCATCTTCTCTTCGGCTTCGAAGAGCGTCTCGTCGATCACGACCACATTCTCCCGTCGATCCGTCAGCCCGTCTTGTTGACGAGCGTGCCGATCTTCTCACCGCGCGCGGCCCGGGCAATGTTCCCGTCGGTCAGCTCGAACACGACGATCGGCATCCCGTTGTCGCGGCAGAGGCTGAACGCGGCGGCATCGGCCACCTCCAAGCCCCGCTGCAGCACCTCGTCGTAGCTGATCGTGTCGAACTTGACGGCATCGGGTCGGATGCGCGGATCGGCGTCGTACACCCCGTCGACGCCGCTCTTGCCCAGCAGCAGCACCTGGCAGCCGATCTCGAGCGCGCGCTGCGCCGCGACCGTGTCGGTGGTGAAGTACGGCAGGCCAGCACCCGCCCCGAAGATGACGACGCGGCCCTTTTCCAGGTGCCGTTCGGCCCGGCGCGGGATGTACGGCTCGGCGACCTGGCCCATGGTGATCGCGGTCTGCACCCGGGTCGGGACGCCTTCCTTCTCCAGGAAGTCCTGCAACGCGAGGCAGTTCATGACCGTGCCGAGCATGCCCATGTAGTCGGCGCGATCACGGTCCATGCCACGCTGGGAGAGCTCGGCGCCGCGGAAGAAGTTGCCGCCCCCGACCACGACGGCCACCTGGGTGCCGCTGATCACGACCTCGGCGATCTGCTGGGCCAGCGACTGAGCGACGTCCGGATCGACGCCGACGGACCCGCCGCCGAACACCTCGCCGGACAGCTTGAGCAGCACCCGGCGGTAGGCGGGCGCACCCTGCGACGAAAAAGCGGCCGCCGTTCCCTCGTCGGTCATCGGCGGCCGCTCCTCTCGTAGGTTATGCGTGTGATCCTGCCCCACCGGTGAAGGTCAGGCCGCCCCCACCTCGAAGTGGGCGAAGGCGGTGACGGCCACGCCGGCCTCGTCGAGCAGGGCCTGGACGGTCTTCTTGGTGTCCTGCACCGACTCCTGCTCGAGCAGGACGTTGTTTTTGAAGTAGCCGTTGACCGAGCCCTCGACGATCCGGGGCAGCGCCGCGTCGGGCTTGCCCTGCTCGCGAGCCTTCGCCTCGGCAATGCGCCGCTCGGCGTCGATGACGTCGGCAGGCACCTCGTCGCGGGTCAGGTAGCGCGGGCGCATCGCGGCGACCTGCATGGCCGCGCCGCGCGCGGCATTCAGGTCCTCGCCGGTGAACTGCACGAGCACGCCCACCTGCGCCGGGAGATCAGACGCCTTCTTGTGCAGGTAGGTCGCGACCTGACCGTCGAGCTTGACCGCGCGGCGCAGTTCGAGCTTCTCGCCGATGACCGCGGCGAGCGCCTCGATGTTCTCGGCGACGGTGCGGCCGTCCTTGAGCTTCTCAATGAGCAGCGACGGGGCGTCGGTGGCCGACGAGCTCGCGAAGTGGGCGACGATGTCGCCGGCGAGCGTCTCGAACTGCTCGTTCTTCGCGACGAAGTCGGTCTCGGACGCGAGCTCGATCATCGCGCCCTCGGCCGCCGCGACCAGGCCGTTTGTCGGCACGCGGTCGCCGCGGCTTTCCACCTTCTTGCCGAGCTTGATGCGCAGCAACTCGACGGCCTTGTCGAAATCGCCGTCGGCCTCCTCGAGCGCCTTCTTGCAGTCCATCATCCCGGCGCCGGTGGCGTCTCGGAGCTTCTTCACGTCAGCGGCGGAGAAATTCGCCATGGTCGGTAAGTTCCTCGTATTCGCGTGGGTTTGCGGTGGTCAGGAGGTGCCCGAGCCGTTGGGCTGCGGCTCGGCGGCAGTGCGGACCGGGCCGGCTTCGTCGATCGCGACGGCGACTGCACCGGCGTCACCGCCGCTGGCGTCACCGAGCGGCGCCTCGGCCGCGGTCTGCGGCGAGGAGTCGGACTGCTGGGTGCCGGCGGGCTGGTAGAGGTCGCGCTCCCACTCGGCGAGCGGTTCGTCGGCGGCCAGCTGGCCACCGGGCTCGGGCTTCTCGTCGCGTCCGGCGTTGGCGGCGGCCGCCGCGCGGGCGACAAGGCCCTCGGCAACGGCGTCGGCCACCACGCGGGTGAGCAGCGCCGCCGAGCGGATCGCGTCGTCGTTGCCCGGGATCTTGTAGTCGACCTCGTCCGGATCGCAGTTGGTGTCGAGGATCGCGATCACCGGGATGCCCAGCTTGCGGGCCTCGCCGACGGCGATGTGCTCCTTCTTGGTGTCGACGATCCAGACGGCGCTGGGCACCTTGCTCATCTCGCGGACGCCGCCGAGCGTGCGCTCGAGCTTGGTCTTCTCGCGGGTGAGCATGAGCTGCTCTTTCTTGGTGGCGGTGCCCTGCCAGCCGCCCTGCTCCATGGACTCGAGTTCCTTGAGCCGCTGCAGCCGCTTGTAGACGGTCTGGAAGTTGGTGAGCATGCCGCCGAGCCAGCGCTGGTTCACGTAGGGCATGCCGACGCGGGTGGCCTGCTCGGCGATGGCTTCCTGGGCCTGCTTCTTGGTGCCGATGAAGAGCACGCTGCCACCGTGGGCGACGGTCTCCTTGACGAACTCGTAGGCCCGGTCGACGTAGGACAGCGTCTGCTGCAGGTCGATGATGTAGATGCCGTTGCGCTCGGTGAAGATGTAGCGCTTCATCTTCGGGTTCCAGCGCCGGGTCTGATGCCCGAAGTGGACGCCCGAGTCGAGCATCTCTTTCATGGTGACGACGGCCATGCCGGTCGTCCTCCTTGGTGTACGTGCGCCCGTCGAGCTGTGCTGCCGGGGCGCGGCCTCGGTTGTCGCGGACGGGCCGGGTGGCCCGCCGCCCTGGTGCCCGGTGTCGCGGCCGTGGTCTGCCGCCCGGCAAGCCGGTCGGACCGAGGTTGGCCGCCTACCCAGCCGCAAGCGGTGAGCGGGCACGCGAAGTCGACCCCTTCCGGAGTCGCTACCCCGAGTCTAGCCGTTGGGCGTCGTTCACGCCCAATCCGTAGGGTGCGGGCCATGGCTGCGCCGACACCGATCACGCTGTCCGCGAACGGGTACGAGTTCACCGGTTTCTCGATCGGCGCGCCCGAGGGTCGCCCGGTGCTGCTGCTGCACGGCTTCCCGCAGACATCGGGATCGTGGCTGGAGGTCGCTGGGCGGCTGGCGGCCGAAGGCCTGCGGGCGGTCGCGGTCGATCAGCGCGGCTACTCCCCCGGTGCCCGCCCCTCCGACGTCGCGGCTTACGCGCTGCCGGAGCTGATCAGTGATGTCTGCGCGATCATCGACGCATTGGGCGGCTCGGTCGATCTGGTCGGTCACGACTGGGGCGCCGTGGTCGGTTGGCAGGTCGCGGCCCGGCATCCCGAGCGCGTCCGGACGTGGACCGCCGTGTCGACGCCGAACCAGCTGGCGCTGAACGAGGTGCTGGCCGTCGACGACGAGCAGCGCCAGCGGTTCGGCTACATCCTGGCGTTTCGGGAGCCGGGGCGGGCCGAGACGGCACTGCTCGCCGATGACGCTCAGCGCTTGCGCCAGCTGTACGGCGGCGCGGTGTCGGCCGAGCGGGTCGAGGCGGACGTCGCCGCGTTCAGCCAGCCGGGTGCTCTGACCGCCGCGTTGAACTGGTACCGCGCGATGTCGCCGCACGACGCGGACGGCCTGGGGCTGGTCACCGTCCCAACGACCTACCTCTGGGGCACGGAGGACATTGCGTTCGGGCGACTGGCGGCCGAGGGTTCGGCCCGCTACGTCGATGCCGACTACACGTTCGTGCCGCTCGACGGGGTCGGCCACTGGGTGCCTGACCAGGCACCGGACGCGGTGGTCGCCGAGATCCTGACCCTGATCCAGATTACTTGACACCTTCTCTCTTTTGATGGCTACTATCATTTTCTAGTAGCTCTCAAAGGAGGTGTCATGCCTGATTCCCGCGCACGGTGGTGGGCGCTCGCGGCGCTGTCGCTCGCCATGTTGACCATCGGCCTGGACGTGACCGTGCTCAACGTCGCCATCCCGACCCTGGCCAACGACCTGCACGCCTCGACCGGCCAGTTGCAGTGGTTCAGCACCGCGTACACGCTGGTGCTCGCCGCCGCGCTACTGCCCGGCGGGATGCTGGGCGACCGCTTCGGCCGCAAGCGACTGCTGCTCGGGGCACTGGTGCTGTTCGGCGTCGCCTCGGCTGCGTGCGCCTACGCCGGATCCTCCGGCACCTTGATCGCCGCCCGGGCGGTGCTCGGTCTCGGCGCCGCGCTGATGATGCCGCTGTCGATGGCCGTGCTCCCCGTGCTCTTCCCCGACCGCACCGAGCGCACCCGAGCGCTCACGATCTGGGTGACGTCCACGGCGATCGGCCTGCCGCTCGGCCCCATCGTCGGCGGATGGTTGCTCGACACGTTCTGGTGGGGCTCGGTCTTCCTGATCAACGTGCCGCTCGTGATCATCGGCGTCATCGCAGTCGCCCTGCTGGTTCCGGAGTCGCGCAGCTCGACACCGGTGCCGCTGGATCTCGTCGGCGTGGCGTTGTCGTCGGCCGGGCTGCTCGGCATCACCTACGGCTTCATCGCGGCCGGCCAGGACGGCTGGACGGACACGGGCGCGCTGGGCGCCATGCTCGGCGGCGCGATCCTGATCGCCGGATTCGTGGCCTGGCAACGCCGCACGGCCCATCCGCTGATCGACCTGTCGCTGTTCCGCAGTGCCGGTTTCACCTGGGGCACGCTGCTCTCCACGATCGTCAACTTCGCGCTGTTCGGGCTCATGTTCGCGATGCCGCAGTTCTTCCAAGCCGTCCAGGGCACCGACGCCCTGGGGGCCGGGCTGCGGCTGTTGCCGATGATCGGGGGCATGCTCGTCGGCACCCGGGTGGCCGGGCGGGTGGTTCGCACGGCCGGCGCCGCCCCGGTCATCGCCACCGGATTCGTATTTCTCGCCGGGGCTCTCGCCTTCGGCGCCACGACCGGCGTCCACACCAGCTTCGGTGTCACCGGCGTGTGGATCGCGGTGCTCGGGTTGGGGCTGGGCTTCGTCATGCCGTCGGCCATGGGTCTCGCGATGGGCGATCTGACCGCGGAGCGCAGCGGCGCCGGCTCAGCACTGATGCAGGCCCTTCGCCAGGTCGGCGGCACGATCGGCGTCGCCGTCCTCGGGACGATCCTCAGCTCCGGGTATCACAGCCGCCTCGACACCGGCGGCATCCCGTCGGCAGCTTCGGATGCGACCCGCGAGAGCGTGTCGGCCGGGGTCCGGGTGGCCGAGCAGCTCGCGTCGCAGCCGTTGCTGGTCTCGGTGCGCGGTGCGTACGTCCACGGGATGGACGTCATGCTGGTGGTGACGGCCGGTCTCGCCGGGCTCGGGATCGTCCTCGCCGTGCTGTTCCTACCGAAACGGGCGAAGGTGGTGTCTGACGATGCAGAATCTGTGCATGAACTCGTCGGCTGATCCGTCCCCGATCGGATTGCGGGAACGCAAGAAGGCCAAGACGCGCACCTTGCTGCGTGAGCAGGCCATGCGGCTGTTCCGCGAGCAGGGTTATGCGGCGACGACGATCGAGCAGATCGCCGAGGCGGCCGAGGTGTCGCCGAGCACCTTCTTCCGGTACTTCGGGACGAAGGAGGACGTCGTCCTCGCCGACGACGTCGATCCGTTGCTGCTGAAGGCCTTGTCCGAGCAGCCCCTGGATCGTGGCCCGATCGCCGCCGTCCGCGGGGCGATCGAGGCCACGATGGAGCAACTGAGCGACGACGACCGGCGCCGCGAGCAGGAACGGCACGCTCTCATGCTCACGGTGCCGGAGCTACGCGCGGCGATCATGGACGAGTTCCGGCGCAACGTCGACCTGCTCGCCGACGCCATGGCCGAGCGATTTGGCCGCAAGCCCGACGATTTCGAGATGCGGGTGTTCGCCGGCGCGGTGATCGGCGCCGCGCTGTCGGTCTTCGAGCACCGGGACAAAGATCTCAACCAGACGGTCCGGGCGCTCAAGTTCCTCGAAGCCGGGATGCCCCTCTAGTCGCGTCCTAATTGAGCAGACCGTCGCGGCGCGCGACGGCGGCCGCCTCGGTGCGTCCGCGCACGCCGAGCTTGGCCAGGATGTTCGACACGTGCACGCTCACCGTCTTCTCGCTGATGTAGAGCTGCCGGGCGATCTGCCGGTTGGTGCTGCCCTGCGTGATCAACGCGAGCACGTCACGTTCGCGCTGGGTCAACGCGGTCGACGCGGCGCCCGACGTGCGGGACTCGCCTAGTCGTCGCAGCTCGTCGAGAAGCGGTTTCGCGCCCAGCCGGCGAGCCACGGCCCGGGCGAGGCCGGCCTGCTCGGTCGCCTCGGTGGCCCGCCCGGCAGCGCGGAGCACGGCGGCCAGCCGAGCCTGCGAGCGGGCTTGCTCGAATACGTGGCCGTATCCGAATGCCTCGACACTGGCTTGCCACAGCGCGATGTGCTCGTCGACGTCGGGCGGTTCGACGCCGCCGAGCCAGCGCAGCCGCGCCCATTCGGCCTCCATGCGGGCCTGCCACGCCACCCCCTCGACGCCGAGCCGGCCGCCGAAGGGCTGTCCCTTGTGCAAGGTCGTCCGTCCGGCGGCGACCATCTCCCGGCCTCGTTCGACCGAGCCGGCCCGGTCGTCGCTGGTCTGGGCCGTGGCCGCGCTCGACAAGGCGGCCAATCCCAGTGCGGAGAGGCGAATCCGGCCGAGGAACCACGGCTGTTGCCAGAGCTCCCCCACCACGGCGACCAGCTCGTCGAGAAGGCGCAGCGCCGCCTCGGATCGGCCGTCGTCGACGTAGAGATCGATCGCCGTACCGCCGGACATGACCGCGATCAAGCCCTCGCGTTGCCACCACGGACGCAACATGGGCAGCAGGTCGAGTGCTGCCGTCTCGCCGCGCCCGGCACTCACGGCCATGCCGGCCGCACCGAGCAGGGCCTCGGCCAGCGCGGGGGGCGACTCGTCATCGACGCGGGCGAGGCTCGTGCTGACGTCCCAGTCACCCAGCGTGTAGCGGGCGAGGCTAGCCATGACGCGCGACTCCAGGCCGAACGCCGTCCACGGCCGGCCGAGCTCCCGAGCCCGGACCATGGTGGCGTCCCAGGCCTCGATGGCGCGGGGCAGATCGCCCTGGTCGTAGTACAGGCTGCCCAGGTTGTAGCGGCTGCGCAGCTCGGCGGTGACCTCACGAGCGCTCCGCGCCTCGTCGGCGACCTGCGCGAGGGCCCGGGCCGCGGCGGCCGGCTCACCGGCGCGCCGGTGCAGCAGGGCCAGCGTCGTGTGCGCGTCGGCCGCCGCCTCGGGATGACCCAGCGCCGTGGCCGCCTCGATAGCTTCGGTGGCCCATCGCTCGGCGTCGTCGAGGCGGTCAAGCGCCATCGCGGCTCGCGCGTGCAGTGCCGCGACCCGGGTACGGAAGGTGCTGGGCGGATCGGCCGGGACGAGCCGCAATGCCTCCGACGTGGCGGTGAACACCTCGAAGTCGCCGTCGACGGCCAGCGACGCCGTGGCCAGGCCGTACAGCAGCTCGGCCCGCTGCCGAGGGTCCTCGTCGGCGGGTAGCTGATCGAGTTCCTCGCGGGCCAGGTGCACGGCGCGATAGGGATGGCCGGCGGCGACGGCGGCGTCGGCCGCGGCGACCACCAGACGGGGCTCCTCGGCGCGGTCGGCGTCCGACGTGGCCGGCAGGAGTTCGAGGGCGACCTCGTAATGCCGCATGGCTTCTTGCGGCGCGCCGACCGTCATCGCCTCGTCACCGGCGCGGATGCTCGCCGTGAAGGCGGTGGGTAGATCGTGCGACTCGCGGGCGTGGCGGGCCAGTTCGGCGGCGGTGCCGTCGACGACCTTGTCCAGCGCCGAGGCGTAGGCGGCGTGGATGCGTACCCGCTCGCCGGGCAGCAGGTCGTCGTACACCGCCTCGGCCAGCAATGCGTGCCGGAAGCCGTATCCGGCATCGCCGCGGGGCTCGAGGATGTGCGCGTCGATGGCCTCGCGCAAGGCCACGTCGAGGAGGTCGTCTGGCACATCGACGACGGCGGCCAGCAGGTCGTGGGACACCCGGCGACCGGCCACGGCCGCGACCCGAACGACGCGTCGCCCCTCTTCGGAGAGACGGTCGAGGCGAACGAGCAACAGGTCAGCCAACTCAGCCGGCACCATGTCCTGCTGCGGGCACTCGGCCGCGGCAGCGACGAGTTCCTCGGTGAAGAACGCATTGCCCTCGGCCCGATCGATGATCTGGCGCATGTCCTGCTCGGGGAGCGGCCCCGGATGCAGCGAGTGGATGAGCGCCCGCACCTCGTCGGCGTCGAGCGGGGGCAGGTGCAGGCGCTCGACGCGGGGCAGGCGCGACCATTCGGCGACGGTGCGGCGCAGCGGGTGGCGGCGGTGCAGGTCGTCGCTCCGGTAGCTGACCACGATGGCCAGCCGCTGGTCACGCAACCGGGCCAGCAGGAATCCCAGCAGGTCGCGCGTCGACTGGTCGGCCCAGTGGACGTCCTCGACGACCAACAGAACGGTGGACGTGTCGGTGAGCCGGGTCAGCGCGCCGAGTACCGCCTCGAACAGGGCGCCGCGCTGGATGCGTTCGTCGGGCTCGGCCGCCGGAGCGCTGATCACTCGCTGCGTCGGCATCAGCCGGGCGATGGCGGGGTACTCCGCGAGGAGCGTCTCGGTGAGTTCGGCGTGGTCGGCCGCCAGCCGTCCGAACGCCTCGCTGAACGGTACGAACGGAAGGCCCGCGTCGCCGAAATCGATGCAGTGGCCGATGAGGGTGAGCACGCCCGCGTCGTCCGCGCGCTGCGTCAGCTCGGCCAGGATGCGCGTCTTGCCAACGCCCGCATCGCCGGACAGCACGATCGCGCTCGCCGTGCCCGCCGGTGCGTCGTCGAGGCTGCGCTGCAGGAGGCTGAGCTCGGCAGCGCGGCCGATGATCGGGCTCGAGGGACGGGGCACAGGTGCAATCTTGACCGTGGGGGCAGACAATCGTCGATCCGGTACCCCGGTATCGGCAATGTCGGCGCCTGTCTTGTGCGGAGTTGTCGTCGTTGTGGCGGGCGGCGTCGTTGCCGTCCTTGCGGTCGCCGTCATGGCTTTGCCCGGGGTCAGCCGGTCACGCGGTTGCGACTGCGGTGCCAGCGCAGCCGGTCGGCCACCCCCCGGTGGGGACCGTGCGATCGCCCGCCCGCCAGGCGGAACTGCTCGGCCGTGCGCTGACGGCGATAGGCGTTCTCGGCTTCCAGCGCGATCGTCGGGTACGGGTTCATGCTGAGCCTCCTGCTAGTGCTGTCGGTGTTCCGACGCTTTCGATAGTGCTCGGCTAAGGAGGCGCGACGCATCGGGACAAGTCCCTAGACGCCGTCGTGCCGGGCATCCCTAGGGAAATCGGTCCGGGATGTCAAGCCCTGTGGACGGTCGACGAAGTTGTCCACAACCTGCGCGGTCAGCCCGGATCGGCGCGGGTGGCCCGGCACGCTGGCGGCCATGGGTGCTCATGGCGGACGTTCGAAGCGGCCCCGGCGTCGTGCCGTGCGGGGGCCGTGGTTGCGAGGCCTGCTGTTGGCCATCGGCGTGATGCTGGTCCTGGTGGGGTCGGCCGGGTCGGTGGCGGCTCCCGCGTCCGGTGTCGCTGCTCCGGGGACGCCGGCGCCCGTGGTCGGCGGTCCGAGGGCGTCGCCGGCCGCCGGCGCGGTCTACGCGCTGCCGCTCGCGGGGCCGTTACGAGTGTTGCGCCCGTTCGAGCCACCGCCCACCCCGTACGCCGCCGGGCACCGCGGCGTCGACGTCGAGGGGCCAGCCGGGGCGCCGGTGCTCGCCGCGGCGTCCGGCCGGGTCAGCTTCGCCGGGCGGGTCGCCGGCCGGGGCGTCGTCGTGATCCGGCATCCGGACGGCATCCGCACCGAGTACGAACCGGTCGCTGCCTCGGTCGCCGCCGGGCAGGCCGTTGCCCGTGGCCAGCCGATCGGGCGGCTGCGCGGTCAACACGATCGCTGGCCGCCGGGACGCTGCCTGCACTGGGGGGCGCGTCGCGGTGAGGTGTACATCGATCCGCTGTTGTTGTTGCGTGCACTCGGTCCGGTGCGGCTGCTGCCGTGGCCCCGCTGAACCGTCTCAGGCGCGTGGATGAGCCTGCGTGTACGCCTGCAGAAGTCGTTCCGCCGAGACGTGGGTGTAGATCTGCGTCGTCGCCAGGCTCGCGTGTCCGAGCAGCTCCTGGACCACCCGCAGGTCGGCTCCACCGTCGAGCAGGTGGGTAGCCGCGCTGTGCCGCAACGCGTGCGGGCCGAGCTGCGGCGCGCCGGGCAGCCGCTGGGCGTAGTCGTGCACGACCCGGCGCACGGCGCGCTGGTCGATGCGTCGGCCCCGCGAACCGAGCAGCAGCGCCGCGCCGCTGCCCTGGATCGCCAGCTCGGGCCGTCCCAGCCGGAGCCAATCGTCCAAGGCGCGCTCAGCCGCCAACCCGTAGGGGACGGTGCGCTCCTTGCTGCCCTTGCCGAAGACCCGCAGCACGCGTCGGTGCCGGTCGATGTCGTCGATGTCCAGGCGGGCCAGCTCGCCGACCCGAATCCCCGTGGCGTAGAGCAGTTCGACGATCAGCCGGTCGCGTCGCCCGACGGCTGTGGTGTCGTCGGGCAGATCCATTAGGACGCCCGCCTCGCCGACACCGAGAACGTGCGGCAACACCCGATGCGGCCGTAGGCTCGCGAGCGCCTGCCCGGGATCGTCGGCCCGCCGCCCGGTGGCCAGTCCCCAGGCGGTGAACGTGCGGGCCGACGCCGCCCGACGCGCCAGCGTGCTGCGGGCCGCACCGTCGGCATGCAGCTTGGCCAGCCAACCGCGCAGCACGCGCAGGTCGAGATCGGCCACGGTGGCACCGCCGAGGCGACGTAGGTGCTCCAGGAGGCTCACGACATCGCCGATGTAGGCCCGCACCGTGTGCTCGGAGCGGTTGCGTTCGAGGCGAAGGTGGCGTTCGAACGCATCGAGCGCGTCGCGCATCGGCTCCGGCAGGTCGGCGCGCAGCTGGGCGACGCCCACCCGCGCCGCCTCACCCCGGTTGGCCATGCCATGACGGTGCGCAGGCGGGGCCACGACCGTCAAGCCGCCACGCCCACCTGCCCGATCGTCACTCAGCACCGGACGCCGACCGGGTCAGGTGGCCGGCGGCCGGACCGGCGCGCGCCGACGGAAGCCGGCGGCCAGCCGAAAGCCCTCCTCGCTCGACTCGACCAGTCCGACCAGGCGCAGCGCCGGCAGCGCTCGGATCACCTCGACGACCGGGAGCCCGCATCGTTGCGCCAACTCGTCCTCGCGCGCTCGCCGTCGCACGGGGATTCCGTCGAACACCCGGCGCGCCCGGGGATCGAGCTGATCGATGCGGCTTCTGAGCTCATTCGCATCGATCCTGTCGTCGTTCCTGATCGGACGGTCCAGTCCCTCACCTGCGGTGCCGACCGCTTCGAGCACGTCGTCGACCGACGCGACCAACAGCGCGCGCTCCGGGCCGTCCCGCCGGAGCAGTACATGGCATCCCGCCGACATCGGCGAGGTGACCGGCCCGGGCACCGCCATCAGCATCCGGCCGAGCACTCGGCAGTGGCGTGCGGTGCTGAGGGCACCCGAGCGGGCCGCGGCCTCGACGACCACCGTCCCCGTCGACAGCGCCGCGATCAGCCGGTTGCGGGTCAGGAACCGGTGCCGCTGCGGCGCTGCGCCGGGTGGGCTCTCCGACACGAGCACGCCCGACTCGGCCACCCGGTCGTACAGGGTCGCGTTGCTCGGCGGATACGGGCGGTCCAGCCCGCCGGCCGACACCAGGATGGTCTGCCCCTCGGCGCTCAGCGCGCCGCGATGCGCCACCGCATCGATGCCGAAGGCGCCGCCGGAGACGATGTCCACGCCCCGGGCGGCCAGGCCGTAGGACAGTTCGGCGGTGACGTGTTCGCCGTAGGGGGTCGCCGCGCGGGAACCGACCATCGCCACGCCCCGCACGCCGGCCGAGGCAAGATCGCCACCGCCCTTGACCCACAGCGCCAGTGGCGGCACCGGCTCGCCACTCTCGTGATGCCGGTGCGTGCCCGAGCGATATGCCGGCAGCAGCCGTAACACCGCGGCCTCGAGGGCGGCGGTTGCGAAGTGCGGCCAATCCTCAGCTTCCGGGACGAGCAGCCGCAGCCCGTGCCGCACGGCGGCGTCGAGGTCGGCCTCCGGATCGGCGGAGTGGCGGCGGGCCGAGGTCGCCGCGGCGACGTCGGGCGGGACGTCGCCGCGCTGGATCGCCGCGGCGGCGCGCAGCGGACCTTCGCGCCGCACGAGGTCCCACACCGGAATGCACGCCGGCTCGGCGACCCGACTCAAATACGCCCGAGCGAGCAGCACGTCGTCACCGACGACACCAGCCGGGCGAACGCCGGTCATGCCGCCCACGCCGTCGTACGGCCGGTGCGGAAGAAGACCGCCTCGGTCACGTCATCCTCGGCCGGCATCGAGCGCCCGGCCAGGTCGGCCAGCGTCCACGCGACCCGAAGCACGCGGTCGAAGCCGCGAGCGCTGAGCAGGCCCTTGTCCAGGTGGCCCTCTACCGCAACCAGCGCGGCCCGGGGCAATCGCCACGGGCGCCGTCGCAGGGTGCCGCCGGGGACGTCGGCGTTGGTCCGCCAGCCGTGCGCGTGCCATCGCCCGACGGCCGCCGCCCGAGCGGCGGCGACCCGGACGGCGACCACGGCACTCGGCTCCCGGTCCGACGGCTCAGCGAGCAGATCGGCGCGTGACACGGGATCGACCGTCAAGCGGATGTCGATGCGATCCAGCAACGGTCCGGACAGCCGCAGCTGGTAGCGACGCCGCTGGGCCGGCGGACACGCACAGTCCTTGGGCTTGCCGCAGGGGCACGGGTTGGCGGCGAGGACCAGCAGGAACCGGGCCGGGTAGCTCACCGGGCCGTGGCTGCGATGCAGCACCACCTGACCGTCCTCGAGCGGCTGGCGCAAGCCGTCCAGCGCCGAGGGGTTGAACTCGGGTGCCTCGTCGAGAAACAGGACACCGTGATGAGCGAGCGAGATAGCGCCGGGCGATGCCAGCCCCGACCCGCCGCCGACAAGCGCTGCCACCGACGCGGTGTGATGCGGCGCCTGGAACGGAGGACGACGTAGCAGCTGACCGCGCTGGGGCAGGCAACCGGCCACCGAGTGCACAGCGGTGACGTCCAAGGCAGCGGCGTCGTCGAGCGACGGCAACAATCCGGGCAGTCGCTGGGCGAGCATCGTCTTGCCCGCCCCGGGCGGACCGAGCAGGTACAGGTGATGACCTCCGGCCGCCGACACTTCGAGCGCTCGCTTGGCCAGGTGCTGCCCGGCGATATCGGCCAGGTCGGGCCCTTGGGCCGCCTCCGCCTCGCCGCCGCGTTCGGCGATCACCGGCGCCGTCCCCTCCCCACGCAACCAGGCCACCAACTCACCGAGCGTGTGCGCCGCCCGGACCTCGATGCCCGAGACGAGCGCCGCCTCGGCCGCATTGGCCTCGGCGACCACCACCTCGCGTACGCCGGCGCGCCGGGCCGCCACCACCGCGGGCAACACGCCCCGCACCGATCGCAGCTGACCGTCCAGACCGAGCTCGGCTATCCACGCCCGCCCGGCGATCGCGTCACCGGGTACGGCCCCCGCCGCGGCCAGGACGACGACCGCGAGCGCCAGATCGAACCGCGAGCCGACCTTGCGTACGTCCGCGGGAAGCAGGGCGATCGTGATGCGGCGATTCGGCCACTCGCCGCCGGAATTCAGCACCGCGGCCCGGATGCGATCACGGGCCTCGACGACAGACACGTCGGCCAGCCCGGTGAAGGTCAACCCCGGCAGGCCGGCCGAGAGGTCGGCCTCGACCTCGACGACCTGCCCGTCGACCCCGGACAGGGCGAGCGCGAGCGTGCGGGCCATCACCATCCGAGCACCCCGCGAAGGTGACGGACCGAGGCGGCCCCCCGGGGTTGGCGCAGTACCGAGACCACGTCGAAGCGCAGCTCCGGCCAGTAACGCGGATCGCCGTACGCCTTCTGCTCGGCGAGCCAGCGCACGGCCAACCGTCGCAGCCGCGCCGCCTTGGCGCCGAGCACCGCCTCGGCCGGATCGCCGTACGCGGTCGACGAGCGGGTCTTCACCTCGCAGAAGACGAGAACCGGCCCATCGGTGGCGATCAGGTCGAGCTCGCCGTCCACGCAGCGCCAGTTGCGCGCGAGGACGGTCAGCCCGGCATCGACCAGGTGCTGCTCGGCGACTCGTTGGCCGTACTGCCCGATGGCATCTTTGGCGCGCATGCCTCCACGTTGCCCGTCGCGGCGGAGCGAATCAGCGCGTCAGCGAAGGTTGTGGATAACCACGGCACCTGTGGACGGCCGACTTGACAGGCTCAGAATCCGCCGTCCTTCGCGTCCGGCAACTCGAGCTCGGGCTTGTCGAGTTCCTCGATGTTGACGTCCTTGAACGTCATGACCCGCACCGTCTTGACGAAGCGAGCCGGCCGGTACATGTCCCAGACCCAGGCGTCGCGCATCGTCAGTTCGAAATACACGTCACCGTCGACGTTGCGTGGCTGCAGGTCGACGTCATTGGTCAGGTAGAAGCGTCGCTCGGTCTCCACCACGTAGCTGAACTGGGCGACGATGTCCTTGTATTCGCGATAGAGCTGGAGCTCCATCTCGGTCTCGTAGTTCTCGAGATCCTCAGCGCTCATTACGTCTCATGCGATCTCCTCGGAGCGGTCCATGGGCGGCACCGCGTCGATCCATTCATTCTCGCGCACCGCAGCGCCGACGTGTTGTGCGGCGGCGCGGCGAACGTTCACGTAGGACGCCCGGTGCTCCGGGCAGGGGCCGTGCCGATCCAGCGCCAGTGCATGCTCCGGCGTCACGTACCCCTTGTGTTGAGCGAACTCGTACTCCGGCCAGCGATCGTGCATCTCGACCATCATCCGATCGCGCGTGACCTTCGCCAGGATGGACGCCGCGGCGATGCACGCCACCACCGCGTCACCCTTCCACACCGCGGTGGTCGGGACGCCGAGCCCTGGCACCGGGAAGCCGTCGGTCAGCGCGTAGGTCGGGGCGGGACGCAAGGTGGCCAGCGCGCGCCGCATCCCGGCCAGGTTGCATACGTGCAGGCCGCGCTGGTCGACCTCGGCCGCCGGGATCACAACCACCGACCACGCCGTGGCGCGCCCCACGATCTCGCCGTAGAGCGCCTCGCGCACGGCGGGCGTCAGCAGCTTGGAGTCGGCGAGGCCCTCGATCTGCCCGCGGCGCCCGCGCGGCAGGATGCACGCCCCGACGACGAGCGGCCCGGCGCAGGCCCCACGCCCGGCCTCGTCGGCGCCTGCGACCAGCCCGAACCCCGCCCGGTCGAGCGCAGTCTCGTACGCGGAGAGCCCCGTGTCGCGGCGCACGATCAAGCGAGGCGGCTGCAGGGGCAGCGAGACCAGAACGGGGCGACGGGCCATAGCGGGGGTGACGTTACGCGGACGCGGCCCGCTCGTCGCACAGGAGGCGGTGCAACAGGTCGGCCAGGCCGACCGGATAGACGACCGCGTCGGAGGAACGCAGCTCGGCGATGGTCCACCAGCGCTCGCCGATCAGCACCGACCGCTCGATCTCGTCGACGCCCTGGGCCACGAGCGGCGTCCCCGGCTCGAGGCGGTGCACGAAGTAGTGGTTGGTCTGGTCGTACCACCGCCCGTTGAAGGTGAAGGTCTCGCGGTCGGTGTGGTCCGGCTCCGCGTCGGGCGGCAGCTCGATCCGCACCCCCAGCTCCTCGTGCAGCTCACGGACGGCGGCCTGCGCCGGGGTCTCGCCCGGATCCGCGCCCCCGCCCGGCGTGATCCAATGCGTGGCCGATGCCCCGACGTCGACGGTGTTCTGCATCAGCAGCACCCGGTCGGCATCGTCGAGCAACAGCACGCGCCCCGCGACTCGCGGCGCTGCCAGGGCTCGCGCGACGAGCTCGGCGAGGTCGGCCGGCTCGAACGTTTCGGCGCTGGCCCGCAACTCGTCGAGCGTCCACCACCGCGGGGCGATGACGAGAGGCTGCTCGTCGTCGGTGAGGGCCACCGGTTTCGCGGCGCGCGCCGATGCCAACCGAGCGAGGAAAATGTGGTCGACCTGGTCGTACCGGACGTCGCGGAGGTAGTCGGTCCAGAAGCGTCGATAGGTGTGCAGCTCGACGGCGTCGTCCGGCTCGACAACGATGCCGGTCTCCTCGTACGCCTCCCGGACGGCAGCCTGTAGCGGCGTCTCGCCCGATTCGACGCCGCCACCGGGGATGAGCCACTGTGTCGCCGGCCCGCTGATATCTAGGCGCTCCTCGATGAGCAGCACCCGATCGCCCGGATCGACGAGCAGCAGCCGCCCGCCGACGCGCGGCACCGTGTCCACTGACACTAGAGACGCCGGCGGCGCCGACGCAGACCGAAGATGGGCAGCACGAGGAAGGCGCTACCCAGCGCCGGCATCGCCGCGTCGGCCAGATGCTTGAAGGTCGGCGGCGTGCCGAGCGTGCGCCATCGCGAGGGTGGCCACGCGATGAGCGCGGCCTTACCGATCACCTTGTTCACCGCGACCGTGGTGTTCGTCGTCTCGCACACGTGGTCGGCCGGTGACTCCTCGATGCAGTGGTACTTCGAATCGGCTGAGTCGCCGCGATGATCGCCCATGACCCACAGCCGGCCCTTGGGGATCGTGACCGGACCGAACGTCCGTTGATCCCCGCCGCCGGACACGATATGGCCCGGCTTGTTGCGCGGATCCCACGGACTGTCCTGGTAGATGTAGGGCTCATCGAGCGAGTGCCAAGGTCCGTTGGGTCCGGTGGTACTCACCTGGACGCGGCCCTGCGCGTCGCAACACTGCACGGTCTGCCCGCCGACGGCGATCACCCGTTTGATGAGGTCCTTCTCGTCCGGCGGCACGAATCCGATCAGCTGGCCGAACCACCGCACGCCCTTGACGATCGGGTTCGACGGCGACTTCGGGGTGGGTTCCTCGTCCCAGTTGGCCGGCGCCCGGAACACGACGATGTCGCCCGGATGCGGATCGCGGATGTCGAGGATCAGCTTGTTGACCAGCACCCGGTCGCCGGAGCATCCGGGACAGCCGTGCAGCGTCTTCTCCATCGACTCGGACGGAATGTAGAACGGCTGGATCAGGAACGTCTTGATCACCACGGCGACCGCGATCGCGACCGCGATCAGGACGGGCAGCTCCCACCAGGGTGCCTTCTTGTGCTTCTTCGGCCGGTCGCCCCGCCGCCAGAACTGCCACCGACTCGGCGGCGGGCCGGTGCCGGTGCCTCCGCCGTCGTCGGCCTTGGCCTCGGCGGTCTCGGCGTCGGGCCGGTTCTCCGTGGTCTCGGTGGCGGCGACGGGCTCGGCAACGGTTGCCATCTCGCCCGCGGGCGCTACGTCCGGCCGCTCGCTGTCAGGTGTCGACGCGGCGTCCAACGCGAGCGACTCAGCGATGTCGCCGTTGTTCGCCGCGGTATCGGACTCCAACTGACCAGCGTGCCGGCCGGTGGGCTTGGGTGCGGAGTCGGCTAGATGGGCGCTGCGTTGCGCCTCATCGTCAGTCATCCGATCGTCGCCGCGGGTGCTCAGCGGGCGACCGTCTCCCGCTTCTCCTTGATCTTGGCCGCCTTGCCGCGCAGGTCGCGCAGGTAGTACAGCTTGGCCCGGCGCACATCACCCCGGGTCACGACCTCGATCTTGTCGATGATCGGAGTGTGCACCGGGAACGTGCGCTCGACGCCCACACCGAAGCTGACCTTGCGGACGGTGAACGTCTCGCGCAGCCCGCCACCCTGGCGGCGGATGACGACGCCCTGGAAGATCTGGACGCGCGAGCGCGAACCCTCGATCACCCGGACGTGCACCTTCAGGGTGTCGCCGGGGCGGAAGTCGGGCACGTCAGAGCGCAGCGACTCGGCATCGACGGTGTCGAGCGTGTTCATCGGTTTCGCATCCTTCAAAGTCTGGTGCTCGTGGTCGGCGCGCGAGTCTGCCGTGCCGACGCCTGTTAAGCCTGTCAGTGGGGCCGCCACACGCCGGATGGGCGCTGGGCAACCACTCGATGGTGCCATATCAACCACGGCAACGTGAAACCGGGAGTGTTCAGCCGAGGAGGTCCGGGCGACGCTGCTCGGTGCGCAGCCGGGATTGTTCGGCTCGCCACCGCGCGATCTCGCCGTGGTTGCCCGACAGCAACACATCCGGCACGGAGAGGCTGCGCCAGGTTGCCGGCTTGGTGTACGCCGGGCCCTCGAGCAGGCCGTCGCTGAACGAGTCGTCGGCGGCGGAGTCCGCGTTGCCGAGGACACCCGGCAGGAGCCGGCTCACGGCCTCGACAATGACCAGCACGGCGGCCTCTCCCCCGGCGAGCACGTAGTCGCCGATGCTCACCTCGTCCACGCGCATCCGCGTCGTCGCGTACTCGGCGACCCGCGCGTCGATGCCCTCGTAACGCCCGCAGGCGAATGCCAGCCAGGGCTCGGCGGCCAACTCGTGGGCGAGCTCCTGCGTGAACGGCCGCCCGGCCGGAGAGGTGATGAGCAGTCGCGGTTGCGTCGACGCGTCGGGCGGAGCGATGTCGTCCAGGGCTCGGGCCCACGGCTCGGGCAGCATGACCATGCCGGGACCGCCGCCGTAGGGGGTGTCGTCGACAGTGCGGTGGACGTCGCCGGTCCAGTCGCGCAGATCGTGCACGTGGGCGTCGATCTGGCCGCGCTCGATCGCCTTGCCCAGCAGCGATTGACGCAGCGGCGCCAGGTACTCCGGGAAGATCGTGACGATGTCGAGCCTCAGACCAATCGGCTCTTCGCGCGAGCGCTCATCGCGCCGCTCAGTCTCGCTCGCTGTTCGGGGCCGGTGCCGCGGGCGGCCCTGCGATGCTCCCTCGCTCATAGCTCGAACAACCCCTCGGGCGGGTCGACGACAACGCGTCCGCCCGCGAGGTCGACCACGGGCACGAAGGCGGCAATGAACGGCACGAGGTGTTCGCGCCCGTCCACCTCGACGACCAGGTAGTCCGACGCCGGCGAGTGGACGATGTCGCGCACCGGCCCGAGCGCCTCGCCGTCGACCGTGCTGACGGCGAGCCCGATCAGGTCGGTGTCATAGAAGTCATCCGGATCATCGAGCGCCGGACGGCTCGACGCCGCCACCCGCAAATCGGTGCCGCGCAGCGCTTGCGCCTGGTCCCGGTCGGCGATACCGACGAACTGCACGACCAGCCGCTTGCCCTGCCAGCGCAACGTTTGGACGGTGAGCGGCTCGCCAGCGGTCAGCAGCACCGCGCCGGCGGCGAACCGCTCGTCGGGCGCATCGGTGAACGCGTGCACGACGACGGAGCCGTGCACACCGTTCGGCGGACCGATCCGGCCCACAACGAGAAGATCGTCACGATCGGGCACGGCTCAGTGCTGGTCGACGTCGACCACGTCCACGCGAATGCCCTTGCCGCCCACGCCGTTGATCACCTGGCGCAACGCCTTGGCCGTGCGACCACCCCGGCCGATGACCCGGCCGAGATCGTCGGGATGGACGCGGATCTCCAGCCGCGCCCCGCGACGGTTGTTCACCATGTCGACCTGCACGTCGTCCGGATGGTCGACGATGCCGCGGACGAGATGCTCGAGGGCTTCCTCGAGCACGTCAGCTCTCCGCTGGAGTGTCTGCGCTGTCCTCGGCTCCGCCCGCCTCGGCCGTCTCGGCGTCGGTGCTGTCGGCCTTGGGCTTGGCCGCCTTGGCGGCGCGCTTGCGCGGCGTGGTTGCCTCGGTCCCCGGCTCGCCGGACACCTCGGCCAGGGCGGCATTGAAGCGCTCGAGCTTGTCGGGCTTGGCCGGTGCGACCTTCAGCGGCTCCGGGGCAGGCAGGCCCTTGAACTTCTGCCAGTCGCCGGTTGCTTTGAGGATGGCGGTGACGGCCTCGGTCGGCTGGGCCCCGACGCCGAGCCAGTAGGCCGCGCGCTCGCCGTCGAGCTTGATGACCGACGGGTCACTCTTGGGGTGGTACTCGCCGATCGTCTCGATCGAGCGGCCGTCCCGCTTGGTACGGGCGTCGGCTACGACGATGCGGTAGTGCGGCTCGCGCATCTTTCCCAGACGCATGAGCTTGATCTTGGTGGCCACGGGTGTTTGTGCTCCAGAGGTTGCAGTGACGCGCGGCAGCCTCGGGTGGGGTTCGCGAGGATGCCAGCGACCAGGGTGGACTGACCCGAAGGCGGAGAGAGGGGCCGCCATCAAGCCGGTACTCAGCGCCACATTCTGCCACGCCGACGGTGCAGGCTACGAACTGCCCCTGATTAGGCGAGATTCACCGCCTGGCCAGCGAGCCTCCACCGCATCGCGGACGTCGACCGGTAGAACCAAATCGCCGACCCCTCGAAGTATGAGTTCGAGGGGCCGTACCAACTCCGGCGACGACCCCGACGAGCCGGCCGTGAAGAGCCGGCCGCGACGGTTTTGGTCGCCCAGCGTCATATACGCGGTCCGGCGACCAAAACCGCAAAGAGCGCTCGCCCGATGCTGCAGCGGGAGGCGACCACCCGGAACGCAATCAAGAACGCGATGAGCGCTCGCGCGAAGAGACCGCCGGCCGCGACGCGGACGCGACGAAGTCGCGTTCGGATCCGGGATTGCCCCCGAAGCGAAGCGAGGGGGCGAGCACGGATCCGACTCCGGCGCATAAAAGGTGTCGGCCCCTCGAAGTATGAGTTCGAGGGGCCGACGGTCGATCACGAGCTCGTGACACCTCGCGATCTTCCCGGAGGTTCCACCGGCCTCGCACGTCGTCACCCGTGCTGCTCGCCGAGTCTCCCCGGCGAACCGGACCGCTTTCGCTTCCGTTCCCGCCTCACCTTGCGGCTTGGCGTAGCGCAATGTCTACTCGCTCGTCACCCGCTATGCAAGACGGATTCGCAAGATCTTTCCCTGGAGTTCAGGGGCGTACGCGGACCACATGCCGGCCGCGCCGAACCCGGCGATCTTGATACGTATGGCCCGTCGTGGCGGGCCATACATATCAAGATCCGGACGAAGGCCCGGCGAAGCGACCCGGGCCGATATCCGGCGGCCATTACACTGCGGCGCACAGCAGGCGTGGCAGGAGGTACACGTGGCGCTGCGCCGTCGTCCGACCGACCGGCCGCCGACCCTCGAGGTCGTCGCGGCCCGGGCCGGGGTCTCGCGCGCAACGGCGAGCCGGGTGCTGCGCGGCGCCACCAACGTCAGCCAGGACGCGCGCGAAGCCGTGCTGCAAGCCGCCCGCGACACGGCCTACGCGCCCAACCGCGCTGCGCGGTCGCTCGTCACGAGGCGCAGCGACTCCATCGCCTTTCTCGTGGCCGAGAGCGAGGATCGACTCTTCACCGACCCGTACTTTCTCGCGATGCTGCGCGGCGCCCACGCCGAGATCGCCGCCGCCGGATTGCAGCTGATCTTCGTCATCGCGTCGACGCCGGCCGAGGCCGATCAGTTCGAGCACTACGCGGCCGGTGGCCACGTCGACGGCGTGCTGCTGCTGTCGCTGCACGGCGACGACCGGTTGCCGCAGTCGCTCGAGCGGATGGGTGTGCCGACCGTCATCAACGGTCGGCCGCTCTCCGGCGATCCGTCGCTGTGCTACGTCGACTCCGACAACGTCGCCGGCGGGCGAATCGCCACCGAGCTGCTCATCGCGCGCGGCGCGCACCACGTCGCGACGATTACCGGACCGCAGGACATGTGCGCCGGCCAGGACCGGCTCATCGGATACCGCGCTGCGTTGCAGGACGCCAAGCCCGCTGCGGGCGACGAACTGGTCGCCGCCGGCAACTTCACCGTCGAGGGCGGCACGCGCGCCATGCACGAGCTGCTGGCCGCCAGTCCGGACGTCGATGCGGTGTTCGCGGCATCCGATCTGACCGCGATCGGCGCCATGCGCGCGATCGAACAATCCGGACGACGGGTGCCCGACGACATCGCCGTGGTGGGCTTTGACGACCTGCGCGAGGCCGCGCTCACCGTTCCGCCGCTGACGACCATCCGCCAGCCGATCGCCGACCTGGGTCGCACAATGGCCCAGCTGCTGTTGCAGCGCATTGCCGGCGAGGAGCCGGATCGAGCCACGGTGCTCCCGGTCGAGGTGGTCAAGCGGTACAGCGCCTGAGCCGCTCCCGGACGTAACGATCGGAGGTGGGCTCGGCACCGGGTACGTTCCGCAGCAGTCGGCGGAATCAGGCAAGGAGCGATCCAGGGATGACCACCACTGAGACACAAGAGGCGACCGCCGCGTCCCTCGAGTTCCCGCCGGGATTCGTGTGGGGCGCGGCCACCGCCGCCTACCAGATCGAGGGCGCCGTCGCCGAGGACGGGCGGGCGCCGTCCATCTGGGACACGTTCAGCCACAGCCCCGGCGCGATCCTCGACGAGACGACCGGCGACGTCACCGCCGACCACTACCACCGGTGGGCCGAGGACGTCGCCATCATGGCCGATCTCGGACTGCCCACGTACCGGTTCTCACTCGCGTGGCCCCGGATCGTGCCGACCGGATCGGGTGAGGTGAACCAGGCCGGCCTGGACTTCTACTCGCGGCTGGTCGACGCGCTGCTCGACCGCGGCATCTCGCCGATCGCCACCCTCTACCACTGGGACCTGCCGCAGACCCTGCAGGACGCCGGCGGTTGGGCCGATCGCGACACGGCGGCCCACTTCGCCGAGTACGCGGCGACCGTCGCCGGCGCGCTGGGTGATCGCGTCCCGACGTTCACCACGCTGAACGAACCGTGGTGCTCGGCGTTCCTCGGATACGGCAACGGCCTGCACGCCCCGGGCGTCACCGACCGCGCGACGGCCCTGCGGGCCGCCCACCACCTGCTGCTGGCGCACGGCCTCGGGGTGGCCGCGCTGCGCGAGACGCTGCCGGCATCGGTCCAGGTGGCGCTCACGCTGAACCTGTTCGTGGTGCGCGGAGCGTCCGAGTCCGATGCCGACGCGGCGCGGCACGTCGACGGCATCGCCAACCGGGTATTCCTCGACCCTGTCCTGCGCGGCGCGTACCCGGCCGACCTGATCGAGGACACCCGGCACATCACCGACTGGACGTTCGTGCAGGACGGCGACCTCGCCACCATCGCCGCCCCGATCGACCTGCTGGGCGTCAACTTCTACTCGCCGTCGCTCGTCGCCGCGGCCCGCGAGGATCTAACGACGCACACCACGCGCGGATGGGCTAACGACCCGCAAGCCTCCGAGGGTCCGTCACCGTGGCCGGGCACCGACCTGGCCTACACCGTTCCGCAGGACGGCCCGTACACGGCGATGCGCTGGCGCATCGAGCCGGGCGCCCTGACCGAGTTGCTGTTGCGCGTGCATCGCGACTACCCCGGCACACCGCTGATCATCACCGAGAACGGCGCGGCCTTCGACGACGTCGTCGACCCGTCCGGGGCGGTGCACGACAGCGAGCGCATCGACTACCTGCGTACGCATCTCGGCGCCGTCAACGCCGCGATCCGGTCCGGCGCGGACGTGCGGGGCTACTTCGTCTGGAGCCTGCTGGACAACTTCGAGTGGGCGTGGGGGTTGTCGAAACGGTTCGGGCTGGTGCACGTCGACTACACCACCGGGCAGCGTCGCCCGAAGGATTCGGCGCTCTGGTACCGCAACGTGATCAAGGCGAACGCCGTCCCCGCCTGAGGCTCAACCGCTCAACCGAGCGGTGAGCGCCATCGCGTCACGCGGTGCGTAGGCCTTGGCGTCGTTGTCGAAGTAGACGTACACGTCGGCCGGCGACCAGCTGCGAATCGTCGTGGCCCACTCGTCGAGCGCCGGCTCGTCGTAGCCGCTCTCGTAGAGCTCCTGCGCACCGTGCAGGCGGGCGTAGCGGAAATCGGCCGTCGCCTCGCGGATCACCGGCCAGCGCCCCGGGCTGTCGGCCAGCACCACGGCGACGTTGTGCGCGCGAGAGACGTCCAGGAACGCCGACGTTTCGAAGCTCGGGTGCCGGACCTCGACGGCATGACGCAGCGGGCGATCGGCGTCGGTGCCCGTCCAGGCCCGGTCCTTCATCCGCTCGTCGTGACGGCGCGCGAGATAGGCCGCCTCGGCGGTCGTCCGTGGCAACCGGGCGAAGAACGCATCCATCCGGGCGGTGTCGAACGGCAAGGTCGGCGGCAACTGCCACAGCACCGGCCCGAGCTTCCGTCCCAACGCCAGCAGCCCGGAGGAGAAGAAGTTGGCCAGCGGCGCGTCCACGTCGGCCAGCTTCTTCAGGTGGGTGATGAAGCGGGGACCCTTGACCGCGAAGACGAAGTCGTCCGGCGTCTGCTCGTACCAGGCGCGGAAACTCTGCGGACGCTGCAGCGCGTAGAACGATCCGTTGATCTCGACGCTGTTCAGCCGCTCGGACGCGTAGCGCAGCTCCTCGCGTTGCGGCAGACCCTTCGGGTAGAAGACGCCGCGCCAGGGCGGGTAGCGCCACCCCGAGATGCCGACCCGGATCTCGCGATCAGTAGGAGCGCGCGACGTAGGCAACCAGCCCCGCCTCGGTATCGCTGTCGGGCACGCCGCCGTCGCCCCGCTGCAGGCACCGCACCGTCACGCCCGACTGGGCCAGCTTCGTCTCGCCGTCCTCACCCAGCGTGTCCCACGGCACCTTGGCCCAGCCCTCGGCGCCGGCCGCCGCAGCATCGTCCACAGTGGACACATCGGCGATCCGCGCATCGCGATCGACCCGGGCGGCCTCGAGCATCGCCTGCTGCTCGTCGGCCAGCAGTCGGGTGACTTCAGCGCTGAGCTCGCCCAGCGGGACGGGCGACTTGCCGCCGGACAGCCGCTTCGCCAGCGTCGCCACGTTGGCCTCGAGGTCGCGGGGGCCGAGCTCGACCCGAAGCGGCACGCCCTTGAGCTCCCAGTCGACGGCGCGGCGCCCGAACGGGATGTCGGCCCGGTCATCCACGACGACCCGCACGCCGGACGCCCGCAGGTCGTCGCCGATCTTGTGCACGGCGTCGACGACCTCGGGCTTGATCGCCATCACGACGACCTGCGTGGGCGCCAGCGCCGGCGGCACACGTAGTCCGTTGTCGTCGCCGTGCACCATGATCAGCCCGCCGACCATGCGGGTCGACGATCCCCACGAGGTCGTCCACGCGTGCTCGCGGCCACCCGCAGCCGAGGTGTACTGGATGTCGAAAGCCTTCGCGAAGTTCTGGCCCAGCTCGTGGGACGTGCCCATCTGCAGCGCCTTGCCGTCGCGGGTCATCGCCTCGCAGGTCAGCGTGTTGATCGCCCCGGCGAACCGTTCCTGCTTGGTCTTGCGGCCGACCAGCACCGGCATCGCCAACACGTTGACCATGAGGTCCTCGTAGGCCTCGTGCAGGATGCGCCGCGCGTAGTCACGCGCGTCGTCGTGGTCGGCGTGCGCGGTGTGGCCCTCCTGCCACAGGAACTCGCTGGTGCGAAGGAACAGTCGGGGGCGCAGCTCCCAACGCACGACGTTGGCCCACTGGTTGAGCAGCAACGGTAGGTCGCGGTAGCTCTGCACCCATTTGGCCATGAACTCGCCGATGACCGTCTCGGAGGTGGGCCGCACGATGATCGGCTCGTCGAGCTGCTTGCCGCCCGCGTGGGTCACGACGGCCAGCTCGGGGCTGAAGCCCTCGACGTGCTCAGCCTCCCGGTGCATGTAGGACTCCGGGATGAACAGCGGGAAGTACGCGTTCTGCGCGCCACACTCCTTGATGCGCGCGTCCATCTCGGCCTGGATCCGCTCCCAGATCGCGTAGCCGTACGGTCGGATCACCATCGTTCCGCGCACCGGCCCGTTGTCGGCCAGCTCGGCCTTTGCGATGACGTCCTGATACCAGCGGGGGAAGTCTTCCGCCTGGGGAGTGAGCACGCGTGCCATGAGGCCACATGCTACGGATCGGCTCGATCGCCCTCGACTCAGATCCGAACCAGTTGGCGTCCTAGCTCGGCGAGGTCGTCGATGGTCAGGTCGGGCCAGCCGTGCACCCGGTCGATCCGGTCGTCCCGCAGCGCCGCCAGCCCCCAGCCGGCACCGGCCAGCGCACCGGCGATCGCGGCCACCGTGTCCGTGTCGCCGCCGGCGCTGATCGCCGCGTGGATCATGCGCAGGTAGCTCGCCCTCGGCAGCGATGAGCGCTCGCGCGAAGAGCCCGCCGGCCGCCGCGCGGACGCACCGAAGGTGCGTTCGGATCCGGGATTGCCCCCGAAGCGAAGCGAGTGGGGCGAGCCCGGATCCGACTCCGGCGGATAGGAGATTCCGGCCCAGGCCGCCTGCAGCGCCGTCACGGTGAAGCCGTTGTCGGCGAACATGCTCGGCGGCGCCCCGTCAGCCTCGGCGATCCAGGCCGCCCACTGGTCGCGCCGCTGCGCCGGTAACGCCTCGAGGTGCGCGGCCGGGTCGACCGGTCCCCCGCGCAGTGCTTCGTCGATGGCCAGGCACCAGAGCACGCACGAGTCGCCGGCGAGCGGGTCCGGATGGGTGAGCTCGGCGACGGCCCGCGCGGTGGACGCGATCGCGCCGGCGTTGCCGTGCAGGGCAACTGCCACCGGGGCCGTACGCATCAGGGCACCGTTGCCAGCGGTGCGCCCGGACCGTTCGTGCAGCGCGTGGGCGGCCGCCCGCAGCCGGGCCGCCGGCCCGCCGGTGAGCAGCTCGGCGTCGCGCAGCACCCGGGCCGTCTGGATGCCGATGTCGGCCGGACGTCCCGCATACCAGTCCTCGAACCGCTCGGCGACCGCGTCCAGCCCGACCTCGGTCGGCAGGTCGGCCGGCCCGACGTCCAGGGCGGCCTGGGCGATGCAGATCGCCATCTGCGTGTCGTCGCTCCACTCGCCCGGCTCGTAGTTGCCGAGGCCGCCGCCGAGCAGGTGGGGCGTTCCATCGAGGGGGCGCACGCCGGCCTCGTACGGAACGCCCAGGGCGTCGCCGTACGCCAGCCCGACCAGGCACCCGGCCGCCCGGTCGAGGACATCGCTCACGCGACCACGGTGCTCACGCGATGACCGCGCCGCGCAGCAGCATGCGCCGCGGACTGTCCACAGTGGACAAGTCGATTCGTGGATCCGTGTCGTACACGACGAGATCCGCGGGCGCGCCCTCGTCCAGGCCGGCAACGCCCAACCACGATCGGGCCCGCCACGACGCGGCCGCGATCACGTCAGCCGGCGGGATGCCCGCGTCGACCAGCGCCCGGATCTCGTCGCGCACCAGCCCGTGCGACATCGTGCCGCCCGCGTCGGTGCCGACGTAGACCGGGACGCCCGCCTCCCACGCTCGGCGGACCCGCTCACGCGACGTGCCGTGCAACGCCCGCATGTGCGACGCGTAGGCCGGGAACTTCGCCTCGCCCTGCGCCGCGAACTCGGGAAAGTTGTCGGTGTTGATCAAGGTCGGGACGAGCGCGATGTCGGTGCCGTCGAGCTGGGCGATCAGCTCGTCGGTGAGCCCGGTGCCGTGTTCGATCGAGTCGACACCGGCCGCGATCAGGCCGGGCAGGGCGTCCTCGCCGAAGACGTGCACGGCGACGCGAGCTCCGAGCTCATGGGCGCGCCCGACCGCTTCCTTCAGCAGACCGTCCGGCCACAGCGGCGCCAGATCGCCCACAGCGCGGTCGATCCAGTCGCCCACGAGCTTGACCCAACCGTCGCTGCGCGCGACCTGCTTCTCGACCTCGGCAACGAGCGCCGCAGGCTCGACCTCGACGCCCAGGTGTCGCACGTACCGGTGCGGGCGGGCGATATGGCGCCCAGCCCGGATCAGCCGAGGCAGGTCGACCCGCGCCTGCACGCTCGTGTTGTCGACCGGCGAACCGGCGTCGCGCAGCAGCAGGGCGCCGGCATCGCGGTCGGCCAGCGCCTGCGCGGCCTGGTCGTCCGGGTCGTCGACGAAGCCGTCCGGGGCCAGGCCGACGTGGCAATGCGCGTCGACGAGGCCGGGCACGATCCAGCCCCCGTCGACGATCGTGTCGGCCGGGCCGGGGTATCGCTCGAACGTCAGCCGGCCGTCGACGATCCACGCATCGCGCTCACGTTCGTCGGGCAGGAACACCCCCCGCACGTGCCATACCGTCATGGCCCAGGACGCTACCGGTCAGATGAAGTACCCAAACAGGTCAGTGACGACCTGGACGCTGCCGACGCTGTTGAAGATCGTAGCTTTGCCGGAGGAGAGGTTGACGACGGCGGCGTTCGGCACCGTTCGCCCAGCGGTGAAGTTCAAGGTCGACACCTTCGGCCGAGCGCTTCCGGGATAGGTGGCGAGAAAGCTCCCCGTAGTGGCGCCGGTTGCCACGAAGTTGGTCAACACGGCTGTCGCCTGGTATGGCACGTCGAAGATCCCGGCGCCTTGCAAGGGCATGATGCCGCCTGCGCCCAGGCCACCCAGCCGTCCACCGTTGCCGGTGCGGGTGTCGACGATACGAACCGGCGACGGCATCGGGACATAGGACGCGACACCGGACGGCGCAAGGTAACCGACCACGTCGATGACCACATGTGTCGGCCCGCCGACGCCGTATACGCAGAACGTGCTGGTGCTGCTGAGTTTCACGATCGCCAGATTGGCTCGGGTATAGCCCTTCACATAGTTCAACGTTGACGACGAATGCGAGCAGTCCGGTGACACGGAGAGATATCCGCTGGTCGACTGACCGGTCGACGTCAGGTTGACGATGACCGAGGTACTGGACACCACGGGTACGCCGGAGCTTGCCGGCACGTGCAGAGTGAGCGTCTTGCCGTTGCCGAGCGTGCCCTGATGGCCGCCGGTCGTCGTCCGGGTATCGAGCAGCCGCTGCGGGGTGACCTTGCCGTACTTCCCCGGCGCGTTCGGCCCGTTCGGCGCGAAGTAGCCGAGCACGTCGACAACGGCATTGGTCGATCCGGTCGAGTTGCGCACCGTGATGGTTCGTCCCGATCCGATAGGCACGGTGGCGAATACCGCCGCCGGGGTATCTGTGGTCTTGGCGACGTTGAGGTTGGAGGTGCCAGGCCACCCGGGACCGGGATACACGGACAGATAGGTCGTAGCGGTTGCGATACCCGTCAGGTTGATGGCAACTGCCGTGGCGTCGGTGGGCACCGCCGCTGGCATGCGCACGTCGACCGTGCCGCCCGGACCCAGCGGCGCCCTGTGCTCGCCAGTCGTCGTGCGCGTGTCGAGGATGCGTCGCGGACTGTCCAGCGGCGTGTAGCCCGAGCCTGCAGGGGGCGTGATGTTGCTCGGGTCGCCCAGGTTCAGTACGCCGTGCCCGACCTGGTTGTTGGGAGGGTTCAGTGGCGATCCAGCGTTCGCCCTCTGTTCCAGGAGGTTCTGGATCTGCGCGGCATCCATATCCGGATTGGCCGCGCTCACCAGCGCAGCCGCCCCCGCCACGTGCGGTGCCGACGCGGACGTGCCACAAAAGGTCGTGTACACGTTCCCGGCTACGCCGTCGAAGGCAGCGATGTCCGGCTTCACGCGGCCGTCGACAGTCGGGCCTTGCGAACTGAACTGTTCCAACGGGAAGGTGCCGCCCACGTTCTCATCGGCGCCGCAGGCACCACCGCTGGCGATCGGCACTGCATCGACAGCACCGACCGCCACGGCGTACGGCGAGCTTGCTGGCTCATTGATGGACCCGGACTGCGCGCGGGCGCTCGGACCCAGGCACACGTTCCCGTTCCACGCGCCGCAGGAGAGATAGTTGCCGTTGACGTCGCCCAGTACGACAGGTCGTAGTGCACGCCTTGCGCGGCCGCGGGCATCGAGATCCAGACGCCGTAGCTGCCCGGATCGGGCAGCGTGCCACACCCGTCGCCGGCAACCGCCTGGTACTCAAGGCAGAGCAGCGGCGCAGCGCCCGAGGTGTGCGTGATCGACACCGGATTCCCGATGTAATTGTTAGTCGCTTCGTCAAACTGCCACGCATGCAAGGTGACGCCGAGGGTGGACGTCGGCCACTTGTCCCACTGGAGCAGGATCAAGCCGCCGCCACCATTCAGGCCAACGCCGACAGCATCGTCATAATTGCTGCTGTCGACGAGGTCGACGAAAGTGTCGTGGTTAGCGTCGGTGAACGTTCCCGGCCAGTGGTCCTCACCGTTGTTACCTGCCGACTCGACCCAGAGGATGCCGTTCTGGCGGGCGGTGCGGACGGTCGCCGCCGCCGAGGCCGGGACGCCGGTGCCGTCGCCCCGGCTGTCACCGGGAAAGGCGAGCGAGCTGTTCACCACCGTCACGCCTGACGCCTGCAGCTGGGATCCAGCCTGCTTAAAGCCGACGTTGTCGTCGATGCAGTAGAGGTAGAGCTCCGCGCCAGGCGCCATCTGGTGCACGATCTCGGCGACGGCCGTGCCGTGGCTCGTCGCGCTCTCGTCAGCGCAGTGGTTCTGGTTGTCGGGATCCGCTGGGTTGTCGATGTAGTGGACCAGCGACGCCGGCAGGTTCGGTGACGCACCAGCCTCTTCTGCGGCGAGATTGGCGAAGCCGGCATCGACGATGCCCACCTTCACCCCGCTGCCATTAAGCGGAGTCGACGCGGAATGCCAGGCGTCTGCGTTCGACGCATGGACACCTTCCGACTGCACCTGCACTTGCCCCCGCACGGACGGGCTCACCGACCCCACCCCCGGCTGCTGGGCAAGTGTCTTCAGCGACGCTGCAGGGACGACCGCCGTTGCCGCGTCGCCGATCGCGGCCAACACGCGGCCCTTCGCTGATCTGACCGCGTCCGCGAGCTGTCTCGCGTTACCGTGCAGGACGACCTCGGCCGTCCCGCTGCGCGCGGCCGCCGGAGTCAGGCGCGCGTCCAAGCGGGGCGCGATCCGAGCTGGCGGCTTCGACGCCGCGGGTGAGCCATGCCTTGCCGGTGGCGCCTGCTGCCAGGCCCGCGTCGGAGTGCTGGCCGGGCCTTTCGGCAGGGCCCGGATGCGACGGGCGCGACGACGAGGGCCGAGACGGCAAGGGCGGCAGCGGCACAAGTCAAGATCGAGCGAAATCTCATTGAATCCCCCCGAATGGCCCGGCCGCATACGCAGGCCCGACAAGCACCGCCGAACCGTACCGGTCCATACGCTCCGGGTAAAGACGAATGTCAGGAAGACACCCAAGCGTCCGCGAGCAGCCGCCGCGTGTCCGACAGAAGTTGGGGCAGCACGCGCGTGTGGGCCACGATCGGGATGAAGTTGGTGTCGCCGCCCCACCGGGGGACGACGTGCTGGTGCAGGTGGGCCGCGATACCGGCGCCGGCCACCACGCCCTGATTCATCCCGATGTTGAAGCCGTGCGGCCCGGAGACGGCCCGCATCGTCGTCATCGCCGCCTGCGTGAACGAGCCCAGCTCGGCCACCTCGTCCGACGTCAGGTCGGTGTAGTCGGCCACGTGCCGGTACGGGACGGTCATCAGGTGCCCGGCGTTATACGGGTAGAGGTTCAGCACGGCGTAGACGAGTTGGCCGCGGGCGACGATCAGCCCGTCCTCGTCGGACAGCTTCGGCGCCCGGCAGAACGGGCACTCCTCCCCCGCGTCGTCGTGCGACGGCTTGCCCGCTCCCTGGATGTAGGCCAGCCGGTGCGGCGTCCAGAGCCGTCCGAACGCGTCGGGCTCGCCGGCGAAGTCGCTCGCCGGCTGTTCGTCGATCACGACCCGAAGTGGGCCGACGTCGGAGATTCGTTGACCCGCCGCGTGACGAAGTCGGCGATCTCGGTGACGGCCTGCTCGATCGGGATGCCGTTGCGCTGCTCGCCGTCGCGGTAACGGAACGACACCGCGTCGGCCTCGGCATCGGATGCCCCGGCGATGAGCATGAACGGCACCTTCTGCTTCTGCGCGGTGCGGATCTTCTTCTGCATCCGGTCGTCGGAGTCGTCGATCTCGACGCGAATCCCCTTGCCCCGCAGGCGTTTCGCGACGCCGTCCAAGTACGGCACCTGCTCGTCGGTGATCGGGATGCCGATCACCTGCACGGGCGAGAGCCACGCCGGGAAGGCGCCGGCGTAGTGCTCGGTGAGCACGCCGACGAACCGCTCGATCGACCCGAACTTCGCCGAGTGGATCATGACCGGTTGCTGCCGCGAGCCGTCGGCGGCCTGGTACTCGAGCTCGAAGCTGGCCGGCTGGTTGAAGTCGTACTGGATCGTCGACATCTGCCACGTGCGCCCGATCGCGTCCTTGGCCTGCACGGAGATCTTCGGGCCGTAGTACGCCGCGCCGCCCGGATCGGGTACGAGCTCGAGCCCGGACTCGGTGGCGACATCCTCGAGGATGTTCGTGGCGATCGACCATTGCTCGTCGGTGCCGATGAACTTGTCCGGCTTGGAGTCGTCCCGCGTGGACAGCTCCAGGTAGAAGTCGTCCAGCCCGAAGTCACGGAACAGGCCCAGGCAGAAGTTCAGCAGGTGCTTGATCTCGGCCGGCGCCTGCTCTGGCGTGCAGTAGCTGTGCGAGTCGTCCATGGTCAGGCCCCGCACCCGGGTCAGACCGTGCACCACACCCGACTTCTCGTACCGGTACACGTTGCCGAGCTCGAACAGCCGCAACGGCAACTCGCGGTACGAGCGCCCGCGCGAACGGTAGATGAGGTTGTGCATCGGGCAGTTCATCGCCTTGAGCCGGTACTCCGAGTTCTCCAGCTCCATCGGCGGGAACATGCTGTCGGCGTAGTAGGGCAGGTGGCCCGAGGTGTGGAACAGCCCGTCCTTGGAGATGTGGGGAGTGCTGACGTACTGGAAGCCTTCCTCGATGTGCCGTTGGCGGACGTAGTCCTCCATCACCCGGCGGATCACGCCGCCCTTGGGATGGAAGACGACCAGACCGGGCCCGAGCTCCTCGGGGAAGGAGTAGAGATCGAGCTCCCGCCCCAGCTTGCGGTGGTCGCGACGCTCGGCCTCCTCGAGCATCGCGAGGTGGCCGTCGAGAGCCTCCTTGCTCTCCCACGCGGTGCCGTAGATCCGCTGGAGCTGCTTGTTCTTCTCGTTGCCGCGCCAGTACGCCGCGGCGGTGCGCATCAGCTTGAAGGCCTGGATGCGCCGGGTGGAGGGCAGGTGCGGGCCGCGGCACAGGTCGGTCCAGACCAGATCGCCGGTCTTGCCGTCGAGGTTGTCGTACATGGTCAGCCCGCCGGCACCGACCTCGGTGGCTTCCTCACCGGAG
>DASXYL010000084.1:0-41875 GCA_036502575.1 Jatrophihabitantaceae bacterium | reverse complement strand
GAGTGCGATGGAGGTCGCTCTGAGCGCGCGGAGGCTGCGCGTGCCGGACAAGCTGCCAGAGGGGCGGGCGCTGGCTGCCGAGTTGCAGGACTTCGGCTGGACGATCAGTGCCGCGGGGCGTGACAGCTACGCGGCGAAGGGCTCGGCGCACGACGACTTGGTGTTGTCGGTGGCGTTGGCGTGTTGGTGGTTGCACCGTGATGCGTCGTCGGGGGCGGCCGGGTGGATCGAGTTGTATCGGAAGCTGGGTCGGGGTGAGCCTCTCGATGGCAGCGCCGCGCAGTTGAGCACCGTCGAGGAGCCGGAGGTGCCGGCCGAGCCTGCAGGTGATCCTGATGATGGCCGGTCGGTGATGCAGCGGGCCCGTGATGCGGTGTTCCGTGACCGGTACCGCGACTTCGGCGGTCTGCGGTGAGCGTCGAGGATCCGGCCGCCGGGTGGGGCTTGGTGGCCGAGCACGTCGAGTTGCCGAATGGCGATCAGGCGGCGACGGTGGTCTCGGAAACGGGCGGCTCGTCGTATTGGATTCTGCGCCCGGGTAGCTGCGACTGCTCGAGGTGCATGGGTGACGCGTCGCCGGACAGCGCTCCCCACGAGCAGCACGGACGGCTGCCGGCGTATTGGCGGTCCCGGGTCCACAGCCAGCGGGCGGTGCGTGATCAGCCGCCGGAGGCGACGCTGTGAGCGTGCGTTTACCGGCTGGGCCGCAGCTGGTGCTGGACGGGGAGGACGCGGCGTTGGTGGCTGCGAAGCGGCGGCAGACGATCGCGTTGTGGCGGGCGGACGGTTACGTGCCGCCTCGGCTCGTCGCGCTGCTCGACGAGTGTGATGCGGTCGCGCGGGAGCACAGAGCAGCCGAGCGGCGGGCGATCGCCGCCGCCGTAGCCCGCACAGGTTCCGCAGCCGGAACCAGCGAGGTTCCGGAGCTTGGCGATGTTGGTTCCGGGGCTCCACAGTCGAGAGAGCTCACCGTGGATGAGGCAATCGACGTGATCGGAGCGATCGGCGACAGAGGTGTCCGCAAAGCGTGCAAGAGCGGCCGGTTACGCGGTCGAAAGCACGGCGGGGCCTGGCTGATCGAAGAGACGTCAGTAGTCGAATTCGCCAAGAGCCGACGGCGGCGGTCCACAGCCGCATAACCCACCGCGCAAGGGGTGAGCCGATCATGGCGGCACCAGTCTCAGGACAGATCGTGTTCTGCGTCGTCAGCCCGTACACGAACCACGGATTCGGCTTCGCACCAGCGATGGTGATCAACGTGCCCACCGGGCAGGCCGGCCCCAACTACCTCGCCGACCTCGCGGTGATGCGCACCGAGACGCCAGGCAACGTCAACTCCACCGGGTACGTCTGGCCGAACGTCACGGTCTACCCAGACCGAGCGTCTGCGACCGCCGCGGCGAAGGTGGGCGCGCAAGACACAACGTCCAACGTCGTCGCCGCGTCCGCGGTCTGACAGAGAGAAGGTTCGATGACGAATCAGTCCGGACGCCGTGTCGTGGTGGTCCGCAAGGCAGCACAGCAGCACGCCCTGGGCGAGGCGCAGGCGCCGCCGGAGCGGTCGTTCGAGCGGGCCTACGAGGCGCTGCAGAACCTGCAGCGGCAACCGACGTTGGGCGACGTGCGCAAGAAGCAAGCGTTGATCCGGAAGGCTGCCGTCGATGCCGGCCGGCCCGACCTGTCGGTCGCGCCATTCCGCGACTTGGTGCGGATCTTCGTCTCGGGCGGCACGGAGGACTCGACCGCTGCCGCGCGGGAGATCTCGCTGCGGGCATGCCAAGGAGCGCTCACCCCGTCAACGGGAGGCCTGATATGACGACGTGGCTAGATGTGCTCAGCGCCGCGGCGCCGAAGGCATACCGAGTGGCTGTCGAGGCGGAAGCCCAGGCGCGGACGGAGCGTTCCGTGCTCGCCAAGCGGATCAGCGATCTCGAGGCGCGGCTGTCCGATGCGGTCGAGCGTGATCTGCCAGGCAGACGTATCGCCCGGCTGGGTGGCGAGCTGACCGGCGTTCGAGCGGCGTTCGATCGTCTGCCGGCGGTCCCGGTCGTGGCCGACATCGAGCACGCCCGGGCAGCCCAGGGCGCGTCGATGCTGTGGGAGTCGACGCCGATGCCGACCCCGCCAATGATCGCGTCCGAGCAGGTGCATTGGCGGTACCGCCACAACATGGGCGGGCCCGAGATCCTGGCCAGCGAACGCGGCCTGGTCGACGCCTACGAGGCGCTGTCGGACCGTGCCGGCGCCGCGGTGAATGCGGCCCGCGACCTCCGCGGCGACCTGCACAAGCTGACGGTCGGCGAGCAGCTCGAACGCTGGTCGACCATCTGGGACGAGCTGGACGGCGTCAACGACGCGGTCCGCGAGATGACCGATCGGATCACGGTCGCGGACACCGAGCGGCGTGAAAGCGGAGCGCAGCACCGCTGCCACAGCTTCGAGGGCGCGACCCCGCTGCCGCTGCGAGCGCCGGCGGTGGGCTGGCCGTGGCGGCTCGAATACCAGCCCGACCCTGGGCTCACCGACACAGCGGAAGGTCGGGCGGCGTGGCTGAACCGGCCACGGCCCGGCTTCAACCCGCGGCCTGAGCCCGGCAGTATGTGGGCGACGATCGGAGCCGGACGATGACGGCGCCGCGGTCGTTCCTCGACGACGACGAGGACGACGAGTTCACCGAGATCCACGAGGCCGACATCCCCCGCGTCGACCTCGTCGGGAAGGCCGCGAACGGCGCGAAGTTTCTGATCATGAAGAGTGGGAGGCCGCTCATGTCGGCGAGCACAGTGCGGGCGATAGCCAAAGCGGCGTCGAAGCCGAGCCTGGTCGCGGTGTATGACAGCGCGGGAAACGTCATCGGCACGATCGACCAGAGCGAGATCACGCCGCTGGGTCAGCCGAAGGGGCCCGACGACAAGCCGCCCCGAAAGAAGACCGTCGACATGGAGCCGGCACCGGCCGCTGAGGTCGGCACACCGGCTGACGCCGTCGTCAAGGCGGTCCGCCGGAGGGGCTACTGGGCCGGCTTGACTGACGTGGTCGAGCAGAAGATCGCCGCCCGGGCCGTGGATCGCGTCGTGAAGGCAGTCGCCCGCGGTGACGCACCCGCGGCCGTGGCCTGGGTCCGCGCGCAGTCCGCCGCGGTCGCCGCGCGGGAGATCCGCGACCACCGCGCCCGCCGACGCCACTGACCTGGTCCCGGTCTGTTTCGGTGGCGGATCGGGGACCGGAAAGAGGGCGTCCGCGCATTGGGGGACTGGTCTCCTTGCCGACGCGCGGACGCCCTCGCCCCCACCAACAGCAGTCCGACAACGAAACCGTCCGCACGGAGGCGATGAGCGATGGCAGCACCAGCTCGACGAGGCAACGCGCCGCGACAGGGCAAGATCCCGTTGCCCGGTGGCGGCACCGCGACCATCCGCGACGCGGGCCAGTTGACCGGGCGGCAGAAGCGGCCTATGGAGTTGGCGGGCGCCCGGATGGGGCCCGTCCTGGACCGGTTGCAGCGGGCCACGCGGGTCCTCGTCGAGGGCGAGGTCTTCGAAGACCGCAGCGCAGAGGTCGACAAGCGCGGCAGACGGCTATACACGGGCCCGGACGTCGACCTCACCGAGAAGCAATTCGAGATGCTCGCGCGCATCAACGACGCACTCGCGTGGGCGCTGCTCGAGTCCTGGACGCTCGACCTCGAGCTGCCCGAGTCGCCCGATGATCTGCTCGACCTACCAGGCGACCTGTACGACAGCCTCATCGCGGCAGCGATCCACGTTGGTACCGGTGCCGTCCTGGACGCGGCCCCTGCCGCCGCCGATGCGCCGGCTGCAGCCCCCGAGCCTGCCGGGGCGCGTGTTGTGGTCGCCTACACCGACCTCAACGCGGAGGCGGCGCAGCTGCTCGACGAACACGCACCCGGCCACCTCCGCGTCGAGATCGACCCGAACGACATGGAGGCATATTGGCGGCTGCTCGCCGACGAATGGACACGCCCCGGTGATCTCGTGGTCGTCGAGCAGGACATCGCCATCCACGCCGACGTCCTGCCCGGCTTCGCCTCATGCCGCGAACCGTGGTGCGGCCACCCCTACCCGATCGGCATGCAGAACTGGATCGGCCTCGGCTGCACCCGGTTCACCAGCGCACTCAAGCAGGCCGAACCGGACCTGTTCGAGGTCGTCGGCCGGCCCGACGACGACCAGCTGCTACCCGCGCGCGACTGGCGGCACCTCGACCCGCTCCTCAGCCTCGAGCTCAAATCCCGCGGCTACCAGGTCCACTCCCACACGCCGACCGTCGGCCACCTCCGCGACCAGACCCAGGAAGAGACCTGGCGCCGGCTCGCGCTCCCGCCCCACGAACCGGATCCGGACCGAGCATCGACGCAGGCCAGCGGAGAGGCTCAGCCTTCGCTGCCGGCTCCCACCTCATGACCTATCCGCGGGCGGTGGCTGCGAAGTAGGCGCGCCGCCACACCTTCGCGAGCTCGTCGAGCCGCTCGTCGACGAGGAACGGGTTGCGGGCAGGCACCCCGGTCTCAGCGAACGCTGACCCGGCCCGCGCACCCATCCGGATTGCCGCATCGAGCGTGCCCTGCGTGACCTTCACGCTAACCAAACCTCCTCCCGGCCGTCCGGGTGTGGTGCGCCCACGGCGCTCACCGCCGGCGACCGAACCGGAACGACAGGCCGGGCGCGATCCGCACCCGGCCGCCGCCCCGCGAGTTGAACGTGACTCGGCCGACCCGCCGCGACACCGACGCCCCCGACCGCGAGACGTTCACCGCCGTGTCGTCGGTGAGCTTGACCCGCTTGCGGAAGATCAGCCCCATGACTCAGCGCCCCTCTGTGACCAGATGCAAGTGTCGCACCGGCGGCTCACCACTCAGCTCTTCCCGCGCTATACGCAGCTCCCGCGCTATCGCCGCATCGAGCTCGTCCTCACGGGCGAGTTGCTCCCGCAGTATGCGCATGTCGCCGTGGAGCCGCCGAAGCGCACGCAGCATCGCGGCGGCCAGCACCGCGATGATGGCTAGACCCGCCAATGCGATCAGCGCGATGATCACGACGCGGCCGGCCGGTGCTCGATCAGCGTGGCGCCGTCGAGCAACGCGGTCGCGATCCTGCGGGCGTCCTCCGCACCGAAGCGGGCATGACCGCCGCTGTATTTGACGCACATGTCCAACGCGAGCCCCGCCGTTCCGTCGGTGTAGCGGGTGACGTGCACGAAGGCGAGCGACTCATTGTCCTCGTCAGCGAGAACCTCGATAGAGTTCGACCGCTCATAATCGATCTTGACGACACGAGTCGATGCCTGGTCGGTCTCAGCGTCGGTTGTTGGTGTGCTGGTCATGGTGGTTGGTTCCCCCCGGTGAGTGGTCATTTGCTCTCCAGGCTGGACGGTGCCAGCCGTCCCCTTTCTGTTGGATGCCTATCGGGTCCGATCGGACCCGATAGGTCATGCTGCGAGCCGTGTTTGGCCGAGGTTAGACGCGGGTGCGGTTCCTGTCACCGGGTGGTTTCAGATGCCCCCGTTCTGGTCGAGGCCGTCTTGGCTGCCCGCCGACGCGCCTTCTCGGTCCAGGACACCGGCCACCACGGCCGCGAGTTCCGGATGCAGCACCGACAGCTCATCGTCGGTCGCGTCGTGCCGCACCAAGACCGTGAGCGTGGCCGGGCCAGTCCGCCCGCCGATCAGCGAGCAGACGAGCACCACTCCGCCGTGCGCGTCGTTGACGACGACCTCGACCGTCAGGCCGCGGATCAGGACGCACCACCGGCGGCGTACACGGGCGGCCAGTGCTTGTACGTGTCGGTGGGGTGCTCGGCGAGCCGCTCCCGCAGATACCCGACGTCCCAGCCGGTGCCGTCCGGGCGTTCGAGGACGGTCCGGGCCGAGATGACCGCGTGCATCGCTCGCTGCTTGAGCACCTGGTCGTGGATCTCGCCGTCGCCGATCGTCGCCGGGTGCGGCAGGTCGATCGCCTCGAGCACCGCGGCGAGCATCTCGCGGTAGGCGCGGCCCTGCCACGACGGGACGTAGTTGACGCCGCCGCCGTCGTGCGCGTCGACGTCGTGCTCGTCGGAGTGGTCGACGAACGTCGGCCGGTCGTCGACGGTGAAGCCGTGCTCGCACCCGTCCGGGTAGCCGAGGACGTAGCCGTCCTCCGCGCCCGCTCCTGGGGTCACGAGCTCGCCCCGTCCTGGTCGTCGCCGCCGAACAGCCACCGCTGCTCGAGGCTGCCGCCGGCGTGCCGGCCTGGGCCCGGGCGCTCCGGTACGCGCTTGCCGCGCCTGGCCCGCCTCGGCGCGAGCGCCAGCACGGCGTGCGCGACAGCGGCCAGTGCCGCAGTCTGCTGGATGGACGGGTCGGTGCCGACGCTCTCGGCGACGCGGGCGAGCCGCTCGGCCTCTTGGTAGTGGTGTTGGGGTGTCTGTGCTTGCATGACCATCGGGTCATCTCCTGATTTGGCAGGTGGTGATCAAGGCCTCGGCTCGGTGTTGATGCACCGGCCGGGGCCGCTCAGCGTGTGCTGAGGAGGGGTCGAGCGATCTTGAACGTGGTCACGGGGTTGGTCACACACGAGTAGGTGCGACCTGTGTTCAGCCGTGACGAGGCGGGGCGCGGATCGAGCGAATGCCCTGCGAAATAAGGCGATCCGTGATCACGCGGGATCACCCGGGGCGGGATCTACGGCACTGCTAATGCGGTTTGGGTCTAAAGCCCATCCCGGGTTCGAATCCCGGAGCCTCCGCCACCACCCCCGGAATCCGGGGGTTTCGTGCGTCTCAACCCTGGGCTGCCAGTCCGGCTGGCTACGGCAAATCACGGCACCACCGGCGAGATGCTGCGCACCGTCCCCGCACCGATCGCCGTCGTTTCCGACAACGGGCCGTGCTTTCGCGGTGACACCTACGCCATCGCGTTCACCGGCGAGGACCCGCTGCTGAACCGGTTCCGCACCTCAGTCTCCGCGCGCTGGTGGCGGCGCCGTGGCAACCACATCCGTCTCCCGGACCACGTCATCGTTGATGCGGGCGGTCACTGCGCCCGGGTCGAGCGGCACCGGCGCCTCGGCCAGGATGCTGGCGCAAGCATGCAGTGCCTCGGATGCGAGCGGGCGCCACTTCTCGATCCAGGCGGATACCACCTCGGCGTTCGCCGGGTTGTCGTCGATGAGGTGCCGCAGCAGCGCTGCGGTCCAGGCGCGGTGCCAGCGCGCATCCTCGTCGAGCGAGAAGTGGATGCTCGTCAGGATCGGGTCGCCGTTCGCGGTGGCCAGCGCACCGGCGATCTCCTGGTTGACGAGGCGATCGACGCGGGGCTTGATGACTACGTTCGTCACCGTGAACGCCTCGCACCAGTCATAGGCGACCAGCGCGCGTTCGACGAGTTCGCGCAGCGGTTGGAAGGCTGGGGCGTCCTCCCACGCTCCCTGCTGTCGCCGCACCGTGTCGGCCTCGACCGGCGCACCGCCGAGCTGCACGGTGCGGTACGCGATCCGCTGCAGGCGGCGGACCTCGTCCGCTGCCTGGAACGCGGCGCAGTTGGTGATCCGGGAGGCGGGCGCCATCTGGGCGATGTAGGCCGCCAGCATCTGCAGTCCATGTACCGGGTAGCGCAGTGGGAAATACCAGCGATCGAGGAACCGCACCCACTCGTCGTCGAGCTGTCGATCGTAGGCAGTGTCGTCGATCTCTCGGAGCAGGCCGTCGACGACGTCTTCGCGCCCGTCCTGCAGCTGGGTGTAGCTCCGGTAGGTGGTGCGCCGCGGGTCAGCGAAGCGTTCCCAGTCCCCGGACTGCGCGGCGGAGCCTTCGCGGTGGCGGTAGTACCAGTCAACGACCGGGTTGCCGGCGGGCAACTCGAACCGCTGCGGGTGGTTGTAGTGCAGGTCGGTGCTCACCAGCTCGTACTCGAGTGGAAGGCGCCGACCCGCCGCGAGTCGGGTGTAGGTCTTGCGGCCCGGTGGCCGCGGCTGCGGTGTGGTCATCGGTCGCCTGACGCCGGGGCGCCCGGATCCACCGACGGTTCGCTCGCGAGCCGCCAGACGGCGCCGTCCTCGGTCAACTGCAAGACTCCCGTGAACGACGACATCACGACCTCGAGATCGCCGGGGAACCGGATGGCGGGGTCGGTGGCGGCTTCGAGCCCCGACCGCGACAGCCGGCACACCCGAGGGGCCTGTACGCGCAGGTAGGCGCCCTCGTCCCGGACGAGCACCTGCTCGTTCTCGTCCTCGATGACCGACACGACCACCCGTGCGAACGGCGTCGCGTGGAGCACCGGGCCCACCCCGACGTCTAACGCGCTCATCCGTCCGGCCCTACGTCCACGAAGATCCGTTCGCCCTCGAGTCGCACCGGGTAGCGGTGCAGGCACGCGCCTGCCGGGTTCACCCCGTGACCCGTCCCCACGTCGAACATCCACTCGTGGGCAGCGCAGGTGAGGACGCGATCGTGAAGGACGCCCTGGGAGAGCGGGTTCGCCAGGTGCGGGCAACGGTCCTCGTAGGCGAGCAATTCCCCATCGAGGTTGCACAGGAGGACGTCGACGGATCCGAGAGTCACGGCCACCATCTCGCCCGCCCAGACATCGTCCAGCGTCCCGGCGTACAGCCAGGCCGCCACGGCGCCGTCATCCTCGCTCGACTCTGAAGATGTCGCCATTTCCGAGTCCTGCCTGGGCGATGGTCGCTGTGGGATCGAGGACGTCACCGACCTCGTTGCGCACGGTGAGCGATCCGCCCCGCTCGGGCGCCGGGCCCCAGGCCATCAGCTGGTCGGCCACATGCGCCACGGTGCGCTCGTTCGGAGTGACGAGCACCCGCCCGCAGAAGTCGTCGCTCGCGTAGCCGAACAGGTAGACCCGCATCGCTCCGCCTTACGCTGTCGGGATCGGCTCGAGGCGCCACGGGTCCAGTCCGCGGCGCAGGTCCTTGCCGGTTTCGACCGGCGCCTCCAGGCCCATCCATTCGTGCAGATCCGTGAGCTTGCCGGGCGCCTCTCCGGCGACGATGCGATCGACGACGCTCTTGTGATCCGCGAACCGGGCGGTCTCCTGGCGGAAGATCCAGCGGCACGGCTCGGAGCAGAACAGGTAGCGGCGACCACCCGTCTCGAGCGTGCATGCGGTGTTGTGTCCGGGCCTGAGGAACAACGTCGGGAGCTGGCACAGGTTGCACAGCGCGGGGAGCCCGTAGGCGAGCGTGCCGCTCTCGCCGCCTGCCCCCCAGCGTCGCTCGAGATCCTCCCAGAGTGGCCCGTACGTCTCCTGCCAGTGGGGGTACTTGTCACTGAGCCACTCACGCTCGGCGCGGTCGGGCAGGGCGACATCGAACCACAGGGTCGTCCGGTAGGTGTAGAGGCCGAGCTGGAAGCTGTGATGCGCGTAGTCGAGCTCCTCGATGAACAGGTCCCAGAACCACGGCCGATCGAGGTCGAATTCGGCGAGGTTCTTCATGAACTGCTCGATCACCCACTCGGTCATGAACTCCTTGAACGAGCGCGTGCGGGCACCGAGCGGGGTGAGGTACTCCATGGCGGTACCGGTCAACGCGAGGAACAGCCGCCAGGATCGCCACCACATCTTGTCGACCAGGTACTGAGCGCGCTCACGGGAACCGTTCTCCAGCAGCGTCCGCAGCACCGGGTGGCCGATCTGGGAATGTCGGGCCTCGTCGGTCTGAATACTGGCCAACGTCTTCTCGAACAGGTGATGGTGGGCGCGGTCGGCCATGGCCGCCATGGCCATGAACTGCAGGTTGGAGAAGCCCGTCTCGAACACGAAGTTGAGCTGGATGGCCAGGTCGATCGCGTCGGCGGCGAGGAACATGTCGTCGAACAGGTGACGCGCGGCGATCATCACCCACTCGTCGGTGTGGTACGCCTTGTGCGTCCAGTCGAAGTTGCCGTCGTAGGCCAGCATGTCGTGCCCGATCAGCAACGGGATCTGCGTGTGGCGGATCTCGTCGAGCGCGCCAAGGCTCGCCATCATGCGCCAGGCACTGTCGCGCCCGAAGCGCGCCATGCGCAGTTCGGCGACCGCGCCCGCGTACTCCGCGAGGGCGATCGCGCCGTTGTGGAACTTGACCAGCTGCACCCAACCGGGATCGAGGTCGGCGAAGAGGTGGGGCTTGCTCAGCGCAGCCCGCACACCGAGTACGGCGGCGTCCTTCTCGCGCTGATTCGCCACGTACTCGCGGTAAGTCGTGCGATAGGCCTCGCTCCAGCTCCGCCACGCGTCGTGCCCCAGCCACGGGGAGCCACTGAGTTCCTCCGGGAAGAGCTCTCGCTCATCGACGTAGCGCGGGGTCCAGTCGACCTTGCGGGCTAGGTCGAGCCAGTCGTCGCGGCGAAGTACCATTCCGCCGCCTCCTTGGTCTTGGGGTTCGCGGTGCCATCCTCGGTCCGCGCCGCGCTGCTGATCATCTCGTCGGGCGTCAGAAAGTATGGGTTCTCGTAGACAATCCCGCCGATCAGCACCCGGGGGTGCGTCATGACCAGGTCGGTGACGATGCCGGCTCCGAAGCGGTCGATGTCGTAGAGGCACACGATGATCTGCGGGTAGAGGGGCAGGTACCGGTTCATCTCGGACTCGAGCACCAGGAGCTCTTGCCGGTCGGGTATGACGTCACGCCCCGACCAGGCCTCCACCGCGCGCACGACGTCGAACCGACCGTCGTACATCACGTCGGAAATCGTGGCTTTCCACGAACTGATCACCTCGTCGGCGGAGAAACGGCCTGACCGCAGGTACATGTCGGACGCGCGGATGATCTCGAGCTGCTTGCTGGCGGTGACCGCCGAGGCGTCGACTCCGGTCCCCAGGGTCCTCACGATCGCTGTGGGATGGGTCCCGTCGACGACGCAGATGCACTTGTCGCCCGCCGCCAGACCGGCCTCGAGAAACGGGATCAGGACCTGGTCGCGTTGGGTGTCGCCGGAGTACAGCCCGCAGATGTGATCTCCCGGCTTCGCTTCGATGCCGTTGACCCCCAGGGCCAAGCCGTCGGACACGACGCGACCACCAATCTGTAGGGGCCGACTTGAGGGTAGGCGCGTGGTTTTTCCGCAGTCAACCGGCCCGTCGCGGGAAGACGCTGGTCGCCCGGCCCCGCCCGCCGCTGGTCATGCGGGTGCACGGCGTTTCGGCCCACGGGTTGTCCTTTCCCTCCGGGCACGCCACCCTTGCCGCGGCAGCTCGCGCCTGCGCGTAGGAACGGCTACGTACACCGTGACGGCCCGCGGCTGCTTGCCGAAGTGCACCTCCCGTACCGGCGCACCGAGCTCGCCGTCGCGCGCGAGTGGCGAGGCGCCGCCGGTCAGCACGACGTGCAGCTCGGCCGGGTCGTACTCGCGGTACAGGCGGCTGCGACCGAGTCGTCCGGTGAGGAAGCTGAACAGCAGGCGGGTCCCGGCCAGACGGTGCCCGGCTTCGAGCAGCCGAACGTCGAGTCGTCCGTCGTCCAGCCGCGGCCGCCAGATCGGCACGAATCCCGACGGCACGTAGCGGCCGTTGCCTATGAAGATCGTCGCCGCCGAGCAGGCCCGGCCGTCGACGATGGCGGGCAGCGGCTGCTCGGTGCGCAAGATCTCCGCCGCCGCGAGGGCGGAGGCCATGCCCCGGCCCCACCGTTGCTGTCTGCGTTCGCGAGCGGCGACGAAGGCCGGGTAGGCGCCCAGGCTGGCCGTGTTGATGAAGGATTCGCCGGCAGCGGTGCCGACGTCGATGCGGGTGGCGGTGCCACGGCGGACGGCGGTGATCGCGTCGCCGATGCGGTCGAAGCCCAGGTCGGCGGCGAAGTGATTGAAGGTGCCGCCGGGAACGACGAGTAGCGGCGTGTCGGTCTGCTGCGCGACGCGTGCAGCGGCCTCCACCGTGCCGTCGCCGCCGATGACGGCGAGGACCTCGGCGCGGGCGGCCGCCTTGCGAAGGAGTTCGTCCAGATCGGTGCCCGGCTCCCAGGGCATGACTTCCGCTTCGGGCAGTTCGCGAGCGAATACCTCGGCGAGACGCAGGCCGCGGCCGCTGCCGGATCGCGGGTTGACCACCGCCACGATGCCGGCCCCGTCCGGACGTGGCTCGCGCTGCTCGATCACCGGCGCGGGTGGCCGGATGCGGCTGGGCGTCCGAGCGGGAGCCAATCTGGCCCCGATCGCAGCGATTCCCACCCCGGCGAGCGTCCCGGCGATCACGTCACCCGGATAGTGCCTGCCCGTGTACACGCGTGAGTAGCCGACCGCCGCCGCCAGCGCGACGAGCGGCGGCGCGAGCGCGGGCAGTTCGAGGCCGGCCCCGACGGCGAACGCGGCCGCAGAAGCGGCGTGCCCGGACGGGAACGACGTCGACGCCGGTACTCGGCCGGCGATCCGGGATATCGGCACCCCGGCGAGCGACGGACGGGGCCGCGGCGACACACGTTTGGCCACCTGGTTCACGAGCAGACTGGTCGCACCGACCGAGCACAGTCCGCGAACTGCGGCCCGGCGTTGGCGGCGGCGCCCGGTAACGACCAGGCCCGTGGCGACGGCGAACCAGATGGCCGAGCGATCCGCAGCGGCGGTGAGCCGGGGAAGCAGTCGGTCGAGCCAGGGAGAGTGGCGCGCAGCGACCTCGAGGAACACGCTGCGGTCCCACGCATCGAGCGCGCGCAGGACGCGTTGCCGCTCGTGCTTACCCACTCGGAGGCCTCGCCCAGGCGGGTGCCGAATCAACCGCGTGGGCCTCGGAATCGCAGACCGCGAAGGCCTCGGGGAGCCGGCCGACCCGGACGTAGGGCAGCACCGAGGCGGGTATGCCGACCAGCTCGAGCTGTCCGTTGCGGGCTCGTAGTCGCAGGTGGGTGCGGTTGAGCAACGCGCCGAGCCTGGGATCGCAGGACAGCACGTCGGCCAGGCTGACCACCAGGTGCCGCACACCGACGTCGAGCAGCGCCCGGATCTGGCAGCGCACGTGCTGGGTCGCCGGCCCGTCGATATCTCCGGCGACGGCGACCACGGCATAGTCGAGACCGCGCTGCACGGTGGTCAGGGTCATGCCTTCCGAACGCAGCGAGAGGCCGGCGGTCGCGAGCGGCATCCGCGCCGAACCTTCGGCGACTACGGCCGCCCAGCGGCGGGAATCGTTGAGAGCTGCGAGCTGCTCGTGCAGCGGCCTGAAGTAGTCGCCGATCAGATGCCAGTGCGGCAGTGCGACACGATCTTCGCGCGCGGCGAGCGTGATTGCCCCGTGCGGACCGGTGACGGTCTTCGGTGCGAATAGCGGGGCCGACGGCCTCTTGAGCATCGTGGACACGTGAGTCTCCTCTGGATCGCCCTCGATCGAGTCTCGGTCCGACCACAGCGCCGCGTCGTGGACCTGGCGGAGCCAACTGACCAGGTGAAGTCGCCCTGCCGGTGCGGAACCCATCCAGAATTCGATGTCCTGCTCGGACGCGACGTGGTTCGAGCCGATGATCGGTCAGGACGAGTCGTCGAGGATGGCCCACGCCCGGGTCGCCACGTGCAGGTTGAAGCGGGTGTCGACGTCGGAGAGATCGCGTTCGGTGAGATCCCGGATCCGGTGCAGGCGATAGCGCAGGGTGCTCCGATGGATCACGAGCGCCTGCGCGGTCTGGTCGTAGTTCCCCCCGCAATCCAGATAGCGAGACAGCGTGGTGACCAGGTCGGCGTTTCGGCGCGAGTCGTACTCCAGTAACGGGCCGAGCCACTGGTGGACGAACGCCTCGACCTCGCGGGTCGTGTCGCCGGTGCCCAGTAGCCGGTAGATACCCAGTTCGGCGTAGTCGCTGGCCCCGTCGGGACTGTGCGACTTCTCCCGGATCTCCAGGGCCCGGATGCTGTCGAGAAGGGAATGGGGCAGCTCGGCCGGCGTGTTGGCGCGGCCACTGATGCCGATGGTGCCGGTGGTGCTGCGGAGCTCTCGGCCTATCGCGTGATACAGCGCGGCGCCGTCGACCGGATGGGGCGCGATCGCAACGAGGATGCCGGACCGTCGGGCGACCAGCGCCCGCAAACCGGGCTGGGTGAGCGCGTGCTCGGTGGCGCGGGTGAGGGCCTGGTCGGGAATCGCACCACGCCATCGGACCGTCACGACCTGGTGGGGTCCGCTCAAGTCGTGACCCACCGCCGCGGCGCGCGCGAAGGCGTCCTCGACGTCGGCGCCGTTGTCGGTGACGAGTTCGTCGACGAGCTCGTGGCGCAACCGCAACTTGGTCTCGGCCAGTTCCCGTTGATGCGCCCACTCGACGGCCAGTGCGGTGGAGGCGTGCTGGATGGCGAACAGTTCGTAGGCCCCGGCGGTGCGGTCGGGGTCGACCGCGACGATCGTTCCCAACGGCTCGTGGCCCGGTCGGACGACCCTGATGAGATGCGCCCCGGCCCGGACCGTCCGGCCCCCGGCCTTGCCGGCGTCGCGCAGCATCGCCTCGTGCTCGGTGGCCGGTTTCTTGGGGTAGGGCGGGATCCCGTCGGGCGCCGACCACGCGGTGATGTTGCCGAACTGGTCCTCGATGGCGACCGGCAGACCGATCAGCTGGTGCAGGGCCGAGGCGATGCCCTCCTCGCGCTGCCCGCTCGCCGACACCTGGCCCAGGACCTCCTGGGCCCGCGCTTGTTGGGCGAGATCGTTGACCGACCGGGTCAGGTCGGTATTGATGCGCGCTCGCTCGTCACTCAAGGCCTGCACCTCGGCGGCGGTGGCGAGCGCGTTCTGGTACAGCGTCGCGTTCGCCATGGCCACGGCAGTCTGCTGGGCGAGCACCCGCACCAGGAAACGGTCGTCCTCCGATGGCTGGACGTGGGAGCTGAGGACGAGGTAGCCGTGCAGTCCGGCGCGGGTGCGCAACGGGTACGCCCACCCCCACTCGCGGGCGGGCACGGTGATCGCACCGTCGCCGCCGTCCATCGCGGCGATCTGCTCGGCGATGCCCTCGACTGTGGGGGGAGTCACCGCCGCGGCGAGCTGGCCACGCTCGATCAGGTACGCGGCCTCGACCAGCAAGGGGCCGAGGGAAGGGACAGATGTTACGGACAGGCGCAGGATGTCCATTTCGTCGCGCGCCTCGAACATCATCATCGACAGCACGAAGAGGCCATAGAGGCTCGAGAGTTGACGACGGGCACCGACCTTCGAGCCCGCAACTCCGGATGCCGGCATCAGCGCTCCCTGACCGCCCGCGCCACCGTCTCGGGCGACGGAAGCCTGGGCGCCCGGTTACGAGATGAGGCTAGAGCATGTCTGGCAATCCCGTGCTCTGCTGCGCGGCGCCCAGGCACGCGATCTGCTTCGTTGTCGTCGTCGCCCATACAAGAGCGGTATGGGCTCCTCCTCCGCCTCGCAGCTCACGCGCCTGACCGCCGCTCGCGACGAGCGGGGATTACCAGACACGCTCTAGTCGCCCTGACAGGCCGATGAGCATCCGGTGGTTGGCTCTGCCAGGTCCACGCGGCGTAGGCCGCCGTCTACCAAGGTTGACGTGCAGGCGGGTTCGCGTCGAGCGGGCCGATCCGGCCGAACGCAGCGCAAGGCGCGTTGCTGATCAACTCGAGGAGATGCGATGACCCTTATGCGATTCGACCCGTTCCGCGAGCTGGACCGGCTCAGTGAGCAGCTGGTAAGCGCGCACCCGACGCGGGCGATGCCGATGGAGGCCTTCCGGCGCGGGGACACGTTCTTCGTGCTATTGGACTTGCCTGGCGTGGATCCCGACGAGGCGCAGGTGACCGTGGAGGGCAACGTGGTAGGTATCCGCGCGTCCCGGAATCCGGCCCGGCAGGACGGTGACGACCTGATCGTCGACGAGCGCCCGCACGGTGAGTTCACGCGGCAGCTGTTCCTCGGCGACAACCTGGACGGCGGCAAACTCGCGGCCAACTTCGACCGCGGCGTGCTGACCCTCACCATCCCGGTCGCTGAGCGCAGCAAGCCGCGCCGCGTGCAGATCGCGGACAGCAATCCCTCGGCGCGCACCGTCGAGGCCCCATCCACGACGGCCGCCCAGCAGCCTGAACCGGCCCACGCCTAGGAAGCTCGCACGGGCGGAAAGGAAAGGAGTCTGACCGATGCCGAAAGCCGTTGGAATCGATCTGGGTACGACGAACTCGGTGATCGCGACCTGGGAGGGCGGCGAGCCAACCGTCATCCCCAACGCCGAGGGATCAAGGACGACGCCGTCGGTGGTTGCCTTCACCGACAACGGTGAGCGATTGGTCGGGCAGCTCGCGCGGCGGCAAACCATCCTGAATCCGAAGGGCACGATCTACTCCGCCAAGCGGTTCATCGGCCGCCACTACGACGAGGTGACCGAGGAAGCCAAGGCGGTGGGCTTCGACATCGTGCCCGGCCCGGGCGGCGTCGCCCGATTCGACGTACGGGGCAAGCAGTACGCGCCGGAGGAGATCAGCGCGCTGGTGTTGCGCAAGCTGGCCGAGGACGCATCGCGGTTCCTGGGGGAGAAGGTCACCGAGGCGGTCATCACCGTTCCCGCGTACTTCAACGACGCGCAACGCACCGCGACGAAGGACGCCGGGCGCATCGCCGGTCTGGAAGTTTTGCGGATCATCAACGAGCCGACCGCGGCGGCGCTCGCCTACGGCCTGGACAAGCGCGAGCACGAGACGGTGCTGGTGTTCGACCTCGGCGGTGGGACCTTCGACGTCAGCATCCTCGACGTCGGGGACGGCGTGGTCGAGGTCCGGGCGACGGCCGGCGACACGCATCTGGGCGGCGACGACTTCGACCGCCGCCTCGTCGACCACCTCGCCGATGAGTTCCAACGCGACAACGGCATCGACCTGCGCAGCGACGCGCAGGCCCTGCAGCGGCTGTTCGAGGCGGCGGAGAAGGCGAAGGTGGAGCTGAGCTCGGTGAGCCAGACCCAGATCAACCTGCCGTTCATCACCGCCGACGCGGCCGGACCCAAGCACCTGACCGTCTCGATCATGCGATCCACGTTCGAGCAGATCACCGCGGACCTCGTCGAGCGCTGCCTCGGCCCGGTCAAGCAGGCGATGTCGGATGCGAAGGTCACCGACAACGACATCGACGAGGTGCTGCTCGTCGGTGGATCGACCCGGATTCCGGCGGTGCAGCAACTCGTACGCCGGCTCACCGGTGGCCGGGACCCGAACATGACCGTCAACCCGGACGAGGTCGTCGCCCTCGGCGCGGCCGTGCAGGCCGGGGTGCTCAAGGGCGAGGTGTCCGACGTCCTGCTGCTGGACGTAACACCACTGTCGCTCGGCGTCGAGACCCGGGGCGGCGTCATGACGAAGATCATCGAGCGGAACACGACCATCCCGGTCCGGCGCACCGAAGTGTTCTCGACCGCTGAGGACAACCAGGGCGCCGTGGACATCGTGGTGCTCCAGGGTGAACGGGAACGAGCAGCCGACAACCGGGTGCTCGGCCGATTCCAGCTGGAGAACATCCGGCCGGCCCCGCGCGGAGAGCCGCAGGTCGAGGTCACCTTCGACATCGACGCCAACGGCATCGTCAACGTGTCCGCCCGCGACAAGGACACCGGCGCCGAGCAGAGCATCACCATCAGCGAAGGCTCCAACCTCGACCCGAGCGACGTGGAGCGGATGGTCGCCGAAGCGGAACGCAATCGGACCGCCGACCAGGCGCTGCGCCAGGCGGTGGATGCCCGCAACGAGCTGGACGCGATCGCCTACCAGGTCGAACACCGGCTCGAGGAGCTCGGCGAATCCGCGCCGCAGCACGAGCGGGCCCGCGCGCAGATGCTCGTCGCCGATGCCCGCCAGGCGGTCAAGGAAGAGGCGCCCGTGGATCGGACCCGGTCGCTCACCTCGGAGCTGCAGCAGATCTACCAGAGCCTCGTCGCCAGCCGTGGCAGCGCAGACGGAGCCGGCGCCGGGTCGGCCGGCGGCCCGCCACCGGGCCAGGGCGGCGGTGGAAGCGACGACGTCATCGACGCCGAGTTCGATCGTGGCTAGGCCCGGGCCGACCCAGGCCGATCAGCACCCCGACCACCGCGAGGCCGACCCGGGACCCGGTCCGCCGGAGCCGGAGGAGGAGCAGGACGAGCAGGCGGCGATCATCGCCGACCTGGAGGATCGGTGGCGGCGCGCGGCGGCCGAGACGGAGAACCTTCGCAAGCGCTACGCCCGTGAACTGGAGCGGATACGGGGCGTCGAGCGGGCCCGGGTGGCCGGGGCCTGGTTGCCGGTACTCGACGACCTCGAACGCGCGTTGGACCACGCCGACGCCGACCCGGAAACGATGATGGCCGGCATCCGGGCGATTCGCGAGCATGCCATCGAGGTGCTGTCCCGATTGGGCTACCCCCGCGACGACGAGGTCGGCGTGCCGTTCGATCCGCAGCGGCACGAGGTGGTCAGCGTCGTTGAGGACCGCGACGCGACGCCGGGCACCGTCGTGCAGGTGCTGCGGCCCGGCTACGGCGCGTCTGACGGTCAGCTGCGCCCGGGTGCCGTCTCGGTGACCAAGGCCCGGGAGTGACCCGCCGTGGCACGCGACTACTACGACGTGCTCGGCGTGCCGCGCAACGCGAGCGCCGATCAGCTGCAGCAGGCCTACCGCAAGCTGGCCCGGCAGTTCCACCCGGACGTCAACTCCGATCCGGCCGCCGAGGAGCGGTTCAAGGAGGTCAACGAGGCCTACCACGTGCTCTCCGATCCGGCGACCAGAGAGCGCTACGACAAGTTCGGCGGGAACTTCCGTCAGGTCCCCGAAGACTTCGACGAACGGGTCGCGGCTGGACGGGGACGCCGGCCAGGCGCGTCGGCCCGGCGCGGTGGGCGCGTCCGCGTCGATGGCGTCGCCGGCATGGGGGACTTCGGCGATATCGGCATCGACCTCGACGACTTGTTCGGCGACCTGTTCGGGACGAGCGGTGGCGCGCGGTTCCCCGGCGCGGACCAGCAGGCCGAGCTGGAGCTGACCGTCGAGGAGGCCTATCGAGGCGGGCGCCGACGGGTCACCCTTCCCGGGACGGCGGGCCCGCGCAGCTACGAGGTGAACATCCCGGCCGGCGTGGTCGACGGACAGCGCATCCGGCTGGCCGGCGAAGGCGCCCGAGGTGGCGGCGACGCGCCCTCCGGCGACCTGTACCTGGTGGTACGGATCGCACCGCACCCGCGGTACCGGCTGGTCGGGCGTGACCTCTACGTCGACCTGCCGGTCACGCCCTGGGAGGCGGCGCTCGGGGCCACCGTCGCGGTGACCACGCCGGGCGGCGAGGCCAAGGTGAAGGTCCCGGCGGGGTCATCCAGTGGGCGGCGGCTCCGGCTGCGCGGGGAGGGCATGCCCAGTCCGCGCGGTGACCCGGGCGACCTCTACGCCGAGGTTCGGGTGATGGTTCCACCGCACCTGAGCCGCCAGGAACGCAAGCTCTTCGAGCAGCTGGCCGCCGAGTCGACCTTCGATCCGAGGACGTGATCATGAACGCTGCGCCGCGCTCCGTCGTCAGCCGCTCGCTGACCCACCCCTCCGGGTTGAGCCTCGAGACCATCGCCCGGCGTACCGGCGTGCACCCGGAGATGGTCCGGCGCTTCGTCGCGCTCGGTCTGCTCGACGCGTCGGCGGACCCCGCCGGTCAGTGGTGGTTCACCGCCGACGCACCCGCCCGGATCGCCCGGATCAAACGGCTGCGGGCCGGGCTGAGCCTGAACTACGCGGCGCTCGGCGTGGTGCTCGACCTGCTGGAGCGGATCGCCCAACTCGAGGTCGCGCTTCGTCGCAGCGAGACGAGCAGCCCTGATCGGCTAAGGAGCACACCGTAATGGATATGAACCGCCTGACCGCGAAGTCCCAGGAAGCCCTCCAGCAAGCCCAATCCAAGGCAGTGAGCCTCAGTCACGTCGAGGTCGACGGCGAGCACCTGCTGCTCGCCCTGCTCGATCAGTCCGACGGGCTCGTGCCCCGCCTGCTCGAACGGGCCGATGTCGACGTCGGCCGCCTACGCCAGGACGTCGTGACCCACTTGGAGCGCCGGCCCAAGGTGACCGGCCCCGGCGCGAAACCCGGGCAGGTGTATCTCACTCAGCGGCTGTCCCGACTCCTGGACGAGGCGCAGGAGGAGGCGACGCGCCTCAAGGACGAGTACGTCTCCGTCGAGCATCTCGTCCTGGCCCTGGCCGCCGAAGGCTCGCGCACCCCCGCCGGCCAGCGCCTGGCCGAGCACGGCGTTACCCGCGAGTCGTTCCTGGCCGCGCTCACCGCCGTCCGCGGCAACCAGCGCGTCCGGTCCGCGACCCCGGAGGCCACCTACGAAGCCCTCGGCAAGTACGGGCGCGACCTCGTCGCCGACGCGCGCAACGGCATCCTCGACCCGGTGATCGGGCGGGACGCGGAGATCCGCCGGGTGATCCAGATCCTCAGCCGCAAGACGAAGAACAATCCGGTGTTGCTCGGGGACCCCGGGGTCGGCAAGACCGCGATCGTCGAGGGACTGGCTCAGCGCATCGTCCGCGGCGACGTGCCCGAAGGCCTGCGGGACAAGACGATCTTCGCTTTGGACATGGGCTCGCTGGTCGCCGGCGCGAAGTACCGCGGCGAGTTCGAGGAGCGCCTCAAGGCTGTCCTGGCCGAAGTCACCGCCGCCACCGGGCGGATCCTGCTGTTCGTCGACGAGCTGCACACCGTGGTCGGCGCCGGCGCGGCCGAGGGCGCCATGGACGCGGGCAACATGCTCAAGCCGATGCTCGCCCGCGGCGAGCTGCACATGATCGGCGCGACGACCCTCGACGAGTACCGCAAGCACATCGAGTCCGACGCAGCGCTCGAGCGTCGCTTCCAGATCGTCCTGGTCGACGAACCCAGCGTCGAGGACACGATCTCGATCCTGCGCGGGCTGCGCGAGCGCCTGGAGGTATTCCACGGGGTGAAGATCCAGGACGGCGCGGCCGTCGCGGCGGCCACGCTGAGCCATCGATACATCAGTGACCGGTTCCTGCCCGACAAGGCGATCGACCTCGTCGACGAGGCCTGCGCCCGGCTGCGCACCGAGATCGACTCGATGCCGGCCGAGCTGGACGAACTGACCCGACGGGTCACTCGGCTGGAGATCGAAGAGGCCGCGCTGGCCAAGGAGAGCGACCCGCGCAGCCAGGCCCGGCTGGAAGAACTGCGGCGCGAACTCGCCGATCTGCACGCCGAGGCCAACGCCAAGCACGCTCAGTGGGAGGCGGAGCGCCAGGCGATCCGGCGCGTCCAGGATCTGCGCGGTGAATTGGAGCAGGTCCGGCGCGAGGCCGAGGAGGCCGAGCGCGCCTACGACCTCAACCGGGCCGCGGAGCTGCGCTAGGGCAAGCTCGCCGAGCTGGAGCGTCGCCTGGCGGCCGAGGAACAGCAGCTGATCGTCCGGCAGGGCCGCAACCCGCTCCTGCGTGAGCAGGTGACCGAGGACGAGATCGCCGAGATCGTCGCGGCCTGGACCGGGATCCCGGTGTCGCGACTGCGGGAAGGCGAACGCGACAAGCTGCTGCGCCTGGACGAGATCCTGCGGCAGCGCGTGGTCGGACAGGACGAGGCGGTGCAGCTGGTCACCGAGGCGATCATCCGCGCCCGGTCCGGGATCCGGGACCCGCGTCGCCCGATCGGCTCCTTCGTCTTCCTCGGCCCGACCGGTGTCGGCAAGACCGAACTGGCCAAGACGCTGGCGGGGGCACTGTTCGACAGCGAGGAGAACATGATCCGGCTGGACATGAGCGAGTACCAGGAGCGGCACACCGTCAGCCGGCTGATGGGCGCGCCACCCGGATACGTCGGTTACGAGGAAGGCGGCCAGCTCACCGAGGCCGTCCGCCGCAAGCCGTACTCCGTCGTCCTCTTCGACGAGATCGAGAAGGCGCACGCCGATGTGTTCAACACGCTGCTGCAGGTTCTCGACGACGGCCGGATCACCGACGCCCAGGGCCGGACGGTCGACTTCCGCAACGCCGTGATCATCATGACCTCCAACATCGGCTCGGAGTACCTGCTCGACGGCGTCACCGTCGACGGTGAGATCAAGGCCGACGCCCGCGATCGGGTCATGGCTGCGCTGCGCCAGCACTTCCGTCCCGAGTTCCTCAACCGGATCGACGACGTGGTGCTCTTCCGGCCACTGGGCCTGTTGCAGATCGAGACGATCGTGGAGCTGCAGTTCGAGGAGCTGCGCAATCGGCTCGCCGAGCAGCGGATCGGGCTGGAGCTGACGGCCGAGGCGCGGCGCGTCATCGCCGAGCGGGGCTACGACCCGGTCTACGGGGCACGGCCGTTGCGCCGCTTCATATCCCACGTCGTGGAGACCCAGGTCGGGCGCGCCCTGCTGGCCGGAGGTGTGCGCGAGGGCGGCTCGATCCGGGTGGATGCGCACAGCGGCGAGCTGACCGTGACGTTCCACGAGCCACCGGGCGAAGGCGCCGCGGCGGCCTGACCCAGTACCCGACCCGCGAAGGAGGCCGGTATGAGTACCAGCACGATCCGCTGCCCGCACTGCGGCCGCACGAACCGGGTTCCCGCGGCGGCGCCAGGACGACCACGCTGCGGCAACTGCCATCGGGATCTGCCGTGGATCGTCGACGCCGGTGACGCCGACTTCGCCGAGATCGCTGAGAAATCCGCCATGTTCGTCCTCGTCGACCTGTGGGCACCCTGGTGTGGCCCGTGCCGGATGGTCAGCCCGGCGCTCGAGGAATTGGCGACCGAGCTGGCCGGGCAGGTGAAGCTGGTCAAGGTCAACGTCGACTCGGCGCAGGGGTTGGCGCGGCGGTTCACCGTTCAGGCCGTGCCCACGCTGCTGCTGCTCCGCGACGGTAAGGTCGTCGCCCGGCAGGCCGGCGCCGCTCCCGCCCCGGTGCTGCGGAGCTGGGTCGAGGACGCCATCACCAAGTCCGCGACGGCCGGTGCGTCGGCGTGACCACGACGTACGCCCAGCGTCTTCCGGAGACGCCTGATCTGCTCGGCGCGTTCCCGCGGTTGAGCGACGAGCAGATCGTCACGCTCGGCGAGCACGGCATGCACCGCAGCGTGGCCATCGACGAGGTGCTCATCCAGGAAGGGGAACCCTGCGACGAGTTCTTCGTCATCCTCCGCGGGCGGGTGGCTGTCATCGAGGACTTCGGCGGTGAGCCGCGGATCGTCAGGGTCCACGGGCGCCGCCGGTTCCTCGGCGAGATCGGGCTGCTCAAGGGCGAAGCCGCCTTCGTCACCAGCGTGACGTGCGAGGCCGGCGAGGTGCTGTCGATCCCGCTGGAGAACCTGCCGGCGGCCACTGCCCACGATCCCGTCCTCAGCGACCTGATCCTGCGGGCCTATCTCGTCCGGCGCTCGCTACTCGTCGGCGCCGGGGCAGGTTTCCGGATCATCGGCTCCAGCTACTCGCCCGACTCCCGACGGCTGCGCGAGTTCGCGGCCCGCAATCGGCTGCCCTTCCGGTGGATCGACCTGGAGAAGGACCAGCAGGCCGAGACCCTGCTCAACCGGCTCGGGATCGAGCCGTCCGACACGCCGGTGGTCATCTGGGCCGGGCATCAGGTGCTGCGCAATCCCAGCAACGCCGAGTTGGCCAAGCTCGTCGGTCTCGACACCGTGGATTCGCCGCGGACGACGTGCGACCTCGCGATCGTCGGCGCCGGACCGGCCGGCCTGGCCGCTGCGGTGTACGCGGCCTCGGACGGCCTGCGCACCGTCGTCGTCGACGCGATCGCCGCCGGCGGGCAGGCCAGCACCTCGCCGCGCATCGAGAACTACCTCGGCTTCCCCGCCGGGGTATCGGGCTCGGAACTCGCCGACCGTGCCGTCGTGCAGGCCCGAAAGTTCGGGGCGCAGCTCCGCGTCCCGGCGCAGGCCACCGGTCTGACCCACATCGACGGTCGCTACGTCGTCCGGCTCGAGAACGGCAGTGCACTCACCAGCCGGGCCGTCCTGATCGCGACCGGCGTCCGCTACCGCCGCCTGGACGTCGCCGGCATCGAACGCTTCGAGGGCACCTGCGTGCACTACGCCGCGACCCAACACGAAGCGCGGGTTTGCGGGCCCGAGCCGGTCGCGGTCGTGGGAGGCGGCAACTCCGCCGGTCAGGCCGCGCTGTTCCTGGCCGATCACGTGCCCCGCGTGTACCTCGTATCTCGCGACGAGCTGTCCCAGGACATGTCCCGCTACGTGATCGCCCAGATCGAGGCGAACCCTCGCATCCAGGTGCTTCCCCACTGCGAAGTACGCGAGCTCGCCGGCAACACCGCGCTGCGCTCGGTGCTCGTCCAGGACACCCTCGACGAGCAGTACATCCAGCTCGACGTCGGCAACCTGTTCGTGTTCATCGGCGCCGAGCCGCATACGTCCTGGCTGGCCGGAACCATCGAGCTCGACGATCGGGGGTACGTCCTGGCCGGTCGTGACCTGCCGGATACCTCCGCATCGCGCGCACCGCCCGGTCTGGAGACCAGCTGCCGCGGCGTGTTCGTCGCCGGCGACGTCCGGGCCGGCTCGGTCAAGCGCGTCGCGGCCGCCGTCGGCGAAGGCGCTATGGCCGTGCGGCTCGTCTTCGACCACCTGATCGGACGCAGCGACTGATCGATCCGACATTCATCCCTGAAGGAGGAGGACCATGGCACTGCCCAGCACACGCACGGCGACCCAGATGCGGCCGCCTGATCGCTCCCGTGAGTTCCAGGAGCTCTACGACCAGCTCGGCCAGTGGATGACATCCGTCTTCGACGATCCGAACGACGCGCTACGGACGTGGTCGCCGCTCGCGGACGTTGTCGAGACGCCGGACGCGTACCTGATCGACGTCGACCTTCCCGGCGTGAAGCGCGACGACGTCACCATCGAGCTCGAGGGCAACGAGCTGACGATCACCGGTGAGCTGAAGGAGAAGGAACGCGAAGGCCTGTTCCGTCGCCGGACGCGTCGCATCGGTCGGTTCGAGTACCGCGCGATCCTGCCGCGGGACGTCAACCCGGACGAGAAGACGGTCGAGGCCAAGCTGAACGAGGGTGTCCTCACCGTCAAGATCCCGAAGAACGAGGCGGCCAAGCCGCGCAAGATCGCGATCAGCGGCAAGTAGCCCGTACCCACCCGGATGGAGGAGCCATGGCGCGCCTGAGGGTCGAACTCACAGACGGCGCAGGTCGAACGATCGACGAGATCCGCGACGGCGGCGGCCTGCGCGAACTGCTTCCGACGGTCAACGACGAGCGATTCGCCTGCTGGCGATTCGTCGATCCCTACGGGGAGACCGTCTTCAACCATCTTCAGTTGCCGATCCTTCGGCGAGAGATTGCCCTCCTGCGACCGGGCAGCGAGCGCGTAAAGAGCGTCGATGTGGACCACATCCTGGATCTCGTCGAGGATCTCGCCGCGAATCGCTCGGGCGTGCTGCACCGCTACCTCAGGTTCGTCGCGGAGTAACGCGGCGCTTGGTTCTTGCTCGATCCCTCAATGGAGGTGTCATGACAGATGTCCGGACGACGCGGGCGAGCAGCCAGCCGTGGCTGCACCAGCACGGTCGCGAGATCCAGGAGTTCGGCACCGTCCGGCTCCTGCCGCTGGCCCTGCCGCACGACACGCGGCTGTATTCGTGCCAGCGACTCAACCGGCTGCTCGCCGATACCCAGATCCTCTACGCGTTCTACAAGAAACACCACTGGTTGGTGCGCGGGGCGACCTTCTACCAACTGCATCTCTTGCTGGATAAGCACGCCGGCGAGCAGCTCGCGCTGGTAGATCTGCTGGCCGAGCGGGTCCAGACGCTCGGCGGCGTAGCGGTCGGCGACCCCCGCCACGTCGCCGAGATCACCAAGGTGCCGCGAGCGCCGGACGGCGTCGAGGCGGTGCCCGCGATGCTCTCCCGACTGCTCGAAGTGCACGAGATCATCCTGACGGACGCGCACGAAGCCGCCACCCGCGTCGGCCAGATGGGCGACGACGGGACCAACGACATCCTGGTGTCCGACGTCATTCGCACGAACGAGCTCGAGGCCTGGTTCCTCGCCGAACACCTGGTCGACACCCCGTTGGTGCGTATGTCCGACGGCTAACCCGCTCGATCAACTCCCTCAACGGAAAGGTGGGCATGTCGATGACCACTGTTGACCTGAAGATCCCCGGCTACGTCGCCGGCGTCTGGGAACTCGATGCCGCGCACTCCGAGATCGGCTTCGCGGCCCGGCACATGATGGTGTCGAAAGTAAGGGGACGCTTCGAGAAGTACACCGCCCGGATCGTCACCGCGCCGAACCCGCTCGAATCGCACGCCGAGGCCGAGATCGACATGTCCTCGATCACGACCGGCAACGAGCAGCGCGACGCACACCTTCGGAGCAGCGACTTCTTCGACGTCGACACCAACCCGAAGATGACCTACCACTCGACCGGCATTCGCCCGGACGGCGAGAGAATTCTCGTCGACGGCGAGCTCACCATTCGCGGCATCACGCGTCCGATCACGCTCGCGGTCGAGATCGGCGGTTTCGGCCCCGACCCCTACGGCGGCACCCGGTTCGGGTTCACGGCCACCGGTGAGATCAACCGCCGCGACTTCGGCGTCAACTGGAACGCCGCGCTCGAGGGCGGTGGAACCGTTGTCGGCGACAAGATCACCATCAACATCGAGGCAGAGGCGGTGCTCGTCAACTGAACAGTGGGTCGCCGCCCGGAAGGACATGTCGTGAATCCCCTGGATTTGCTATGGCTCTTCATCATCCTGTCCAGCTTGCAGCCGGTCGTTCAGCAACAGATCCTGGCGACCCGGCGGACAAGGGCGTTACACGCGCTGGAGAAGCGAACGCGCTCCCGTGCGATCACGCTCATCCATCGCCGGGAGTCCTTCTCGTTCCTGGGGATCCCGTTCGGCGGTTTCATCGACATCGACGACTCCGAGGCGGTCATCCGCGCCGTCGAGATGACCGGCAGGGAGGTGCCCATCGACATCGTGCTGCACACACCCGGCGGCCTGGTACTCGCGGCCGAGCAGATCGCCTCGGCGCTCGCCGATCATCCAGCACCGGTCACGGTCCACGTTCCGCACTACGCGATGAGCGGTGGGACCCTGATCGCGCTGGCAGCTGATCAGATCGTCATGGCGCCGTCCGCGGTTCTCGGCCCGGTCGATCCGCAGCTCGGTGAGTACCCGGCGGCGTCGATTCTCGCGGCGGTCGCGCGCAAAGACCCCAACGAGGTCGACGACAAGACGCTGATCTTGGCTGACGTATCCCGCAAGGCGCAGACCCAAGTGCGAACCTTCGTGACCGACCTCCTCAGCCGCCATATGCCCGAGGCCCAGGCCCGCGAGAGCGCCGAAGAGATCACCGACGGCCGCTGGACACACGACTTTCCGATCAACCCGAAACACGCCGAATCACTCGGACTCAAGATGTCGACGGACCTGCCGGACGAGGTGCGCCTGCTGATGCGCCTCTATCCGCAGCCACGGGGGCGGCGTCCGTCGGTCGAGTACATACCGGTGCCGTATGAATCGCCGACGCGGGACCGGCGCGTCCCTCATAGCCCGCTCGGTACCCACCCGTGACTAGTAGTCGATCGGAGGCAGTCGCCCGTTGTCGACGCGAGCCGGCTGCGAGCGGCGTGCGCTCCCAGACACAAGCGACCAGATGGCCAGTCCGAGAACGATGTTGATGGTGGCAGTGGCCACCCGCGCTGAGAGCCGCGCGTTCGTGGTGAACGGTTCGGCGGCCGCAAGGACGGTCGCGGTGGCCATGATCCAGCCGAAGAACGCGAAGGGTTGCGGGCTGAAGAGCACAAGCAGATAGATCAGGCCGGTGGCGACGAGAGTCGCCACAAACGCGAACGCGGCGTACGTAGGGGTATGGGCGCTTCCCCACGTACCGTGACTCTGCGGAGCGAGCACCGGAACGTGGAATACGCCGCGCGCGACGACGATGCCGGTGATCGCGAGTAGTACCGCGACGATGGCTGCGGCAAGTCCGCCGGTCCAGAGGGAACGAGCGTCCACCCGGCCGGCGATGGTTCCTGGCTGATCCAGCGAGGAATTCGTCATCCCAGCAGCATTGACGAACTGTGCGCGCGTGCCTGCGACCTGGTAGGTCGAATACCGCGCATCGGCCTCGCCTCGCAGTGCATGCCCGGCGAGTCCGTGGCCAAGTTCCGGTTCGAGGCCGTGGTCGACGGGTGGCTGCTCGCGGGTCTGGACGCGCCGCGTAAGCGGCGGCACTGACTGCCGTACGCACATTCGGTGTGTGCGTACGCGCATGATGTATGTACGCTTTCGGTATGGAGGCATCTGAGCGGGTCGGCCGGCTGGTTGAGACATTGCGGCGAGACGGCCGGGTCGAGGTCGCCCGCGCGGCGGTTGAGCTCGGCGCGGCCGAGATGACCATTCGCCGGGATCTCGATCAGCTGGTGGAGCGTGGCGTGGCGCGTCGGGTACGTGGCGGCGCGGTCAACCTGCTGATGCGCGGGGAGGAACTGCCCTTCGCGATGCGTGAGATCGAGGCGGTGGATGCCAAGCGGCGCATCGCTGGCATGGTCGCCGACCTGATCGGTGACGGCGAGGCGGTGGGTCTGGACAGCGGCACCACGGTGTTGGAGACAGCGCGGGCCATGGTGGGGCGACAGGTCACGGTGATGCCGCTGTCGTTACATGCGGCCACGATCTTGGCCGCCGGATCTGGGGTGCGGTTGATCATGCCGGGCGGTGAATGCCGACCCGGAGAGCTGGCAATGGTCGGCCCGTTGGCGCTGGCCAGCATCGCCGCAGTGCGGTTCGACACGGTGGTGCTCGGCTGCTGTGGCGTATCGCCGGAGGGGCACGTGATGGCCCATGATCTCGGCGATGTCGCGGTGAAACAGGCCCTGCTCGCCTCGGCCAATCGCAGTGTGCTCGCCCTGGACGGCGCCAAGTTCGGACGGGGCGCACTGGCGGTGGTGCGGGAGGTATCGCGATTCGACGTGGTTGTCACCGACACCACCGCACCTGACTCGGTGCTCGCGGGGCTGCGGGCCGACGGGGTGGAGGTGCACCGTGCCTGAGCCAGTCGCTCCCGTCGTGACATCCCCCGACGCGATGGCTCCCGACGAGTCGGTCCGGTCGACGTCCTCGACGCGACGCTGGCCGCGGATCGCGGTGACCGGCGTGTTCACCGTGCACGGCCTGTTGTTCGCGTCGTGGACTGCGCACATCCCACACGTGAAGGCCCGCCTCGGGCTCACCGACGGGACGCTGGGAATCGCGCTGCTGGGAGCCCCGGTGGGGTCCGTGTGCGCCATGCTCGCGGTGGCCTACCTGCTGCCGCGGCTGGGCAGCCGGCGCATCGTGCAGATCGCGTTGGTCGGCTATTGCGCCACCGGGCCGCTCGTCGGGCTCACCGGGAGTCTGCCCGCGTTGCTGGGCGCGTTGTTCGTGTGGGGGGCGTTCCAGGGCTCGCTCGACGTGGCCATGAACACCCAGGCCATCACGGTGGAACGCGCCGGTCGGCGGGCGTTGATGTCGGGGCTGCACGGTAGCTGGAGCATCGGTTCGTTCGCCGGCGCGGGCATCGGCGCCCTGGCCGTCGGCGTTGGTATCAGTCTCACCTCCCAACTACTTGTTCTCGGCACGCTCATTCTCCTGGCCGTCGGATTGCTCACCACTCGGATGCTGCCCGACGCCAGGGCCCATCCCGGCGCGAGCGAAGAAGGCTGGCGCGATGCCGATCGGCGCCTGTCCACGGCATCGCGTTGGTCGGGGGGAATGGTGCTGCTCGGCGCGATCGCGTTCGCGAGCATGCTGTGCGAAGGCGCTACCGCCGACTGGGCCTCGGTCTATCTGGCCGGGCCGCTGCACGCGGGCGGTGTCGAGTCCGGTCTCGGCTATGCCACGTTTGCCTTGGCCATGGTGATCGTCCGGCTGTCGGGTAACCGGCTGCTGACCCGCTATCGGTCCGATCGGCTCCTGCCCACGCTCGCTGCGCTGGCCACGGCCGGATTTGCGGTCGGGCTGCTGATCGGACGACCGGTCGCAGCGCTGGCTGGATTCGCCTGCTTGGGTGTCGGGCTCGCTTCGGTCGTGCCCGCGGTGTTCAGCGCCGCCGGCCGCATTCCCGGCCTGCACCCGGGCACCGCCGTGGCCGCCGTCTCGGCCTGCGGGTGGGCGGGATTCGTCCTTGGGCCACCACTCATCGGCCACCTCGCTTCTCTGTCCTCGCTTTCCACTGCCCTCTTCCTACTTCCCGCGCTCACCGCGTTCACCGCGTTCGGCACCTCGATCGCACGCGCGCTCAAACCCCAGCCCGCACACAGCCGCCACCCGGTCAGCGCGGGAGCGTCCCGATGATCCGCTGGCTGCTGGTCGACTACGGCGAAACCATCAGCACCCGGCTGTCGGCCGACACCGTCAACGACCTCGCCGCCCTGGCGGGGCTGCAGCGGGACGAATTCCTTCACCGCTACTGGCAGGCCCGCCCGGCCTACGACCTCGGCCAGCCGCCCGCGATCTACTGGTCACGCGTCCTTGACCGCGACCCGGACGACCTGGCACCGATAGTCGATCGGCTCACCAGAACCGACGTCCACGGCTGGCTCCGCTTGAACTCCCTCACCCTGAGTACCTTGCTGACCCACGCCCGTCGGAGCGGAGTGCGGCTAGCCGTGCTGTCCAACGCGCCCGAACCACTCGCCGCCGCGATCGAACGCTGCTACTGGTCCCGACACTTCACCCACCGCTTCTACAGCTGCCGACTACGCCAGGCCAAACCCGACCCCGTCGCCTTCACCACTGTCCTCACCCATCTCGACGCCGACCCCGGCGACGTGCTCTTCATCGACGACCGGGCTGCCAACACTCTCGCCGCCGCAGAACTCGGGATGCCCACCATCACCTTCACCTCCGCCAGCGCGCTCGGCCGCGAGCTACGACTCACCACAGCCCGAAGGTGAGAGCCGAAGCGCCGCCGGAATCACCGGAAGTAGCTGCGCCCTACGCCGGATAGATGGCCGGCTCTGGTCCGGTGGGCGGACCTGGGTGGCGTGGTTCGGGCGGCTCTGTACTCACGCTGGACCCGGAGTAAACAGCGGGCGCCCGGGCTGCGTTAGAGGATTGGGTAGTCCGAACCGATCCTGGAGGGTATGTGGACTTCGAGACGTACGTGACGCAGTCGCGGCGCCGCTTGCTGCGATATGCGGTAGTTCTCACGAACGATCCCGAACTGGCGGAGGACGTCCTCCAGGAGGTACTGCTGCGGGCCGGGCAGCGGTGGCCGAAGATCGGTCGTTTGGACGAACCGCACGCCTATGTGCGACGGATGGTCACCAACGAAGTGGTCTCGTGGCATCGAAAGTGGGGCCGCGTCGAGGCGCGGCCGGATCCTGACCTGGATCGGGCGATTCACGATCCGATCGGTGTGGTCGATCGGCGCGAGACGATCCTGCGCGAGCTAAGCCGGCTGCCGGCCCGGCAGCGCGCTGCGGTCGTCCTGCGCTACTTCGAGGATCTCACCGACGAGCAGATCGGCGAGGTTCTCGGCTGCCGTGCGGGAACAGTCCGCATCCACATCCATCGCGCCATGAAGGTGCTGCGGGTCGACCCGACCGCGGCCGCCTTCCAAGTCGTTCGCTAACCGCCATCACGTCTAGGAGCATCGATGTTCACCGAAACCGAGCTACGCGAGGCGATGCAGCACTCAGCTACGCGCGCCGATGACCTCATCGCGGCCGAGCAGCCCCCGTCGGCGCAGAGCCAGCCCTCGCGACCCATCGACCTGTACGTTCCGATCGATCTTGTTCCGGCGGCGCGGGGCCGGCGCCGGCCCTGGTTGCCGGTCGCCGCAGCCGTCGTCGTCGCCGCCGTTGCCGGAGGCGGACTGTTCCTGGCGGCCAAGCCCACACACCGGTCACCGGCCCCGCCGCAGAAGGGTGTTGCGGCCGCCACAGCACCGGCCAGCCCGAATAGCGCGGCCGTCGCCGCGCTCCACACCGGCGTAACGATCACCAATCTGGTCACGATTGCCGGCACCAACGACTACACGCTCAAGGCCGGGACGGAGACACTCAACGCTCCGGCGGGAATCGGCGGTACTCAGGTCATGGCCCTGCCCGCCGGCGGATTCGACCCGGCCAAGCAGCTCACCGATCGGCATCCCGTGACGGTGAACGGCACGAACGGCTACGTGGGCAAGGCGCTGATCTATCTCATCGACCCCAACGACCCGCAGCAGGTCAGTAAGGCAGGTCGGCCGCGAAACACCCTGGCCTGGCGGGCCGGCGACGGCAGCTGGCTCATCCTGCAGAACATCATGGCTGATGGCGATGGCTTCGTGGACGTTCCCGTGGCAACGCTCATCCAGGACGCGGTCCAGCTCAAGGTTCAGGCGACGCCCGCACCGCTGCGCAGCGGCTATCGGGCCCGTTGGCTGCCCGCCGGCCTGACGCTGACCAGCGCGTCGGCCTCGGTCGGCAACCCAGGGGTCGCATTGACGCTGACCGCGGGAAATAAGTCGATCGACATCGAGCTGACGAGCACTGGGCAGCCCGTCGTCCCGATAGGTGGCGGAAGTGTCGCCAGCCGGCAGGTTCCGGGCGGTTACTGGGTTTCGGTCTTCGGAACGGGCTACGACAAGGCCACCGCGCAGCGGGTCCTGGACGGTCTCGACTTCAGCCGACTGCACGGCCCGCAGTCCGGTTGGTGGACGTTCGAACAAGCCGTCAACGGCTAGCAGTTCTCGAACCCGCACCGTCGCGCGGTCTTCGGACCGCGCGACGGGCCGGTCAGTGCTGCCCGCACAACGCTGCGGCGGCTCGATCACCCAGACCGGTTTCACCCTTCGCAGGAGCATGAGCACGAATCGTCTTCAGATCGCCGTCGCTGCAGTTGCCGCGGCCGGCCTCACTGGCCTGGTCGCGCCGAGACCGACAAGCGCCGCGCCGACCCCAACTGACACGGCGGTAGCGGCCGCGCCGGCTGCGGTGGTGTTGCCGACCGGTGAGCGCATCCAGATCAGTGGCGCCGGCCCCAATCAACACGTGATCGTCCGGCATGACTCCGGTGCGCCGCGGGTACAGGTGCTGCGCGTGGGCGGGCACACCTACGCGATCCCGATCGAAGCGAACACCTCAGAACTCGATCTGTCGATGTTCGACGTCGCCCAACTCGCCCAACACCAGGACCGCATCCCGGTGTCGCTCCGTCTGACCGGTGCCACCGTCCCGGGCGTGACGATCACGTCGCGCTCGGGCAGCTCGGCCAAGGGCTACGTCACGCCGGCGTCGGCGGCCCAGTTCGGCGCCGCGCTACGGGCCGGCCGTGGCAACGTGCCCGGGCTGGCGCGGATCTCGCTCGATGTGCCGCGGCCGGCCACGGTCACGCCGGCGTACCAGCAGTACACGCTCGACGTAAAAGTGAAACCGCCGGCGGGAGTCACCCCCGATCTGAACCGCCTGTTCGTGGTGAACGCTGACGACGCACGCAAGCTCAACACCGGATTCAACTTCACCGGCGACGATCAGCGCATCAGCGTGCCGGAGGGCCACTACATCCTTATGGCCCAGGCGGTCTCGGCGCCGACAACCGAGGGCGCGCCGTACCGCGGCTGGACGGTCTTCCGGGCCGATGTCACCGTCACCGGTGACGGGCAGACGGTGGTCCTGGACACGTCGCGTGCGACCACGTCGCCCTACCCGACCTTCACCGACCTGCCGCGGCCGGCCACCGAGCAGTCCATGAACTTCGCCTTCGGCGTTTCGGACGACCGCGGGAAGGTTGCGCTGAACTTCAGCGGATGGCGCGACCTCAACGTCGAGGACTTCGTCCAGTCTGGTCATGGTGGCCGGCACGGCAAGTTCAGCACGGTCACGTGGGCGCAACTCAACGGACCGTCGTCCGCGCCGAATCCCTACGGCTACTACCTGGCCCAGGCGCACGCTAACGAAGTAGTCGGCGACGAGCGGATCAACGCGTCGCAGTCCCACCTCGCGACTGTCCAGGCCCACTACTACGGCGATGGCCGTGCGCTCGTCGGCTTCGGCGGACGGACCCCGGTGTTGCCGTACCTCGACCCGGGCCTCACCAGCATCACCGAGACGTCCGGAGGGCCGGCGGTGCGCACCGAGTACGTGTACAGCCCGCCCGGTGCGGCGTGGGTGGGTGCCCCGCAACAGGAACTGTCCGACTTCTCGGCAGTGATCGGCGAGCTGAACCAGGCGCGCGCGTTCCGAGCCGGCCAGACCTACCGGGAGGACTTCTTCCACGGCCCGCTCGCGCCGGGCGCGTTCTCGCAGCCCGGCCCCGCAGCAGCGCCGTACTGCCAGGCGTGCCGCACCGCCACCATGATGCAGCTCGGCGTCACGGCATTCAACGACTCGGATCCGTCGCACGTCGGGTGGCCCTTCGGCGGATCGCCGGATCAGTCGGACCAGCACATGCAGGTGCGCCAGGACGGGACCGTGATCTTCGACCAGGACTCTGCCTTCTACGGCCGGGCACCGTCGTTCGATATCGCGGCCGGTGATCACGACTACCGGGTGATCGGCACGTTCGACGGCGCGGCCGACGGACAGATCCGCTCGACGCATGCCACCACCGAGTGGGGCTTCCGCTCCACGAGCGCCGACCCCGAGGTGCCCAGCGACTGGGTGTGCGCTGCCGCTCCGGCCACCCCGTGCACGGTGCTGCCGATGCTGACGGTCAGCTACGCGATGCCGACCAGCCTCACCGGCACGATGGCCCCCGGGACGTCCAGCTTCGGCGTCACGGTCGGGCACGTGCAGGCCGCGGCTGCGACTCCGACCACCGGCCTGTCGTTCAGCGTGGCTGTAGATGGCGGCGCCTTGGCGCCGCAGCAGGTGCGCTCGCTCGGCGGCGGCCGCTACCTGGTCACTGTCGTCAATCCGGCGGTCGCGTCCGGCACCGGCATGACCGTCTCGTTGCACGCCACTGACGCCGCTGGCGGTTCGATCACCCAGACCGTGCAGACCGCGTACACGATCGCCGGGAGCTGACCGATGAATCGCCTCCACCTCACGTTCTCCGCGGTTGCTGCCGCGAGCCTTGTGGGTCTCGTCGGCCTCATCGCGCCGAACGCCGGCGCGGCGCCGGGTCCGACGCTCGGGCCGCTGACCAAGGCCGGTTGCGCCACGGCGTCCGGGCCTGACGTCCGGTGCTTCGCCGAGTACCGAGCCGTCCGCTACCCGGCCGGGACGCGCGCTGCTACCGCAACGCCGCCCGGCTTGTCGCCGGCCGATATCGCCTCGGCGTACGCGCTGTCCGGCGACGGCGGGGCCGGCCATACCGTGGCGGTCGTCGACGCCTACGACGACCCGAACGCCGAGTCCGACCTCGCCACCTATCGCTCGACCTACGGGTTGCCGCCGTGCACCACGGCGAACGGCTGCTTCCACAAGCTGAACCAGGACGCGGCGGCCGGGCCGTACCCAGATCCGGATCCAGGGTGGTCGGTGGAGATCACCCTCGACCTGGACGCGGTGTCGGCGTCTCCAACAGCTACGGCCTGACCGAGTTCACCGGGATGGACGCGTACGCGGCGCACTACGTGCACCCCGGCACGTCCATCGTGGCCAGCAGCGGCGACTACGGATTCGGTCCGGCCTCGTTCCCGGCCGTGCTGGGCAACGTCATCTCGGTGGGCGGCACCACGCTGACGAAGGCGCCGACGACCACGCGGGGCTGGACGGAGCAGGCCTGGGCCGGTGCGAGCAGCGCCTGCTCGGCCTACATTGCCAAGCCCGCGTGGCAGAAGGACAAGCACTGCTCGATGCGCACCGTGGCCGACGTGTCCGCCGTGGCCGACCCGAACACCGGACTCGCCATCTACGACACGTTCGGGCTCGGCGACAACAACGGCTGGCTGGTGGTCGGCGGGACGAGCCTGTCCAGCCCGCTCATCGCGGCGATGATCACCCGGTCCGGGCACGAGATCGACGACGCCGGCTACATCTATGCACACACCTCCGCCTTGTACGACCCTGTGGGTGGGTCAAACGGATACTGCGACAACGACTACCTGTGCACCGGCAAGAAGGGCTATGACGCGCCGACCGGCGCCGGCAGCCCGCACGGCCTGGGCGCGCTCTGACGATGCACTCCTGACCGAAAGCGTGCATCAGCGGTCATCTACGGCGTTCGTCCCTGCGCACGATCCGTTGGGCGGACCGTCGGAGCCTCTGCGGTGTGATCAATTAGGCCTTCGCCTTGACAAGACAATAACTTCCTAGGAAACATGTTCCTCAACGTCAGCGCTTCGGTCGAGCGCGGGGGACCCGATCGACGCGAAGTCTGACGGCACCAGGGCTGTTGGGGCTGCGCCGGGATACGGGGGTTTCGCGGCGCACGATCAGTCCTAGCGTGGCGGCCGACCCCGTCCTCGCCGTTCGGGCAGGGCGGGGTCGCGCTCTGTCAGGACATGATCCACGTCGTGGGGGCCGGGTGCCCCGGTCTCGGCGTGAGCGTCGCGCAGCGTCCGCGCCGCCTCCGCCAACTGCGCCAGACTGCTTGCGGGCAGGGCGCCCCGGACGTACTCGGCCAACGCCGCCCGGTACACAGCCGCGCTGTCCTTGGCGACCTTGGTGCCCTTCGTCGTGAGCGCTGCGTACACGACCCGTCGGTCGCCCGAGGAGTTGCGCCGATCGATGAGGCCGTCGCGAGCCATCCGATCGGCCAGCTTGGTGAACCCACCGGCCGTCATCTGCAGGTACCGGGACAGCGTGCTCATCGGCAACCGGTGCCCGTCGGCGGCCAGCAGCAGACGCAATACGTCGAACCACTGCCCGGGCAGTCCGTCTCGTTCGATCTTCGCGACCAGCCGCCGCTGGGTCGCGGACACGCCCTCGAGGACGACATCCCAGGTCCGGGCCAGGTCGGCGTCGCTCACCCTGCCGAGGCTACTGACGTGTGGCCCAGCGGTGGTCAAGGCGCGTCGCGGCGTGCCTGTAGACTCGTCCGGCGGCACCAGCGCCCGTAGCTCAACGGATAGAGCACTTGACTACGGATCAAGAGGTTGCAGGTTCGAATCCTGCCGGGCGCGCCCAGTGTTTATCGGGCAGATAACGCTTTCATTAGCAGCGATAAGTTGATCTTTGTCCATGAAAGTCTGCTAGTTCTGGCCTCAGTAGCTGCGGCGTTCTGAGCTGCCCACACTGCATGCGGTGTTGTCTCTCGTGTAGGCCGTGGCTGGCATGGCTCATGGCTTATGGCTGGTGGTCTGCGGACTCCCGCTCGTGAGTTGTCGCCGCGCAAATGCAGCCGAGATGCGAAGCTGGTTACGCGGCCACCGCTCTGAGGAGGGAACCTTGTACCTTCTGCGCCTCGATCTCGCCAATCCCGAAGGCAAGTGGTTCGCCGAGGCGGAAGAGGGTGAGCCTGTTGCCGACGCGGCGATCAGCACGATCCTCGAGGGGTTCTCTTTGGGCGGCGAGTTAGATGCCGAGGACGAGGAGGACCCGCGAGAGGATGAGGACGCGGATGACGGGGGAATCCTTGACTTTCGAGTGCTGTACGCGAGCCGCCACGCCCGCGTCTTCGCCGTGGTCGATGCGCCGGACTGGGAGACCGCTATGCGGGTAGGTGTATCTCTCGCGCGGCACGTCTGTATGTACTCCCCGCAGATGCTCGACTGGCACCTCGAGGCTCTGAACGTCCAGCAGCTAGCTGAGCGGTTCGATGGCGAGCACTGGCTGCCGCCAAATGAGGTGCTCAACGACAGGCCGCATGATCTCGCCGAGCGTCTGCCGCGCGAAGTCCTTGAGCTGTCGAACCGTTATTTGGTCGCCGGGGCGGTGCGCGACCTGTGGGATCGCGCTGGTACCGGCCACACCACTGTCCCGATCAGCCATCTACTTGCCGGCGACGCCGACCTACCGTGGCGACGTGACCTGACGTCGGCCGTCGTCGATCTACTCGCGGCCGCACGGCTGGTCGAGATGGCTGCTGATGGCGTGGCGCCCTTGCAGCCAGGACCAGGTGAGGACGGTCTCGCTGAGGATCTGCTCCGCCGCACGAGAGCCCTTAGCGCGTCTGATCTTGCGGCCGACGATCTGCTGACCTTCAAACTGCTCGAGCAGTGGACGGCAGACCATGACCTGGAATGGAACACAGTCGATGACCGGCTCGACCAAACGATGCAAGACTTCCGCGATGACACCAACCATCGAGCCGTGCTTGGCGCGGGTGTCCGAGTAATCGCCACGTTGGCTGGCAGCCTTGCCAGTAAGGGCGGCTCAACGTATGACCTATTCGTGGCCCTGGGCGCAACCTCGTTGGAGCAATACAGCGCGCAGCTGGAACAGGCCGAGCGCCGCGAGCGCGCCGCGGAGGATGCCGACGCGGTTCGGCAACTGCCTCTTCCTTGCCTCGTGGTACTGCTGGCTCTGATGGATCCGGCGAAGCTGGACACCGACGCAGGCAGCGACCTCGTTGACGAGATCGTTTGGCAAGGCAGCGATAGCCCGGCTCCGCCGCTCCACTTTTTCGTCATCGACGTGCTGTACGACCTCGGTCACGAAGCCCTCGCATCGGCGATTACCACGCGTGCGGGGGCACGACGCTTGGCCGCGGTCGTGGTCCCGCTGCTTCGTGCCTTTGATGACGATGACGATCGAGATCCCGATGCGTTTGATGCCGCGGTGGGTGAATATCTCACCGGCAATCGCGATGACGACGAGTTGGATGACGTTGTTAAGCGCACCTTGGACGCTCTTGACCTGATCGGCGCAGCGCAGCGCGCGACCGACAGCGAGGCGCGTCAGCGGGTTCGAGGCCTGCTCAGCGACCCGCTGCAAACCTCCGCGACAGTCTCAAGCCTCATCGATGAGACGCCGCTGATCCGCCAGGTCTTGCGGGCGCTGCTGGCAGAAGCAGCCACACGATTCGGGCCGGCGGTGACGGCTCTCGCAGCGGGACTTCTCCCCGAGTTGCACTCCGACGATCCGCGAGACGAGGGACCTCTGCGCGCGGAAGCGCACGCTTGGGTAGCTCGAGCGGCGCAAATTGCCGGCTCCCAAGCGCCAGAGCTAAACCACCAAGTATTACCAGAACTCGTCACAACAGCAGCAACCCTCGCGGCCGAAATCATCGAGAACGCCGACGCCGACACAGCGGAGGCTCACCACGTATTTGGGTCTGACATGAGCCGTTGAATGCTGATCGGCGACGGATGATGCTCGTGGTGATGCATCAGGCGACGTCCGGTGCTGCGGACGAGCGGACCTGATCGAGGACAGCCACGAGGGCGTCGATGTCGACGCCGCTGAACAGCGACTCTGGGCCGGCCGGTGCGTGGTCGGTGAACGGCGCTTCGTACAGGCGGCCGACGTCCACACCCCGTGCTCGGTGAGGTACGTGATGATCAGGTTGATGAAGTCGAGCTGGCTTGCGGTCAAGGTGCGGCCGACGATGAACGCCGAGAGCTCCTCAGCCGCGGCCTGCAGCCTCTAGGGCCTGGCATCCAACCCGCGTGCGTCGAGGTCACCGCGGGCGCTTGATTCGGATAATTATCGGTCCTACAATTCTCGGTGTGGAGGTGCGATGGACGCAGGCCAGTCGCCGGCACCGCATCGGGCGCGCGCACGCTAGGCACGTCATGAACACGGTCACGCCGATCGCCACCACCACGAACAGCGGCAACCAGGCGCTGCTGTGGGTGGGACTGGACGATCGTGGTATCGAGTTGGAGGTCATCGCCGCGGTGTTGCCCGACATGGCCGTGGTCATTCATGTCATGCCGACTGAGTTGAGGAGGTGAGAACGAGTATGGCGAGCAGGAAGAACACGCTCCGCATCAACGATGCTGATGTCGTCGATGGTGGTGACATCGATCTCGACAGCGAGGAGGTGTACCTGGCTGACGGCACCCGCCTAACGGAAGCCCGCGTCGATGAGCTGGCCGACGAGATCCGGCAGAAGGTAGGACGCGGCCGGCCGTCACTGACTGGACCCGGCAGGCGCTCACCTCAACTGCGCCTATCGGTACCTGCCGAGCTGCGGCAACAACTCGAGGCCCGCGCCGAACACGAGCACACCACCGTGTCCGACATCGCCCGCGAAGCCCTCGAACGCTACCTGGCTTCTTAGACCGCGCTCGTGTTCGGCCGGCTGCTTGTCCACGGTGGACAGCATGTTCATGCGGCGTGCCAGCAGTCGTGGGGCACCTATGATTCGCGCGTGGCAGCCTCTCCGGAGCACAGGTACCTAGCAGGCGCGGTCACCGAGATTCTGTCGGCGCTGGCTGATTCTCGTTTGTACGGATACAGCGAGGCCGAAAGAGGCCGGCTGGACTTCTCTTGCATTCTCGCCGAGACCTGGAAGCACCTGATCGCCGGCCAAGTGCTCTGGAAGCACGAGGCATTCGTAGACCGTGATCTACGGTCTCTGTTGGCGACCGATGAGCCACGGCTGGCGGTCTACGTTGCCCGTCACACGTCGAAGACCCAGGCTGTGCTGCGTGAGGCGGTCGCCGACTACAGGAAGGGACCGCTCGCAGCCGCCGTCCCGCGTCTCAAGGTGTTCTGGATTGCGCCCGACTTCGATGCCGATGATGAGTCGAGCCGGTCGATCGTACGAGACCAGCTTCGCGCTGATATCGCGAATGATGTCTTGCTAAATGTGGTCTTAGGACGTCTGAACGGCAGCGACGCCCGTCGACTCGCACGTGGCGGATCTCTCCCCTTGCTCGGGCTCGAAGTCGCAGCGCTCGCGATGCTTGCGACAGGGGAATTCATCAGCGTCAAGAGCCTCGCCCAGAGATTGGAAGTCAGCGCTTCAACTACGAAGCTCAGGTTGGAGAGGTTGATGGGCACTCGGCTGCTCGACGAAAAGGGACACACGTACACGGTGACTACGGCGGGTCGGGCAATGCTCCGTATCTGCGCCGAATTGTTCGCGTGCGACGTCACAAGCGCCGAGCGCCTAGCCGTCGGCGCGGAACTGTCGTACATCCTCGGCCTGCTGGAGGACCAACCCGTCTATGAGGGCCGGTCGGACACGGCTCGTCGACCAAGAAGGGATATCGCCCTCAGAGATCTTCTCTGGCTGCTTGCGGGGGAGGCTTCACGAAGGTGGGGGATCAACTGGAGCGACTTCCGGCTCGCGGGGGGCGTCCGCAGTGGTGGGTCGGTCCTAGGGTTCGGCCGAACCTAAGTGCGACCTGGCGTTAGGCTGTTTGCGTAATGATCTGTCGCCGATGGGCGGTAGATCATCAGCGGCCTTGGGTTCTGGTCCCGGCGTCGGAACCGCCGGGCTCAACCATCGGCGGATCTGGAGCAAGATCGATTCGACTGTCCACTGTGGACGGTGTGTCCATGAGTCTGTCCATGAACGGCCGTCACCGACAGCCGTGGATGCCACGTATTCCGTCGCGGAGGCCAGCGTTTCCGGGCCTGGATAGGCAAGCCCGGCGGGTTACTGATCTACGGATCAAGAGGTTGCAGGTTCGAATCCTGCCGGGCGCGCCCAGTATTCATCGGCATGATGACGCTTTCGGCGACTGCGGAAGTTCATCTTCTGTCAATCAAAGTCAGTCTGTACTGTCTCCAGTGGTCGTCCCTGTCTTGACCCGTCTGCGCAGTCCGCGACGTTGGCCGTCGTGGGCCTACCTGTCAACAGCCGCGTTCGTGCACCTGACGGCACTTTGTTGATAGTTCGTGGGGGCGATCAGTTGGTGCGCGTCGAAGTCTCTGGCGCTTGCCGAGACATTCGCCGACCTGATCCGGCACCGGATCGCCCGGCTCGTCGATCGGGGATGCACTCCTGAGCGCATTAGAGATCCCCTCATGACCAGGGCAGTCACCGCTGCCGTGCGGATCAGTAGCTGGCGCCGCTCTCGCATTGCAGCCAGCAGGAATATCAGCTCCCGCTGACGTGATCTCATACCTCCTGCTACCGGCGATGACGACGACGACGAACGACGCGAGGGTTGTGGTGAAGGACCGCTTCATTGCCGCTCGCGAA